>JAWOJF010000044.1:0-4681 GCA_046481785.1 Ignavibacteriaceae bacterium | reverse complement strand
AAGGTGAAGGGGATCATCCTAATATTTTGGTAAAAGCCACTAAAATTAAAATAGAGGGAGTTTCACCGGAAGAACTTGCCGCAAAGATTACCACTGAAATTGAGAAGATAAAGAAATAAGCAGGTATTTCTTTTTTCCATTAAATGTTAACAGCCCGATTAGGAGAGCGTTGCAGAACTAAATGGGAATGCATTTTGTCCCCTCCCTGATAAACCAGTTATCACGCTTGAGGAATAACTGGTGAGGTTGCCTGGTAAGCAGTAAACCTCACCCTACCCTCTCCTTATTAAGGAGAGGGAATTATCAACACCCATCTCATCGAGATGGCCGTGTATAGAGACAAAAGATTGGCGTTTCTTTTAATAAATTAAAACCAAAATTCTTATATCTTATTACCGGTATAAATTACTTCTTCAACTTCTTCTTTAGCCATGAACTCTTCCACCATTCTTACATCTTCTTCACTGCCAATAAAAACAGGAGTTTTTTCATGCAGACTTTCGGGCTGCAGCTCCAGTATCCTGGTTTTGCCATTGCTTGCCCTGCCTCCTGCCGCTTCAACAATAAATGACATAGGATTACACTCATACATTAGTCTGAGTTTTCCTTTGGGATGTCTTGAATCAGCAGGGTACATAAATATTCCGCCGTACAATAAATTACGGTGAATATCTGCAACCATAGAACCAATATATCTTGTAGAGTATGGCCTTCCTGATTTTTCGTCTTCTTCCTGCAAATACTTAATATATTTTTTTAATCCCGGATGCCAGTATTTGTAATTGCCTTCGTTAATGCTGTATATCTTACCTTTTTTTGGAGTTTTAATGTTTTCATGTGAAAGAAGAAATTCACCAAAAGCCGGATCAAGAGTAAAACCATGTACTCCATGTCCCGCAGTATAAACAAGTATTGTACTTGAACCATAAACAATATAGCCGGCAGCAACCTGTTTTAATCCCTGCTGAAGGCAATCTTCAAGTGTACCGGGCTGGCCTTCAGGTGTAACCCTCCTGTATATAGAAAATATAGTTCCTATACTTATATTAACATCAATATTTGAGGAGCCGTCAAGGGGATCAAAAAGAAGAACATACCTGCCAACTTTATATTGTTTGGGAATATGAATAATATCTTCTTCTTCTTCGGAAGCCATAACCGAAAGGTGTCCGCCATGATCCATGGCTCTGAAAAGCATATCATGCGCAAATACATCAAGCTTTTTAACCTTTTCACCGTGAACATTATTATCACCAGTAAAACCGAGGATGTCTGCAAGGCCCGCTTTGTTTACTTCTAATGAAATAACTTTAGCTGCAAGTGAGAGATCCTGCAAAAGTTTTGAAAGCTCTCCGGTAGCTTCGGGATGAAGTTTTTCCTGTTCAGTAATGTGTCTGGCAAGAGTCATAAAGCGGACTTTTGGCATGTTGTACTCCTATTTTTTGTTTAGGGTTTTCTCACCCCGACTCCTTTTGAGAGCATAAGGTGAGGGGGCTTAACTTGCTTTTACAATTTCCTGGTCTTTATACTGAAGCTGATAAAGTCTATAATAAATTCCTCGTTTTGCAAGTAGCTCCTGGTGGTTTCCTGTTTCTCTTATTTCACCTTTATGCATAACTATTATTTTGTCTGCACTTTGAATTGTTGAAAGCCTGTGAGCTATAACAATTGCAGTCCGGTTAACAAGAAGTTTTTCAATAGCTTTTTGAATAAGTATTTCAGTTTCGGTATCTACACTTGAGGTTGCTTCATCAAGGATAAGAATTTTGGGATCATAAGCCAGTGCACGGGCAAAAGAAATTAATTGTTTCTGCCCCACACTTAATGTAGCACCCCGCTCTTTAACAACCTCATTATACTTTTCAGGAAGCTGAATTATAAATTTGTCGGCACCAACAACTTTAGCGGCTTCAATTAATTTTTCTTCAGGAATATAACTATTATCCATGCTGATGTTTGTGCTTATCGTCCCGCTGAAGAGGAATACATCCTGGAGAACAGTTGAGATATGTTTTCTTAAATCATGCTTGTCCATAGTTTTAATATCAATTCCATCAATAAAAATTGTTCCCTTCTGAACATCATAAAACCTTGTAAGTATATTTATAATACTGGTTTTACCGGCACCGGTATGCCCAACAATGGCAACTGTTTCACCCGGTTTTATTCTAAACGAAATATTCTTTAGGACCCAATCCGGATTAACTGTACCGGCTCCCGTAGTTCCATCGGTACCGGCAGTTTCATTATACGCAAACCAGACATTCTTAAATTCAATATCTCCTTTTATGGTATCAACATTAACCGGATTCTCAGGATTTTTAACAAACGTTTGGTTATCAAGCAGTTTAAAAATTCTTTCAGAGGAGGCCATTGCAGTCTGCATAATATTATATTTTTCAGAGAGATCCCTTATGGGCCTGAAAAACATTTCAGTAAACTGAATAAAAGCAATAAGATCACCGAGCTGCAGTGTTTCCTGCATAATCTCTCCCCCGCCGTACCAGATAATAAGGCCGATTGCTATGGAACTGAGTAATTCCACGGCAGGATAAAAGATTGCGTAATAAAAAATAGATTTTATATTTGATTCCCTGTAATCGCTGTTAATACGTGAAAATCTTTCCGACTCATCTTTTTCTTTATTAAAAATCTGTACAACGTTCATTCCTGTAACATGCTCCTGCATGTAAGAATTAAGCCTTGCAAGATGGTAGCGTACATCACGGTAAGATTCTCTTACTTTTTTCCTGAACAAAAATGTACCGTAGATAAGCAGGGGCAGTACAGATAATGTAACAAGGGAAAGTTTAACATCCATGAAGAACATAAAAGCCAGTATCCATACAATAATAAAAATGTCGCTGAACACCATAATTATGCCTGATGAGAATAATTCACCCAAGGATTCAACATCATTTGTAGTTCTTGTTACAATCCTGCCTATAGGGGTTTTGTCAAAGAACTTTAATGCAAGCTTTTGTGTATGTTTAAACAACTGAATACGTAAATCATAAAGAGTCCGCTGGCCCAGCAGTTGAGTATAATAAGTTAAAAAGTATTGTATTATTGCCTGAAGGAATAAAGAGACAATTAATATTACACTTATCCATAATAATCCATCATAATTGGCATTAGCTATATAATCATCAATAGCAACTTTGGTAAGATAAGGACGCACCGCGGGCAGGGCAGCTACTATTATAGCAGCTATAATTGCAAAAAAAACATACTTCCGGTATGGTTTTACATAAGCCAGCAATCTCCTCATCAAACGGGAGTCGTACGCTTTTCCTAGTATTTCATCATCACTGTGATAATCTTGTGCCATAATCCTTAATCACTATAATTGCAAAACAAAACTTATTTAATAAAAATAGTTCAAGTACAGATATATACTTATTAAGTTACTTTATAAAAATCTTTTCCCTCAAAAAAGGACTTAATATTACTTGCCGTTGTATCCATAATTCTCTCAACAGCCTCAATAGAATCAAAAGCCATATGCGGCGTTATTATAACATTTTCTCTTCTTAATAAGATATTCCTTTTTAATATTGCCTCAAGATGCTCATGCGAAACATTTTTAGTAAGCATTTGATTTTCCTCATTTACAAGTTCTTCCCCCTCAAACACATCCAGTCCTGCCCCGCCGAATATTTCCTTGTCAATTCCATAGTATAGTGCCTTCGGATCAATTATCCCGCTGCGTGCAGTGTTAATAAATAAAGCTCCTTTTTTTACAAGCTTAATATTATCCATATTTATCATATGGTGGGTGTGGGCATTATAAGGACAATGAAGAGTGATTATATCTGCATTCTGCAGTAATTCATCAAGGGATACATATTTAAAATCAAGAAGCTCCAGCAGGATATGATTTGGACGGGCATCAAAGGCTATAACTTTCATGCCAAATCCCTTGGCTATTTTAATTACATGTACACCAATACTTCCTGCACCTATAACACCGAGGGTTTTATTGCGCAGGTCAAAGCCTGACAGCCCTGAAAGAGTAAAGTCATTTCTGATAGTCCTTACATAAGCCTTATGAAGATTTCTTGACAATGCAAGTATTAAAGCAAAGGTATGTTCTGCAACAGTGTTCTCACCGTAATAAGGAACATTAGAAACAGCAATACCTCTTTCATTTGCCGCTTTTATATCAATGTGATTAAATCCGGTACTTCTAGCAGCAATCAGTTTTAGTTTTTTTGCTTTATTAATAACATTTTTGTTCACCTGCGAATAAATAAACGGAGAGATAACATCGGCATCCTTAACAAGATCACTATTTTCTTCATTCAGAACATTGGGAGAAAAGTACAATTCAAAAGATTTGTCAAACTTTTTTCTTAAATAAGATTTTTCTTTTGGAGTGACCTCAAAAAAAGCAACAGTCCTTTTTTCCATTCTTACCTCAGTTTAATTCTTCCAGTTCTTTTTCAAGAAGCTGTTTGAAATGAATATCTGCATATATACCGCCTAGTGTAACAAGCTCTTCATGCGTTCCTTCTTCGGCAATTCTGCCTTTATCAAGAACAATTATTTTATCTGCATCTTTTACCGTTGAAATCCTGTGGCTGATGATTATACTTGTCCTGTTTTTCATAAACTTTTTTAAGCTTTGCAGAATTTCTTCTTCGGTATGAGTATCAACAGCAGAAAAAGAATCATCAAG
>JAWOJF010000005.1:0-7484 GCA_046481785.1 Ignavibacteriaceae bacterium | reverse complement strand
ATGTGAAGCCGCGGCCGCGGAATCAGGACGGCCAGACGCTCGATCAGTTCCAGTGGCTCGAAGAGCAAGTGCGTGGTCCCGTCGCGCCACGGATGACGTAAGCGGTACAGCATCTCCCGTCAGGCTATGTTCACTCTTGATGACCGCTCATACCTTTTTACTGAACTTGGTTATAAGCCAATGCCTTACCTGCTCGTCTCAATGGTTTATAGCTGGACTTTTACTCCGGTAAGGGGGGCTAACGATGATGTAATATCTTATGAACCTCAGAGAAGGATTGAACCAAGAATATCTTTTATTTTTCCTTTTGATTTTGGAGGGAATTGATTGCCGAATTATGGGATTAGCGAATTGCCGGATTAGCGAATTGCCGGATTACCGAATTACGGATTAAATATCCTCAGAGGTTTTCCTCAACCTCTGAGGTTTTTACCTTTGGTCAGTATAAATATTTCTTGTCAAAAACATAAAATTAAGTTATTCTTATCAGATATATTTCATCCAGGTTGTTACGGCCAGACGGGGATCAAAGCGGGAATAATTTATATAATGTTGCATTGTTCGGAATTCGTGAATTCGCTAATTCGTGAATTCGCTAATTCGCTAATTCGTGAATTCGCTAATTCGCTAATTGAAGCTTTGCTTTTATACCCATTTCTTAATAATTTTCTAAAAAAATTAAAAGTGTTCTGGTAATGCAGATTATTCAAGGGATATTCATTACAAACCTCATCAGATTATATAATCATAAATTATTTTTTAATAATCCGGTTTCCTGTATTGGGTTAATTATACTAAGGAGATTTTAATGGGCTGGTTTATTCGTTTTATTGATTCATCAATAGGAAAAAAGCTAATAATGGCATTAACAGGGTTTTTCCTGGCTGTATATCTTGTTATCCACCTTGTTGCCAATTTATTCCTTCTGAAAGATGATGGCGGAGAAGCATTTGAGGCTTACGCATCTTTTATGAGCAGTTCCAATAACATTCCTGTCCGTATAATAGAGATAGTTTTATTTGCCGCTTTCATATATCATATAGTTAACGGATTAAGGCTTTGGTGGTTAAACAAAAAAGCACGCTCGGTTGGATATTTAGTGGTTAATGCATCTGCTAACAGTTCATTTTATTCCCGGTTTATGGTTCAATCAGGCATAATAGTTTTAATTTTTCTGGTTATTCACCTAAGAACATTTTTCTTCGCTCACCGTTTTGGCCATCCCGATGAAACAATGTATCAGAGTGCTATTAATGCATTCCAGGATCCATGGTATGCTGCTTTTTATGTACTGGCAATGATCCTTCTGGCCTTTCATCTTGTCCATGGGGTTCAGAGTGCATTTCAAACGCTTGGAGTAAGTCATAACAAGTATACACCCCTGTTAAAAGGTGCCGGGATTACTTTTGCTATATTAATTTGTGCGGGATTTGCCATAATCCCTCTTTATATTTTACTAATAATAGGGGGAGGGAATTAATATGAAACTCGATTCAAAAATACCAGCAGGAAATATAGAACAGAAATGGACAAACTATAAGTTTGATCTTAAACTTGTTAATCCCTCTAATAAAAGAAAATATGAAATAATTGTAGTAGGTACGGGGCTTGCGGGTGCTTCTGCTGCTGCAACTCTTGGTGAACTTGGCTACAAAGTAAAAGCATTCTGTTTCCAGGATAGCCCCAGGAGAGCGCACAGTATAGCAGCCCAGGGGGGTATAAATGCCGCAAAAAATTATCAGAATGACGGTGACAGTATTTACAGGTTATTTTATGATACAGTTAAAGGCGGAGATTACCGTGCACGTGAAGGGAATGTTTACCGGCTTGCAGAACTAAGCGTAAACATTATTGATCAGTGTGTTGCGCAGGGTGTGCCTTTTGCAAGAGAATATGGGGGCCTGCTTGAGAACCGTTCTTTCGGCGGTACACAGGTATCAAGAACTTTTTACGCACGCGGTGAAACAGGTCAGCAGCTTTTACTTGGTGCATACAGTGCCTTAATGAGGCAGGTTGGTTTAAAGCAGGTAAGTATGTTCCCGCGCAGGGAAATGCTTGATCTTGTTGTTATAAATGGTAAGGCAAGAGGTATTGTTACAAGAAATATGATTACAGGTGAAATTGAAACTCATGCAGCGGATGCTGTTATTCTTGCTACCGGCGGGTATGGTAATGCATATTATTTATCCACTAATGCAAAAGGTTCAAATGCAAGTGCCATCTGGCGTGCATACAGAAGGGGCGCTTTATTTGGCAATCCTTGTTTTACACAGATACACCCGACTTGTATTCCTGTATCCGGCCATTATCAGTCAAAGCTAACCTTAATGAGTGAAAGCTTAAGGAACGATGGGCGTGTATGGGTGCCCAAAAATACCGGCGATAAACGTTCACCTGCCCAGATACCCGAATCGGAAAGAGATTATTTTCTTGAAAGAAAATATCCTTCATTTGGAAACCTTGTACCCCGCGATGTTGCTTCAAGAAATTCAAAAGAAATGGCGGATGAAGGTAAAGGTGTTGGTGCCACAGGTAAAGCTGTGTACCTGGATTTTGCCGAAGCTATCGGCCGTCTTGGAAAAGACAAGGTAAAAGAAAAATACGGCAACCTGTTTGATATGTACAAACAGATAACCGGTGAAGATCCTTATAATGTTCCTATGAGAATTTATCCCGCTGTTCATTATACAATGGGCGGCTTATGGGTTGATTATAATCTTATGACAACCATCCCCGGTTTGTTTGCTCTTGGTGAATGTAATTTTTCCGATCATGGCGCTAACCGTTTGGGTGCTTCTGCTTTAATGCAGGGCCTTGCAGACGGGTACTTTGTAATTCCTTACACAATTGGCGGATACCTTGCCACAGAAAAATTTGAAAAGGTTACTACTGATGATCCGGCATTTAAACAGGTTGTAAGCGAAGTAAAAGGAAGAATAGACAAGCTCCTTTCCATTAAAGGAAAGAAAACTGTTGATGACTTCCACCGCGAGCTTGGTGCAGTAATGTGGGATGATGTTGGTATGGCAAGAAATGAGAAGGGATTAAAACATGCTGTTGCAAAAATACCGGAGATAAGAGAAGAATTCTGGAGAAACGTTAATGTGGTTGGTGCAAATGAGGAACTGAATCAGTCCCTTGAAAAAGCCGGAAGAGTTGCAGACTTTCTTGAGCTTGGTGAACTTATGGCAGAAGATGCTCTTCAAAGAAGGGAATCATGCGGCGGGCATTTCAGGGAAGAGAGTCAGACCGAAGAAAATGAAGCTAAACGTGATGATGAAAATTTTTCTTATGTAGGTGCATGGGAATTTAAAGGTGATGGCAATAAACCTGAAATGCACAAAGAACAACTTACTTTTGAATATGTGCATCCTTCGCAGAGGAGCTATAAATAGCAAAGAGCATGCAGGAGCAAGAGCAAGTTCAAGTTCAAGTTCAAGAGCAAGTTCAAGAGTAAGAGTAAGAGCAGGAGCAAGTACCGAAGCAGGTTCAAAAGCATGACTGCTTGCCGAAGCATGCTGGTTAAAGGCAAGAGATTAAATGAGTTAAAAATTTCTGAACAAAAGAATTATGGAACTATTTTTAAGAGAATTATAATATTTGCATTGTTGTTGTACATACATATCGGGAAATTGATAGGGAAAACACGGCAATCAGATGAAAATGAAAAAAGAATATGATTTTTCAAAAGGGATTAGAGGGAAATTTTATAAAGAGAATACACATTTCAATATTCCCATATATCTTGATGAAGATATACCTGAGTTTATTCATGAGATTGCAAAGCAGAAAAAGAGTGACTCACAAACAGTTGTAAATACTGTACTTAGGGGTAATAAAAAAATAATCCAGGCATTGCAATAACTTAGTTCAATGCAGTACATGGCTAAATAATAATAAGGAAATTAAAATGGCTAATCATATGAATTTACATCTTAAGATTTGGAGACAGAAAAACAGGGATGCAAAAGGCTATTTTGCAAATTATGAAGCTAATGATGTTTCTCCGGATATGTCTTTTCTTGAAATGATAGATGTTATAAATGAAGAGCTTATAAAAAAAGGTGAGGAGCCTGTTGCATTTGACCATGACTGTCGCGAGGGAATATGCGGAAGCTGCAGTATGTTTATCAACGGAAGGCCGCATGGTCCGCAGAGAGGAATTGCAACCTGTCAGCTTCATATGCGCAGTTTTAAGGATGGCGATACAATTGTTATTGAACCATTCCGTGCAAAAGCCTTTCCTGTTTTAAAAGATTTAATAGTTGATCGTTCTGCATTCGACAGGATAATTGCTGCAGGTGGATTTGTTTCTGTAAATACAGGCGGTACCCCTGAAGCTAATTCCATTTTAATTCCAAAGGAAACACAGGAAAAAGCTCTTGATGCGGCTGAATGTATTGGCTGCGGTGCTTGTGTTGCGGTTTGTAAAAATGCATCTGCTATGCTTTTTGTATCTGCAAAAATTGCTCACCTTGCAAGACTTCCGCAGGGAAAAGCAGAGCGGGAAAAAAGAGCCCTTGCTATGGTTGCGCAGATGGAAGCAGAAGGTTTTGGCTCCTGTACTAATACCGAAGCCTGTTCGGCTGAATGCCCCAAAGGAATTTCTATGGATACTATTGCTACATTAAGGCGCGAATATTTTAGAGCTAATCTGACTAAAGAAAGAGAAACTGAAGATTAATATTCCGGGTATTAACGGAAACCGTTAATTAAACATTATCGATAAGGGGTTGCTATGAAGTTTACAAATTTAGTCCTGTTAGTAACAGCTCTCCTTTTATCTTTTATCACGCCGCTGCATGCTCAATGGGTCTTAAAAAACAACGGTATTAATCCGAACAGTGAACATGGACTGTCTATAGATGCAATCAATGGAAACAATGCCATATGCTGCTTTGATTTCTCTATTTATAAAACTACGGATGGCGGTGAAAACTGGCTTGAAGTTTTTCTGCCTGAACAGAACAAAGAAGCTGTTGATATTTCAATGGTAACCAGTCTTAATATTTTTATATGTACAGATGATGGAAAGATATTTCAAACTCCGGATGGCGGCAGCAGTTGGAGTTTAAGATTTTATGATACAACCCTGACAAAATTCCTGAATTATATAGAAATGTTTGATGAGAACAATGGAATTTGTATGGGTGATGCCCTTGACCCGGAAACGGGTGCTGCTGTCTTTTTAAGAACCACCGACGGCGGAAACAACTGGATAAACATAAACAATTCTGTATTTGGAGGGGTATCCGGTGATATTTGGAAGCGGCTCGATTTTGTTAATATAAATACAGGATACTTTTTCCCTTCTGGTGTTAATCCTCAGAAATTATATAAAACTACCGATGGCGGTATAAACTGGTCTGCAACAAATTATAATAAATATTTAGAAGTTGTAAAATTTTTTGACAACAACCTGGGTCTGGCATATGATGATTCATTAATATTGAGAACAACTGATGGCGGAGTAACCTGGGAACATATTTCTTTCCCATATACAGGGTGGGGTAATGACTTTGAGTTTATGCCCGGAGATCCTTCCAGAGTTTGGTTAACAAACGGAAGTAATTTGTTCTTCAGTAATGATACAGGTAAAAGCTGGACACTGATAGAAGATGATATAGAATATACTCGAAGAGATATTGTCTTTCCTGATGCAAATAACGGGTGGCTTTTAGCCGATAACGGATACGTTTACAAATACACCGGTACTGTGTTTGTAAAAAATAAAAATCTTTCAGCAGAGAAATATCTGCTTGAAAATAATTTCCCTAATCCGTTTAATCCTTCAACAATAATAAAATATTACATACCCCGGCTAAGTTATGTTACATTAAAGATTTTTGATATCACCGGAAGAGAAGTGATAACACTAATAAACCAGGAGCAGTCTCCCGGTGTCTATATTATTCAATTTAATTCCGATAATCTATCGGGCGGTACTTATTTTTATCGCCTTAATGCTGAAAATTACTCCGAAACCCGGAAAATGGTTCTTTTGAAATAAAATCAGCGTTTCGACCGGAAATGGGAAAAAAATAAGGTATGACGAATTATATAGTTGAAATTCTGATTAAGTTGTATATTTTTATAAAACAAAATTGAAAAGAAAATGAAGAAGATATTATTTACTGCAATATTTTTACTCCCCTTTTTAGGCATATATGCCCAGGGGATTGGTGAAATGGCACCGCCAAAAGAACCCGAAATATTCCCGGATAATGCATTTGGGATGGATATTATGTTTAGTGAAGGCGGATTTGGCCTTGGTACTTTTTACCGCAGGCAGTTATCACCTACCGTTACTTTTTTTAGTGATCTCTCCATTTCTGAAGCTAAAGATGAAAATGAATTTGAATTTATCGGGTATGATATATACGGCAGGCCTATTGAATTTACTCCCGAAAAAAAGAACAGGGTGTTTTTAATTCCTTTGAATTTTGGAATTCAATACAGATTATTTGAAGATGTTATTTACGACAATCTGCGCCCATATATAAATGCTGCTATAGGACCGACAATGGCGCTTACTACACCGTACGAAAAGGAATTTTTCAGCGCCTTTGGAAAAGCACAGGCAAAATATGCCTTTGGAAGTTATATAGGCCTGGGAGCTAATTTTGGATTGGACAAATCCAGCCTGGTTGGAATAAACCTCCGCTACTATTTTGTTCACTTCTTTGATGAGGGAGTGGAGAGTTTAAGAGGCAGGTTTAATAAAGATCTTGGCGGCGTTTATCTTACCATTAATATTGGTTTAATGTACTGATATGCCCTATTAGAGGAGTTTTTCTCATTTCCCAATAAACGACATAAATGTCATTCTACAAATGACTTATTCTTTCCATTTTATTGTACAGCCTATTGACCATGTTTCAGGAACTGATATTTCCTCTCCGGCAAATAATTCATCAAGTGCTTCTCTTAAATAGCTGTTTTTTACTTTTTCTGGTTCTTTCCAGTTATCATCAATTTTACCCTGGTAAATAAGTTTCCTTTGTGAATCAAAAAGAAAAATTTCCGGTGTGTGTGTTGCTCCATATGCTTTTGCAATTGTCTGATCTTCATCCCTGAGATAAGGGAAATTAAACTCCCGCTCTTTTGCTCTTTTTTTCATCTCATCAAATGAATCTTCCGGGTATTGAGAATCATCATTTGAACTAATGGCAGCTACAGCAGTTCCTTTATCCGCATAATCCTTCTGTATAGCTTTTATTCTTTCTTCATAAGCCTGTACATAGGGACAATGGTTACAGCTAAAAATTACAATCAAAGCTTTTTTTGAACGGAATGTATTAAGTGAATAATTTTTTCCATCAACACCGGGCAGGTTAAAATCAGGTGCCTGTTCTCCTATTTTTAATCTTTTTCCAGTCATAAATCCTCCGGTTTTTGCATAAAACAATCTTAGTAAATAAATTAAGTTATATTTAAATTTGAGTTAACAATGAAGATAATCTTTTTACTCATAATAATAACAG
>JAWOJF010000038.1:0-22664 GCA_046481785.1 Ignavibacteriaceae bacterium | reverse complement strand
GAATGAACAGGCAATTGATATAACCAAATTGCGTACTCAGATAGGAGCCATTACCTATGATAGCGGGTATGGTAATACAGGATCATGTGCAAGCGCCGTTACATTTATCGATGGTGAAAAAGGAATCCTGAGATACAGGGGGTATCCAATTGAAGAACTTGCAGAGAAATCAAGTTTTGCCGAAGTAAGTTACTTATTGATAAATGGGAAATTACCTGATAAAAAAGAACTCAATGAATTCAATTATCAGTTAACTCACCATAGTCTCATTCATGAAGACATGAAAAAATTTTTTGAAGGTTATCCTCATTCTGCACACCCTATGGGAGTACTGGCTTCCATGGTGGCGTCTCTTTCGGCATATTATTCTGAAACAGAAGTGCATAACAATGTTAACCTGAATATTATAAGACTTCTGGCAAAACTGAAAACAATAGCTGCTTTTTCTTATAAAAAATCAGTTGGCCAGCCTTATGTTTATCCGCGTAATAACTTAGGCTATACAGCAGACTTTCTTCATATGATGTTTGCTGTTCCGTCTGAGGATTATGAAGTACCTGAGGTATTGGTACAGGCTCTTGATCTTTTATTAATACTTCATGCAGATCATGAACAAAACTGCAGCACCTCCACCGTTAGGATGGTTGGCAGCAGCGAAGCTAACTTATTTGCTTCAATATCTGCAGGCATAAGTGCCTTGTGGGGAAAATTGCACGGCGGGGCTAATCAGCATGTTCTTGAAATGCTTGAACATATAAAGCAGGACGGCAGTGACTATAAAAAATATATCGGGCTGGCTAAGGATAAAAATTCCGGTTTTAAGTTGATGGGTTTCGGGCACAGGGTATATAAAAATTTTGATCCCCGCGCCAAGATACTGAAAGCTGCTGCCCACAGGGTACTTACCAAACTTGGTGTAAATGATCCTTTGCTTGATATTGCAAGGAATCTTGAAGAAATAGCCCTGAATGATCCATACTTTATTGAAAAGAAACTATATCCTAATGTAGATTTTTACAGCGGGATTATCTACCATGCCATGGGGATACCTGTTAATATGTTTACAGTTATGTTTGCTCTTGGCAGGCTGCCCGGCTGGATTGCTCAATGGAAAGAAATGAGAGAAACCCCCGGCGGCAGAATATACAGGCCCAGACAAATTTATGTCGGTGAAACAAAACGTTCATATGTACCAATTGAAAAACGATCCGGTATTCCGGTATAATTTACCGGAATACAGATAATTGTTTACCTGTCTGCCGCGGCAGAACTGTTTACCTTCATTATTTGTTATATAAACAGTTATACCCCGGTAGACAGGCAAAACGACGCTATAGCTCACTTCCAAAATATTTTCTCTATTTAACCCTCAAAAAAGCGCATTTTTAATATCTTATTTATAAATTAACACTCTATTTTTTAAAATTCCTGACTACTTAAATGAAAAAACTGTTCCTTCATTGTTTCATCGTTCTATTTGTCTTTAATTACATTTCCTGTAATGTAAATGATACCAACTCTCCATCAGATGATATTGATTTTAAAATAGGACAGATGCTGATGGTGGGTTTTAAAGGCTATGAAGTAAACAGCAGAAGTTCTGTTACTGATGATATAAATAAATTTAATATAGGCGGCGTTGTACTTTATGATTATGATGTTCCTACCCAGAGATTTGAAAGGAATATTCAATCAGTACAGCAGGTAGGAAAACTTACTAATGCATTAAAAAGTAATTCATCTTTACCCTTGCTTATTGCAATTGATCAGGAAGGCGGAAGAGTTAACAGATTAAAGACCAACTATGGTTTTCCTGCATCAGTTTCGGCCCAGTATCTTGGAAGTTTAAATAATATTGACTCGACAAGAAAATATGCTGCACTTACTGCTTCAACGCTGGCGGCTGCAGGTATAAATATTAATCTTGCCCCGGTAGTAGATTTGAATACAAATCCTGATAATCCTGTTATAGGCAGAATAGGAAGAAGTTTTTCTTCAGATCCTTCTGTTGTTGCAGTACATTCTGCTGAAATAATTAATGTTCATCACCAGTATAATGTTCTAACAACATTAAAACATTTTCCCGGGCACGGCAGTTCCCGTACAGATTCTCACCTTGGATTTACTGATGTAACAGATACATGGCAGGAGATTGAACTGGAACCATACCGTACATTAATTAATTCCGGTAAATGTGATTTAATAATGACTGCACATATTTTTAATTCCAAACTTGATGCTGATTTTCCTGCAACTCTTTCAAAAAATATTATTACCGGAATATTAAGGAACCAATTGAATTTTAACGGAGTTGTAATTTCGGATGATATGCAGATGAAAGCTATCTCAGACCATTACGGACTGGAGACAGCAATTTACCGTGCCATTGATGCAGGTGTTGATATTCTTCTTTTTGCAAACAATTCAATTTACGATGAACAAATTTCCGGTAAAGCTATTTCAATTATTAAGAAGTTAATTCTGGAGGGGAAAATCAGCAGGGAACGTATAGAACAATCCTTTCTTAGAATTTCAAAACTTAAATTTAAAATTTATTCGGGCAGCTAAAATGAACAGCAGGGCCAAATACTATATAGATAAGCTTGGTTTATTGGAACACCCTGAAGGGGGATACTACAGGGAGATATACAGAGCAGACGAGAAGATAAGGTCGGAGCATCTTCCGGACAGATACAGTACAGACAGGAATATATTAACCTCTATTTATTTTTTGTTGGAGGGGGAAGATATTTCTGTTTTTCACAAGCTTGAATCAGATGAGTTGTGGCATTTTTATGATGGAACGAATGTTAAATTATATCTTATTAATTCTGGCGGGGAGCTTACTGAGATCCTTCTTGGCAGAGACCTTGAAGCGGGGGAAGTATTTCAATGTACAATCCCAAAGCATACATGGTTTGCTGCAGAGGTTATTAAAAAAGATTCCTTTGCCCTTTTTGGATGTAATGTTGCACCGGGTTTTGATTTTGAAGATTTCCAGATTGGGAACCGGGAAAAGTTAATTGAATTATTTCCCCGGCATTCCGGTTTATTAAAAAGGTTAACCCGTAGTACAAATGGGGCTTAATAAAGTGGTGATGAAAATTTACCTTCATTTAATCCGTCTAAACACATATGTTTAACTCTGAAATATTGGGCAAAGGGTGAACTTGTTGTTGATAATCAGGCATAATTTATCTAATTTTTTTCGCTAAAATTTTTAAATAATGAGGAGGTATATCGGTAATTTATACAATTTGGTATATTTCTAAATTCTTGCAGGTTATTCTATCAGAAGCAAAATATTAAATTATTTTTGGGAGGCTTTCCGCGTAATAACTTTTGGGGCTATACTCTTTTACGCCGGAATAAATCTGGGGCTCAGTTCTCCCAATGAAACTCAATTCAATGAAGCAATTTGGATTGATGTCTGTTTTCAATACCTTAAAAATAATGCATCACTATTAAAGCCAGACTCTAATACTGATGACGGGGGTGCATTATCTTCAGGGCTAAAGGACAGTCCCGGTGCCGGGCAGCAATTTGCTTCTGCCTCATCAGGTAATAATTCATTTGTAATCCCTTTGCAGGATTCTCTTGCACAGAATTCACAAACACAAGACTCACTGATTCAGAATTCGTCATCACAGAATACACCGGCACAAAATACTTCATTACAAGATTCCATAACACAAGATTTACCGGCACAAGATCCATCCATACAAGATTCCATAACACAAGATATACCGGCACAAGATCCATCCATACAGGATTCCGTAACACAAGATGCTCCGGCACAGGATTTACCATCACAAGAATTTCTGATACCGGATTCTCCAACCGGGAATTCGTTAACACAGGATTCCCTGGTTATTCCGTCAGATACATCTGCATTTGCCTCTGATAGTTCACTTATCACTCCCGATTCCTTGTCTGCTGATACGGTTAAAATAGATTATGCCGCTCTTGATTCAACAGCACGCCTTAAACATTTCCGTTATTACAGGGAAGATGTTCCTTATATAAAACTTGGAAGAAAAAGACAGTCCAGCTTTTTTGCTCAGCCAAGCCAGAAGGTTAGAACTATCCAGATTGACTCCACCGGTAACTTTGTTGAAATAGTGGAAAAGGTTGCAGGCGAAGAAACTAAAATTCTTTTAAAAGTTCCTATTGAAGAATATATTGATCTGCAGTTGGCTTTAAGAGAAAGAGAATTGTGGGAACAGCAGGGTTATAAGTATGAGCTAAAAGAAACACAAAAGGGACTTGCAGAGCTTATTAAAGATATAACCGATTTTGAAATTCCTCTTCCAAGTGTAGGAGTACTTTCAATTTTTGGTACGCCAAAAATAAGCCTTCGTATTGGCGGCGCTGTTGATATTCATGGTGCATGGCGCAGTGAAACTACCGAGGGCGCTACTGCTTCACGTTTAGGCAACACTAGGAATGAACCTGACTTTAAACAGCAGGTGCAGATAAATGTAAGCGGTACTATTGGTGATAAACTGAATATCAACGCAGATTGGAATACGGAACGTACTTTTGAATATGAGAACCAGTTAAAAATTAAATATACCGGGTACGAAGATGAAATTATCCAGAGCATTGAAGCTGGTAACGTATCACTTCAAACATCACCTCTTGTTGGCGGCGGCGAGGCTCTGTTTGGTATAAAAGCCCTGTTTAAAATGGGACCTTTAAGCTTAACCACTATTGCAAGTCAGAAAAAAGGTGAGGTAAAAGAAGTCTCGGTAAACAGCGGTTCTACCTCGCAGGAATTTTCTATAAGAGCTTATGATTACTCTACAAACCATTACTTTGTTGATGCAGTTCCTATAGCAAATGATTTATTCAGCAGATATTATTCCAGGTCTCCCTCAAAATCTTCATTCGAAGCAGTTCCTGAGCTCCGGGTTGCTGAAATTGAGGTCTGGAAATCAATACAAACATCCGGCAGAGATCCGCAAAGGGAGCGGGAGGCAAATGCTTATATTGAACTTCTGCCGGTTGCAGATGGCGGCAGGTATGATAATTTAAGAGGTAATATTGAAGGTGTAACCGGCCAGGTTGAAACAGGAAGGTTTATTAAATTAGAAGAGTACAACGATTATATCTTAAACAGGGAAGTTGGCTTTATAACTTTTAAAACTCAGGTACAGGATAATGATGTTATAGCAATAGCTTTTCAAAGGGATAATGGTGAGGTATACGGAGAATTTATAAAAACTGCTGTTTCGGATACTCAAAAACTTGTTCTTAAATTAGTAAAGCCAAGAAACCTTAACTCAACTCATGAAATTGCATGGCAGTTACAGTTAAAAAATATTTATCCCGTTGGGGGTAGAAATATTAATGCGGAAGGGTTTGAGTTTAAAATTAAGTATGAGGTTGAAGGAGGAGAACCTGAAACAGATATTTCTACTCCAAACGGTATTGTGAGATTATTAAATGCATTCGGACTTGATATATATGATGCGGCTTCAACTCCAAATCCGGATAATATTTTTGATTACAGCCCTCAAACCAATATAATACCTGAAACTGGTGAAATAATTTTTCCCACATTAGAACCTTTTGGCAGAAATCTGCCGTTTGCAGATACATCCCGTGCGTATTACGCTATATATGATACCCTTCCGGGAATAGCGAGATATGACAAAGCTAAAGATAAATGGCTGTTAACCGGTAAATTTTCCGGGCAGTCAAGCTCCGTTTATCAGCTTGGTTTTAATATTGTTGAAAATTCAGTTAGAGTAACATTAAACGGCGGTGCATTAACTCCCGGTATTGATTATGTGGTTGACTATAACCTTGGTCAGTTAACTATAAGAAATGATGCTGCGCTGGTTCCGGGAGCAGATCTGAAAATAACATACGAACAAAATGATCTCTTTCAGCTCGCTTCAAAAACCCTTCTTGGTGCACGAGGAGTTTTTGATTTTACCAATAAAACCAAACTGGGATTTTCAATACTTAATTTAAATCAGCAAACCCTTAGCGATAAAGTAAGAATTGGTGAAGAACCTTTAAGCAATACAATTATGGGTGTTGACTTTGCCACAAGTCATGATCTTCCGTTTATTACCAAAGGCCTTGATAATTTGTTTTCTACAAGAACAATGTCCACTATCAGTCTTGCAGGTGAATACGCTTATATTGACCCTGATCCGAATACAAAAAAGAGCACAATTGTTTCGGATAATGGTGAAAGTATAGCTTACATTGATGATTTTGAAGGAACAAAAAGAACAATACCGATCGGGGTTTCTTATCTTTCATGGAGAGATATGAGTGCACCTTCAGGTACCTTGCCAGTTCTGACTGATTTAACACCTAATGAAAAGATGGGTTACAAAGGAAGAGCATTCTGGTTTACCGAAAATCCATCCAGAGTTCGCGTAAAAGAAATTTGGCCTCTAAGGTCTGTAAGCCGGGAAGACCAGGATGTTACTATTATGGATTTTGTTTTTGAACCCTACTTAAGAGGACAATATAATTACAGGCCTACTCTTGATAACCGCAGAGCAAACTGGGGCGGTATGATGAAAACTTTATCTTCATCAGCAAATAACCTGATTGAAGAGAATGTTGAATTTATTGAAATATGGATGAAGCCCGATCTGACACCGTCTACCAATATTGCAGAAGCCAGTTTTTATGTTGATCTGGGGAGGATAAGTGAAGATATTATTCCGGGTGACTATAATACTGAGGATCGTGAACCCTTTAATGGTGTAATGGATATCAATTACACTGAGGATACCGGGCTTGACAGAATATTTGATGCTGAGGAAAGAGTTCGGTATCCGGAGTCGGAATATCCTGGTTTGGGAGATGACCCTAGCGGTGATAATTTTTTTCTTCCTTCAATTGCAGAAAGAGAAGGCAACTTATTTGCCTGGCGCTATGTTAACGGCACAGAAGGAAATGCCAGATCTGCTGATCTTGGAGCTCAGACACCCGATACGGAGGATATGAATAATAACGGAAGCACCGATAGAGTTGACAGTTATTTCAGATATAGAATTCCTCTTGATACCACAAGTAATAATCCTTTTATTGCCGGCGGAGGCAGCAATGGCTGGTATCTTTACAGGATACCCCTAAAAGAAGTTACGGAAGAAGTAGGGAGCCCGAATTTATCAAGTGTGGAATACATAAGATTATTTGTTACCGGTTTTGATACAGTTATGCATATGCGTATTGCAGAGTTTAATCTTGTCGGCAGCCAGTGGCAGAAAGCCATTACAAATGACTCTATTCTTTCAGTTTCTGTTATTAACGTTGAAGAAAATCCTGAGTATTCTATACCTCCGGGAGTTGACAGGGAAAGAGATAGAACCCGCCCGGATGAAAATATTCTCAGGAATGAACAATCAATGAATTTAGTTGTTGTTGGGCTTGAACCCGGGCAAAGCCGGGAAGCAGTAAAGTTTCTTCCGCGCCCTCTTGATGTGTTTAATTATAATCAGATGAAATTATTCGTTCATGGCCAGACCCCTGATTCTCCCAACTTTGTTGGTTCGTTATCGGATAACAACGGCGGGGCAAGAGCTGAAGTTTATTTCCGTTTTGGTGCCGACTCGAACAACTATTATGAATATAGACAACCTATTGAACCCGGATGGGGTGAAATCTCCATTCCTTTTAGCGAATTAACAGCAATAAAAGGAAGGAGAGATTCTACCGAAGCTGTTGACACAATTACTGTTCCCGGTAAACCGGGGCACTTTTATGGTCTTAAAGGGCAGCCAAGCTTAACTATTGTTAAATTTTTAACTGTTGGGATACGAAACATAACCGGGCGGGATGATGGTGTTGGAGAGGTTTTATCGGGTGATGTATGGATAAACGAGCTGCGTGTAATTGGTGCAGATGATACTCCCGGCTGGGCTTATAGTATGTCGGGATCTATGGTTTTAGCCGATCTGTTAAAGGTAAGCTTTACAGTAAGCCAAACCAATCCGTTTTTCCATAGGCTATCAGACAGGTTTGGCTCCAGGGTGGAATCCAGGAATTGGGGGGTTACAGGAGAACTTGATATTCTAAAATTACTGCCGTTTACATGGGAAGGAAGTAATTTAAAGCTTAATTATTCCCACACTGAAAATATCGGTAAACCCCTTTACATGCCCGGTACCGATATTCTTGTAGCTGAAGCTGAGAACAACGGTATAACAGCCGCTGCCGATCAGATGACTATGAATGTTTCTGATACATGGTCTGCTTCAAATATAAAGATCAAAATACCAACTGATTTCTGGCTTATAAGAGATTCTTTTAATTCGCTTACTTTTGGGTTCAACTATAATAAAACTTTTAGCAAGTCACCCACTGTTCTGGTAAACAAGTCATGGGTATGGAATTCAACTGTAGCATATGGCATTAATCTTAGTCCTGAATACTTTTTAAGCCCCGTTGATATACCCGTTTTAGGTTCAGTATTTGCCCTGTTGACAGATTATAAAGGTGTTAAGTTTTATTATACTCCGCAAAATTTTGCTTTTAATATTAGTGCAAGAAGAAACAGGAATACTAATGTAACCAGAGAACGCCGGAATGTTCCAAGCCAGATGGTTATCTCAAGAGATTTTACAACACAAAGAGGTTTTAATTTTTCATGGCGCTTTACTGAAGGCGGACTGCTTAACCTGAGCACGACCTATAATCTGAACATAAGTTCTTCACTTGCACATCTTGAAACTGATGAAATATTAGATGAACAGGGGAAAGTTATCCAGATACAGCGGCCGGAAAGTCAGATATGGAAGGAAATTTTTTCGAGCGCTTTTTTTGGTAAAGATTATCAGTATACACAGAGTATAGATTTTAGAACTGCACCCAAGCTTCCTTCATTATGGGATATAAACAGATACTTTACAATTACAGCCAGTTATTCTGTAAATTATCAGTGGCAGCATGATCTTAAGCAGGAAGAACTGGGCAGGAGTGCAGGATTTGCCAGCCGGTCTTCTATTGGATTATCATTAAGACTTAAAGCGCTTGCGGCCCCTCTTTTTGATGAGAAAGACGATAGTAAAACTCAGAATCTCCGCGGTAATAACCGCAGCAGGAATTTAAATGAACCAAGAGAGAGAACGCCAAGAAACAGGGGGCGTGTTGCTGAAGGATCTGATTCTCTTAATTTACTTACGCCAGATCCCCTTGTACAAAATGATTCCCTGGCAGAAGAAATATCTGTAGGAGATTCCCCTGTTACACAGGGACTATCAATGCTAAAAACTATCGCCCGAATAATTTTCTTCGATTATGAAAATATTACCATTAATTTCTCTAACGATAACAGCTTGTCAAAGTCGGGTATATATGGTAAAGGCACCGGTTTTAATAACTTCTGGGGTATTGGTTCATTCCAGGGATATAATGGCCCTTCACGGGGATTTATGTTTGGATTAAGCCAGAATGTTGGGTTACGGGCACCGGGCGGAAATCTTAGCGATGTTTTTTCGCAAAAAAATAATTTGGATTTTAAAACTTCTAAACCTCTCTGGGAAGGGGCTAAGATTGACCTAAACTGGAAGGTTAGCTGGACAGTTAATAAAACAATTAATATTATCACTTCAGCAGATACTCTCGGACTGTTCACTGTACGTCCACCGGTTGCTACTGGTTCATTAACACGTTCATTTTTGGCGTTCCCTAATTTCTTGTTTATAAGCGGGGGTATTAAAAAAGTGCATGAACTGTATAATCCGGATGCACCGGATCCAACACAAAGTTTAACTGATGCTTTTGCAACAGGTTTTGAACAATTTCCTATACTGGCAAAATTACCGTTCCTTGCTGATGTAGCTAAATACATTCCGCGTCCCAACTGGAGAGTTGTATGGGATGGTCTTGAGAAATATTTTATATTCTCTTCATTTGCCCAAAAGGTAAGTTTTGATCATGCTTATACATCATCATTTACTGAAGGATGGAAAACTTCGGCAGATGGAACCCAGCAGATACAGGGGCAAAGGGTAGAATATGGTTTTGCTCCTCTTGCAGGTTTAAGCTTTACTTTTAATAAATTGTGGGGCGGTACCTTTAACAGCAGCTTTAAATATGGAACTAAAACTATCTATGATCTTTCCAATTCCACAAGCAGAATAACTGAAACATTTTCCCGTGATTTTGGAATTACTGCAAATTATTCTTTGTCAGGTATTGAAGTTCCTTTATTCGGCATATCACTTCAGAATGACATTGAATTCAGTTTCTCCTATACAAATACAAAAAATTCATCAATAATCTTTGATATGAAACAGTTTGTAGAAGATGGTACTCCGCAGGATGGAACCACACGTATAACTCTTGAGCCCAGGGCAAAGTATAGCTTAAGTTCTAAAGTAACCCTGTCTGTTTTCTACAGGAATTCTTCGGTTACACCGGAGGGTGCTGCAAAATATCCGCCCACCACTACTAATGAGGTTGGCCTGGATGTACATATTTCAATTCAGTAGTTACGGAATTATATTATTTTTGTTATGAATTATTACATCCAAACCGGGTTCTGGAATCTGAATAGGTTAAAATCATTCCTGAAGGAACAAAATATGATTTGTTGATATATCACTAATAAAGACGACTATAGTTCTTAATTTAAAACAGGAATTTGAAAGATATTATGAAACCAAAAAAAATTTTGTGGGTAGATGATGAAATTGAACTTCTCCGTTCGCATATTATATTCCTTTCTGAAAAGGGGTATGAGGTAGACACTGTAACTAATGGTGAAGATGCGGTCAATTCGGTAAAAGAAAACGAATATGATCTTATTTTTCTGGATGAAATGATGGCCGGAATGGGCGGCCTTGAAACACTTGGACTGATTAAAGACTATGACCCCAATATACCGGTAGTTATGGTTACAAAAACCGAAGAAGAAGCAATAATGGAGGAGGCAATTGGTGGTAAAATAAGTGACTATCTTACAAAGCCGGTAAATCCAAGCCAGGTGCTTCTTGTATTGAAAAAAATTCTGGAGGGGAAAAAAATTTCCGGCCAGTATGCAGCAAAAGATTATCTTCAGGATTTTAACCAGATATCAATGGCTCTGCTTAATAGTATGGATTTCCAGGAATGGATTGATATATATATTAAACTTGTAAACTGGGATTTAGAACTTGATACTCACCCGGAAATCGACCTGCGCCAGTCCCTTAATGATCAGAGAAGAGAAGCAAATAAGGAATTTTCTAAGTTTGTTGAAAAAAATTACCGCACCTGGATTGATACCCCCGGAGATATTGATACACCCCCTTTAACAACTGAAATAGTTGATAAATATATTCTTCCTTATGTAAAAGATGAAAAAGCAAACGTATTTTTTATTGTTATTGACTGTCTGCGTTTAGATCAATGGCTGATAATGGAAAAACATCTCCTCGATTATTTTAAAATTGAAAAAGAATACTATTACGGCATTCTCCCAACGGCAACACCTTATGCCCGTAATGCTCTTTTTGCAGGGCTATATCCTTCTGATATTGAAAAACATTACCCTGACCTCTGGCAGGCTGGTAATGATGATGATGAAAGAAGTATGAACAGATATGAGAAAGAACTTCTTCAACTGTTCCTTGACAGGAAAAAAATTAAGCTTAGAAATGAATTAAAATATATTAAAATAATTGATCCCGATGTTGGCAGAAATTTTGAACAAAATATATTGTCTTATCAGAATACACAATTAACGGCAGTTGTTGTAAATTTTCTGGATATGATTGCCCATGGCAGGTCGGACTCAGACATTCTGAAAGAAATTGCACCCGATGAAGCTGCTTACAGATCACTTACAAACAGTTGGTTTAATCACTCTTCTTTGCTTGCAACCTTTAAGTCGCTGGCAAAGATGAAAAATGTAAAAATTGTTGTTACAACAGACCACGGAAGCATACGCTCTATGAGAGGTGCAAAAGTGCTGGGTGACAGGGAAGCTTCTACTAATCTAAGATTTAAACATGGGCGTAATTTAAAAGTAGATGATAAACATGCTATTTATATTAAAAATCCACTTGATTATAAACTGCCGAAACGCGGTGTTACTATTAATTATATAATTGCAAAAGAAGATTATTATTTTGTTTATCCTACTGATTATCATAAATATTTAACCTATTATAAAGATACGTTTCAGCATGGCGGTATTTCAATGGAAGAAATGATTTTACCTGTAATAACTATGGAACCCAGGTAAGTGGATTACCCGTTTAGCAAAATTGTAAATTCTGAAGAGGAAACTGCGCTGCTTGCTGAAGATTTTATAATAGGAGTTTCTCCCGGTGATATTATTGTTTTAAACGGAAATCTTGGTTCCGGTAAAACCTTTTTTATAAAAAAATCACTTGAGAAATATGGAGTGAATAATGTCAGCAGTCCAACTTTTGCTATTGTGAATGAGTATAATGGAAAATTTAAAATATATCATTTTGATTTTTACAGGATAAATAAAATAAGAGAGCTTTTTGACATTGGCTTTAATGACTATATTAATGATGAAGATGCTGTTATTTTTATAGAGTGGGGAGAACTATTTAAGGAAATAATACCTCGTAAACGGATTGAGATAAATATTACTCTAAATCAGGATTTCTCACGTAAGTTTGAAATTAAAAGATATGAATAATCTGAAACCGGTTCTTGCAATTGAAACATCCGGCAGTTTGTGCGGTGCCGCTGTTTATTTTTCCGATGAGAAATTTTATGAAGTTAATATTCAACAGAAAAATATTCATGCAGAAAAAATCTTTGAAGTTGTGGATAATGTTTTAAATTCAGCCGGAACAAAATTAAATGAATTATCTGCTGTTGCTGTTTCATCGGGTCCCGGCTCATTTACCGGATTAAGAATAGGAATGTCCGCCGCAAAAGGTTTGGCATTCGGAGCTTCATTACCCATTATTCCTGTGCCCACCTTCGAGGCACTTGCACTACAAATATCGTCATATTTGCCTGAAAATGCGGTTTTTGCCATTGCCAACAAAATAAATTCAGATGAGATATATTATGCTAAGTTTCAAATTAAGTCTAATAATTTTATATTTGCAGAAGAACTGCAGATTATAGACAAAGTAAATCTGAATAAAAAGATTGAAGGCAGTATAACTTTTGGGAATGCTGCAGCAGGCAGTAAAATATCAGTACCTGCTCCGGTTTATATAGCGAAATACAGCATGCTGATTAAAGAAAAGTTAACATTTGATTATGATTACCTTGAACCGGATTATTTGAAAAATTTTACTATAAAGGAGAGAAAAAATGTATAAGGTTTTTTACCTGGTTATAGTTTTTGCAGGCTTTGCTTTTGCTCAGTTTGAACCTAGAGCTGTTATAGAACCAAAGCAATATGATTTTGGAGATATACAGCAGGGAGAGGTTGTTACACACGACTTTATTATAAAGAATGACGGGAACGATGTTCTAACAATAAAAAATGTCAGAGCTTCATGCGGATGTACTGCTGCCCAGCCATCAAAAAATGAATTAAAACCGGGAGAATCAACAGAGGTTCAAGTTTCATTTAATTCCGAAGGAAGAAGCGGTAAACAGGCAAAAACTGTTTATATTGAAACTAATGATCCAGCCAGCCCTACAGTAAAATTATCCTTTAGCGGTAATGTTGTTAAAGGGTCAGGCAATACATCTAAAACACCGGATATTTCTTTTAAGGAAACCTCTCATGATTTTGGCAAAGTTAAACAGGGAGAAATTCCGGAGTATACATTCAAGTTTAAAAACAATGGTAAATCTACATTGGAAATTAAAGATGTAAAGACATCATGCGGCTGTACTGCTGCTCTTATCAGCAGTAAAAAAATTGAACCGGGTAAAGAGGGTACAATTAGGGTTGAACTTGACACAAAAGACAGATCAGGGAAAATGACAAGGAATATTACAATTAGTTCAAACGATCCCGATGAACCAAATAAAATCCTAACCATTACTGCCGAAATTATAAAAGAAAGCTAAATTTAATGCCCTGGTTTAAAAGGTCAAAAGAAAATATTTCTCCCGATACACAAAAAAAAGAACTTCCGGACGGCCTGTGGGAAAAGTGCCCGGGGTGCGGTGAAATAATTCATAAAAAACAGCTTGAAACAAATTTGTGGACCTGTCTTAAATGTAATCATCATTTCAGGATAGGGAGTACAGAATATATTGATATAATACTTGATAAGGGGACCTTCAAAGAACTTGATAAAAAGATGCGCTCTGCCGATCCATTGGGTTTTGAAGATACCAAAAAATATTCGGATAGAATACCTGAAACAATAAAGAAAACCGGACTGACAGATGCTGTTAGAACCGGAACTGGTAAAATTAATGATATGGAAGTTGCCCTGGGATGTATGGATTTTAAATTTATCGGCGGCAGCATGGGGTCGGTGGTTGGCGAAAAAATTGCCCGTCTAACAGATAAAGCTTTTAAAAGTAAAATACCATTAATAATTATTTCGGCAAGCGGCGGTGCAAGAATGATGGAAGGTGCCTTTTCACTAATGCAAATGGCTAAAACCAGTGCACGCCTTGCAAGACTTGCAGATGCTAAACTCCCTTACATTTCTGTTTTAAGCGATCCTACCACAGGGGGCACAACAGCCAGCTATGCTATGCTTGGTGATTTTCATATTGCCGAACCTCAGGCACTAATCGGCTTTGCCGGGCCAAGGGTTATTAAACAAACTATTGGAAAAGATCTTCCGGCCGGGTTCCAGAAATCGGAATTTCTTCTTGAACATGGTTTTATTGATGCAATTGTTTCAAGAAAAGATTTAAAAGATACAATATTTAATATTTTAACTTTAGTTTCCTGAGTTAGTCATCAAAACAATAACAGGCATAAAGGAGTTTCAGAAACTTTCTGATAGTATTCGAGCTGAGGGGAAAAAGATCGGTTTCGTTCCTACCATGGGGTATCTTCATCCCGGACATATTTCCCTGGTAAAAAAATCCACTGAACAGACTGATGTTACTATTGTATCCATATTTGTTAACCCCACCCAATTTGCTCCCAATGAAGATTTTAATAAGTATCCCAGGGATATTGAAAAGGATAAAAAACTTCTGGAAGTAAATGGTACTGATTATTTATTTCTTCCCGACGCACACGATATTTATCCCGGCAATTCCCAGACTTTTGTTGAGGTTAATGAAATATCAAAGAAGTATGAAGGGGAATTGCGTCCAACACATTTTAAGGGTGTAACCACCATTGTTTCTATACTGCTAAATATTGTAAAACCTCATATTACATTTCTTGGGCAAAAAGATGCACAACAGGCTGCAATACTTAAACGGATGGTAAAAGACCTGCATTTTGATACTGAGGTTGAAATATGTCCGATCATAAGGGAGAAGGACGGCCTTGCAATGAGTTCAAGAAATATTTACCTGTCACCCGAAGAAAGAAAAAGTGCACCGGCATTATATAATACTCTGCTTTACGGCGCAAAATTTTTTGAGGATATGGAAATGAATCCTCAAATAATTATTGATAACATGAGAAACCAGTTCAGCGATTATAAAAATATTCAACTGGATTACATAAGTATTGTTAATGCTGATAATTTTCAGGAACCCCTTTTTATTGAGCAGGGGAATGAGTATTACATCTTAATTGCTGCCCGTTTAGGTAAAACCCGTTTAATTGATAACTTTTTAATAAGCCTGTATCCTTAAAATAAATTTGCTAGAGGTACTGGCAGGTCAATTGCTCTACCAAAAAATAATTTTTTTTATAGGAAAGGAAACATTATGAATCTTAGCCAATTATTACACCAGCAGCTTCATGCAGTATATGATAAAAAGGAGTGGTTTGTTGCGGTAAAAGATGCTTTATATGGACTTACAGCAGAACAGGCAGAAATTAAAATTCCGGGGGAAGAACACTCTATTAAAGAACTTGTAATTCATATTGTATATTGGTCTGAATGGTATTTAAACAGATATAGGGGTATAGCCGTTGTTCCTGATGATGAAAGTAATGAATATACATTTACCGGGGAAAGTCTCGGCGAGAAGAACATTAACTGGCATTCGTTAAATGAGAGGTTAAATAAAGTGCTGGCAGGATGGGAAAATGAACTAGCCGTTATTATTGATGATAAACTACTCTCAAATATTCCGGACAGTAATGAAACATGGCTGAATAAAATTTCGAATGTTATTTTACACATAGCTTACCATACCGGACAAATAGTCTGTCTAAGAAAAATTCAAAACAACTGGGATAGCAGACAAGGGGTAAGCTGAATCATTAGTTGATATATTCTACAAATGTTTAATCCTTGCATGACTTGGAAAATTGAGGAATACAAGAGCTTATACCATAAACAGGCAACTGTATGTTAAGTATAATATAATATTGCTGTTTTAAGTCCCGTCAGGGACGTTATGATTATAGATATAAGTAATCTCAAATATTTGCAAGTTCCGTAGGAACAAAACAAATTATTTTTTCTGACAGACATGTCCTATGCCATAATACATTTCAACAGAAGTTTTTCTACATTCTTTCATATACTGCATTAACCCCGTACAATACCAGAGCTTTTTCATAAATGTATTCAAAGGAAAGATATGGGAGTAAGGCTTCGGCATTACCGCCTGTAATAAAAATTTTAATTTCCTCCGCTTTGTAGTCCTTTGTTAAATGATTTACCACTCTTTCAATTAGTCCAAGAGTTGAATTAATTATTCCACTTGCAATCGATTCATTGGTGCTTTTCCCGATAAGAGCCTTATAATCATCAATATCAATTTGGGGAAGCTGAGCTGTACCCAGGTGCAAAGAAGCTATCATTGTATGTATACCCGGGGCTATAATTCCCCCTTTAAATACACCGGGATATTTAATGAAATTTATAGTAGTTGCAGTACCAAAATCTATAGTTAATAAAAAGGTTGAGCTTTTATAATCCTGGTATTGGGCAGATTGTTTGTAGAGATAAAACGCCCCCTCGCATGAGCATAGCCGGTCAATTCCAAGAGTATCAATCGAGTAGTAATCAATTTTAAGATTGAAGGGAGATGAACCGGATATTTCAGTTAATTTTATATTTTCATCTAAGGTTTTTTTTATCTCATTTAGTTTCTGGGGTACAACAGAAGATACAGCAATTTCTGAAAAGGTAATTCCTTTAGTGTATAATATAAGATCCCTTGTCGAATGGAAAGATTGGAATTCAATAAGCTTATTTTCTGCAAACAAGCCTGTTTTAATATTAGTATTGCCTATATCGCAGGTAAGAAGCATAAACCGCCCTTAAAACTATTCCAAAACCCTTCTAACTAACGAACACTAACATCTCCAAAATGGATTTTCTCAATCTTTCCTTTATTCTTTAGGAGAAGAAATCCATTTTCATCCATATCATCAAATATACCATACTTAACTGTTTCACCCTCTGTTATTGATATCTTCTCTCCGATCATACCGCACCGCATTTTCCAGTCTTTAAGTATGTCATTTGAATGTAAAGGCAACTGCAATAAATTTTCTTCTAATATATTAAGCGTTTCAGCCAGCAGGCGTTCTCTTTCTATATTCTGATCGAGTTCAACTTTTAAGGAAGTTGGTTCCCAGTTAAAACTTCCCTGGAATAATACCTGGTTAACATTTATACCTATTCCTATTACCACACGTTCAACTTTATTTCCCTGGGAGGATGATTCAAGTAATATACCGGCTATTTTTTTACCGTTTATAAGAATATCATTCGGCCATTTCAAATTTGTTTTTAGCTGATAGAGATTTTCAATGGCCTGAGCAACCGACAATGAACTGACAAAATTGAGAATATTTATTTTTTCACCGAAATAATTTGTATCAGTTATAAGAAGTGAAAATGTTAAATTCTGCCCCTTTGCACTATACCATACTCTGTCTTTTCTTCCCTTCCCTTTAATTTGCTTTTCGGCCAGCACCACTGTTCCGTTTGTATTAGCCTTGTTCCCTTTATTCATCAGGAAAGAATTGGTTGAATCTATCTCCTCGCCATAAATAAAATTTCTGCCGATAAATTCTGTATTAAGTTTGATATCAAAAGCTTCCAAATTAAACAAACTACTTCTCCGGTATTAGGTTCATAAAAATAGTCATTTTCTACAAAACTGTCAGAAAAATGTCACTTTTTTTATATTATAGTCAAAATGTCGCACTGTATGCCATTTCATAAACTATAAGATGAAACGAATTGTTTGAATAATGGATAATTTCGCAATATTTATACTGGCATAACTATTGAATAAATAACTACAAAACTATGTGTTTAATGAGAAAAATTACAAAATCAAAAAAATATCTATGGAATTAAATATTCCGGTTAAGGGTGCTTTTTTGATTAAGTAATATTTATAAATAAGGAGTGAATATAATGGGTAAAATAATAGGAATTGATCTTGGAACAACTAATTCATGCGTTTCTGTAATGGAAGGAAATGATCCGGTTGTTATTCCTAATTCGGAAGGGGGAAGAACAACTCCTTCAGTTGTAGCCTTTACAAAATCAGGAGACAGGTTAGTAGGCCAGCCTGCTAAAAGGCAGTCGATCACTAATCCTAATAATACAATCTTCTCTATTAAAAGATTTATGGGAAGAAACGTTAATGAAGTTACTGATGAAAAAACAAAAGTTCCGTATGAAATTATTGCCGGTGATAATGGATCTGCACGTGTGCAAATAGGTGACAGGGTTTATTCTCCCCCCGAAATAAGTGCTATGATACTTCAGAAAATGAAAAAAACTGCTGAAGAATATCTTGGACAGGAAGTTACTGAAGCTGTTATTACCGTTCCTGCTTATTTTAATGACTCACAAAGACAGGCAACTAAAGATGCTGGTGAAATTGCCGGCTTGAAAGTAAGAAGAATTATAAACGAGCCTACTGCTGCTGCTTTAGCATATGGACTTGATAAAAAAACCAAAGACCATATTGTTGCTGTATACGATCTTGGCGGCGGTACTTTTGATATTTCAATTTTACAGCTTGGTGACGGTGTGTTTGAGGTTAAATCAACTAATGGTGACGGCCATTTAGGCGGCGATGATTTTGATCAGAGAATTATCGATTATCTTGCCGATGAATTTAAGAAAACAGACAGTATTGATTTAAGAAAAGATCCTATGGCTCTTCAAAGATTAAAGGAAGCTGCCGAAAAAGCTAAAATTGAATTATCTTCTTCTGCATCTACTGATGTTAATCTGCCGTTCGTTACTGCAACACAGGACGGGCCTAAACACTTAAACATAAATTTATCCAGGTCAAAGTTTGAGCAGTTAATTGATGATCTCGTAAACAGGACCAGAATTCCATGCGAGCAGGCTATTAAAGACTCAGGTGTTCCAGCTTCACAGATAGATGAAGTAATTCTTGTGGGCGGGTCTACCAGAATTCCAATGGTTCAGGAGCTTGTTAAAAAGGTATTCGGCAGGGAGCCCCATAAAGGCGTTAACCCGGATGAAGTTGTAGCTATTGGTGCTGCTATACAGGGCGGCGTTCTTACAGGCGATGTTAAAGATGTATTGCTGCTTGATGTTACTCCGCTTTCTCTTGGTATTGAAACTATGGGCGGCGTATTTACTAAACTGATTGATGCTAATACTACAATACCTACTAAAAAGAGTGAAGTATTCTCTACTGCATCTGACAGCCAGCCCTCTGTAGAAATTCATATTCTTCAGGGTGAAAGACCAATGGCTGCTGATAACAGAACTCTGGGAAGATTCCACCTGGATGGTATTCCGCCGGCACCAAGAGGAGTTCCGCAAATTGAAGTTACTTTCGATATTGATGCAAACGGTATTCTGCATGTTGCGGCAAAGGATAAAGCTACTAATAAAGAGCAGAGTATAAGAATAACTTCATCAAGCGGACTTTCACAGCAGGAAGTTGAAAAAATGAAGAAGGATGCCACAGAACATGCCGCTGAGGATAAAATGAAAAAAGAATCAGTTGAAGTTAAGAATCAGGCAGACAGCCTTGTATTCCAGACTAAGAAACAACTGGAAGAAATGAAAGATAAGCTATCAGACGCATCAAAGAGCAAACTGGAAGCAGAGATTAAAAAGGTTGAGGATGCTATTGCAGCTAATAATACCGACCAGATAAAGGCTGCTACCGAAGCTCTCAATAAAGTCTGGAATGAAGTTGCATCAGAGCTTTACTCGCAGGCTGGTGCTGCAGGTGCTCAGCAGGGCCCCCAGGACACCGGTGATGCCGGGCAGGCAAACCAACAGGGCAGCACTGAAAAGGACGTACAGGATGCTTCTTATGAAGTAGTGGATGAAGATAAGGATAAAGATAAAAAATAAGAACAATAAGTGTGGACGCCCTTCGACCGGCGTCCATACAAATAATAAACTAAAAATTTAATCTAAAAAAAAGTGATATATATTATTTATTGTATAACTATGTTTTTTTTAACAAATGGAGAAATAAAATGACTGAATATAATAACACATTAAATGCTGAAACCCACCAGGAAACTGTTGCTGAAAAAGATCAGACTTTAGAGCAGCTTCTTAATAATGAAATGTTTTTTGCACCTTCCGTAAATATTTATGAAACTAAGGATGAATTTGTTTTAACTGCTAATATTCCCGGTGTTTCCAAAGATGGCGTAAAGTTAAAACTTGAGGAAGGCGTATTGACTATTTTTGGTAAGGCTAATATTTATGATTCATTAAATAAAAAATACCTCTTGAAAGAAACAAGAACAGGTAATTACTACAGAACATTTAAAATATCTGATAGTATTGATGAGTCTAAAATTGAAGCATTACATGAAAATGGACAGCTTACAGTTAAACTGCCTAAACATGACAGAGTAAAACCAAGAACAATTAATATTAAGTAACGATTACTAAATAAGTTCATTAAGCCCGTTAAATTTAACGGGCTTTTTTGTTTTTAAAATGCTTTTTTACTTCCTAATTGTACCAGGATGTAGTTAAGAGCAAGAGCAAGAGCAAGAAGAACAGAAGATAAAACAATATTTTTTTTATTCGCACCTATAAACAAAAACCTTGAAGGTTTTTTAAAACAGGGCAGCAGCAAATTTATTTTAAGTAACACAATTCATGTAAACCTTCAAGGTTTTGGGTTATAGGGGTTAGAATCCGATTACGATTAAGATTAAGATAAGAGAAAGACCAATAGATGAATCATAATCAATATTTAAGTATATTTATACATTAATAAAATTTAATAAATGGAGTATAAATGTCTAAAGAAGCAATTAAAGGATTAAAGCCTGAAGGACTATGGCAGCGGTTTTATGAAATATCTCAGGTACCGCGTCCTTCAAAAAAAGAGGGGAAAATTCTTGAACATCTGAGAAATCTTTTTAAAGATCTTAAGTTATCCTATAAGGAGGATAAAACAGGTAATATTCTTGTTTCTGTTCCTGCAAGCAAAGGATATGAAAATGCTCCAACAGTTGTTCTGCAGGGGCATGTTGATATGGTTTGTGAAAAGAATAGGGGAACAGAACATGACTTTGATAATGACCCTATAAAATTAAAAAGAGTTGACGGCTGGATAGCTGCTGAAGGTACCACTTTGGGGAGTGATAACGGTATAGGAGTAGCTGCCGCAATTGCTGTAGCAACTGATCCTAATGCTAAACACGGGCCGCTTGAAATATTATTGACAGTAGATGAAGAAACAGGTTTAACAGGAGCTAATAATCTTGAGCCTGGTTTTGTTAAAGGTAAAATTTTACTAAATCTTGATTCCGAAGAGGATGGGGCCTTTTATGTCGGCTGTTCGGGCGGTATTGATACAATGGGTACATTCAAATCTGAAACTGAGAGTGCTGCCAATGATTTTGTACCTCATGAAATTATGGTAACCGGGCTTAAAGGGGGACATTCGGGATTAGACATTACTACGGGCAGGGGAAATGGTATAAAGATACTTGCACGTGCTCTCAAATCTCTTGAAAAATTGAACTATTTCCTGACCAAAATAGACGGCGGGAGTAAACGAAATGCAATTCCCCGCGAGGCTGAAGCAATAGTTTTAATAAAATCTTCTGATTGGAAACAGGCGCTGGATGTATTGAACGAATTCCAGGAAAAAGTGCAGAATGAATTTAAAACATCTGACAGCGGACTAAAAATTGAATTTAAAAAAGCGGATAAAACCCCGTCAAAGGTATTTACAAAATCTTTTACCACCAGGATTATAAATACATTACTGGCGCTTCCTCATGGAGTAATTTCAATGAGCCAGGATATTCCGGGCCTGGTTGAAACATCTACCAATGTAGCTACAATAAATACCGGGGATGATGCCGTTATAATCGGTACAAGCCAGAGAAGCTCTATTGACAGTGCAAAAAGATATATTGCGCAATCAGTAGAGGCAACATTCAAATTGGCAGATGCAGAAGTTAAAACCGGAGATGGTTATCCCGGCTGGAAACCAGATATGGATTCCAATATTCTTAAAACTTCTAAAAAAGCTTTTAAAAATTTATTTAATAAAGAACCGGAAATAAAAGCTATCCATGCTGGATTGGAATGCGGCATACTTGGTGATAAAAATCCGGGTATAGATATGATCTCATTCGGCCCTACAATTACAGGGGCACATTCACCTGATGAACGTGTAAATATTGAAACTGTAGAAAAATTTTATAATCTGTTAAAAGC
>JAWOJF010000282.1:0-9130 GCA_046481785.1 Ignavibacteriaceae bacterium | reverse complement strand
TTGCCGGCTGTACTGCGCCAGTGCCTTATAAATTCATCAAAATGGTTTTTCTCTTTCCTGAATCTTTCATTGTTCATTAAAGAAAAATTTTCATCTGCCAGCATTTTAATGCAGTTCATTAAAGCCCTGCCGGTGTGGTAAGTACATTTCCAGATGCTTGCTTTTGGTTCAGTGCGGTAGTGAGGTTCTTTCTCTAAACTCCCCCAGTACCAGTCGCCGTATTCATGATCAATCAAATATTTTTGTATATAGTCCCACAACTGCACAAACAGATCATGGTATCTTTTTTCTTCAGGGAATATTTTTGAAAAGAGGAGAAGTGCGTTTAATCCTTCAGCCTGCGCCCACCATACTTTTGTATCTTTTATTATTTCACATTTTCCGTCTTCTTTAAAATAATAGCCTTCATCAAAAAAGCCGGAGCTGTTATTATCCCAGCCGTTATCAATAGCATGGTCAAGCATCATCTTTGCTTTTGTTAATGTTGCTTTATCATTTTCTAACCCGAGTGCATATGAAGCTTCAAGCATTAAAAAAGCCGTTTCGTAATCATGCCCGAATGATACATGGTCTAACCCGTAATTTTTTTCTCTTGTTCCTGCCGGCTCATTCCTGAATGATACGGGGTTCAACTGCCTGTCAAAAAAAAGTGTAAGGTATCCCTTTTCTGTAGTCATAACATCGCGGATTAAAAACAAAATATTTTTTAATCTCTCATAAACCTCATGCGATTTCCACACATTATATAGTTCGGTATAAGCTTCAAGCAGATGAATTGATGAATTCTGATCTTTATATCCAACCTCAATATTATCAGAAGCCTTTGTTTTATATCCTGAATTTTTATCGAACGGCTTATTTTCCCTTGTTAAAAACTGAAAGTATCCGTTATATTCGGGATCGGCAGAATGGGTTTCAATCCAGTTGAATGTATCTTTAGCAAAGCCAAGCACTTCTTCAAGTTCAGTTAACTGGTAGAGAGCCGCCAGGCAATAAACACTGTAAGCATTCCCGTATGTTCTTTTTTCGTCAAAGTAACCATTCGCATCGGTAAGATTGCCTTCGCGGCTTCTCATCTGGTAAAAACCGCCGAATTCACTATCCCACATTTTATTTTTTAAAAACCGGTATCCATGCCAGGCAATATCTTTATAATTTTCTTTGTTAAGAAAGGATGCTGCTTTGGAGCAGGTCCATATATGCCTTGCCTGGGTGACAATCATTTTTTCCTTGCAGGGAAGTACTTCCCAGTTATAACTGAGATTGGAAAAATATCCGCCGTATTCTTTATCAACCGAAACGGGATACCAGCTTTTTAATACACTTTCTTCAAGATTAAAAAGAAGTTCTGATAATATTTTTTCTTTTTGTTCTACCCGGGGGTTCCGGGTAAGTGTCTCTTTCATAATTGCCTTTTTACCTTAATAAACTCTGTAAGCAGTAATTGTAAGACCCGGCTCCTGTTTTTCTCATTTCCCAATCAATTTTTATGCTATAAATTTTCTTTGAAAACTTAAAATAATCGATAACTCATTTTTACAAATTTTATATAGTTTTATCATTTTAATAAGCAAATGTTTGGAAACCGTTATTGTTCAATTATCCCAATAATTTTCTTTTCTCACATTACTCAATGTTATAACAACTCTTTATGATATAAAAACCTCATTCCTGACAAAATAAACACCCTGATCTGCCAACCTTGTGTCCAATTCCACTTATGGCAGAATGTTTGCAGAGATTTTTATTGAGTTATGTGGAGTGTACGAGACAAACATTAATTATATTTTCGATAAAATTTATTTAGTATCTCTTTCCTAATTTGTTTGGATGGTGTATCCCAATTTATCTATTTTGGCATGCCAGAGTAAAAACAAAGGTATCATGTTATGATTATTAAAAGAAATTGCCCGCTGTGGTTAGTTTTTATGTCCCTTACCATACTGTTTCCTGCTGGAACATTTGCTTCTGATTCCACTGTTGTGGAAAGGTATGGGCAGCTTGGGGTTGAAGGGAACAGGATAGTTGATAAGAATAATAATCCTGTGGCCCTGCATGGCATGAGCCTTTTCTGGAGCCAGTGGGAGGAAGGCTCTAAATATTATAATTATGATTGTATTAAATGGCTTCGTGATGACTGGAAATGTACTGTTGTAAGGGCGGCTATGGGAATAGAAATGGACGGGTATCTTACTAATCCGGAATTAGAAAAGAATAAAATAAAAACAGTAATTGAAGCCTGTATAGACCTGGGCATTTATGTAATTATTGACTGGCATGATCATAATGCACACAATAATATTAATGAATCAATATCTTTTTTCCGCGAAATGGCGGAACTATATGGTGACAAACCTAATGTTATCTATGAAATATATAATGAACCTCTGGAAGACACATCCTGGGTTAATACTATTAAGCCTTATGCCGATTCGGTAGTAAGTAATATCCGTTCAATAGACCCTGATAATCTTATTATTGTGGGTACACCTACATGGTCGCAGGATGTAGATATAGCTGCAAATAATCCTTTAACATTTAACAATATTACATATGCACTTCATTACTATGCGGCTACACACAAACAACCATACAGAACAAAAGCAGTTACAGCACTTAACAGAGGGGTTGCTCTTTTTGTGAGTGAGTTTGGAACATGCGAATCAAGTGGAGCAGGTGTTTTGGATTCAAATGAAACAAGGACATGGTGGAATTTTCTTGATCAGAATAAAATAAGCTGGTGTAACTGGTCTGTTGCAGATAAGAATGAAACTGCATCAATACTTAAACCCGGTGCCAGCCCAAATGGCGGCTGGGCATTGTCTGATCTTACAGTCTCAGGTATTCTGGTAAGAAATAAAATCAGATCTTATAATGATTCAATAAGTACAGGCCTGCCGGCTGAAAACTTACCGATAAACTTTGAGTTACATCAGAACTATCCTAATCCCTTTAATCCCGGTACAATGATTGAATACGAGGTTGATGAAGCCGGTGAGGTTAGTATTGAAGTTTATGATGCTGCCGGGCAAAAAATAAAAACATTGTTCAATGAATACAGGGCCGTGGGCAGTTATAAGTCGCTTTGGAATGGAACTACAGATGCAGGTACAAAAGTCTCAGGCGGAGTTTATTTATTCAGGATGGTTTTCCAAAACCGTGGACAAATTATAAAAGGCATCCTGCTAAACTGAATTTTTTAAACTTTATCATAATAAATTAACATATCTCCTTTTCCGGGGAACTAAGAGGGAATAAATGAAATACGGCTATTTTGATGATGAACAAAAAGAATATGTTATAACCCGGCCGGATACACCCCTTCCATGGATCAATTACCTCGGTACAGATAATTTTTTTGGTATAATATCTAATACTGCCGGCGGATACTGCTTCTACCAGGATTCAAGGATGAGAAGGCTTACACGTTACCGTTATAATAATATTCCAATGGATAACAACGGGCGCTACCTCTATATTAAAGACGGAGATACACTCTGGACTCCGGGCTGGAAACCAATGCGTACCAACCTTGATAAATATGAATGCCGCCATGGTTTAGGTTATACAAAAATTACAAGTGTAAAAAATGAGCTTGAAGTATCTGCGTTATTTTTTGTCCCAATGGAATCAAGAAATGAAGTCTGGCATGTACAGTTAACAAACCTGTCAAAGAAAACAAAAAAAATAAGACTCTGGGGATATATAGAATGGTGCCTGTGGGAGGCTTATGATGATATGACTAACTTTCAGAGGAATTATTCAACAGGCCAGGTTGAAGTTGAGGATGGTGTTATCTTTCATAAAACAGAGTACAGGGAAAGACGTAATCACTATGCCTACTTTGCAGTTAATCAAAAAACTTCCGGGTTTGATTCAAGCCGTGATGCGTTTGTAGGTGTTCATAACGGACTTGAAGACCCGCGGGCAGTGCTGGAAGGGAATTGTAAAAACAGTACTGCATATGGCTGGCTTCCTATAGGTGTTCACCAGGCAGATATTGAACTTAAAGCAGGCGAGGTAAAAACACTTAACTTTCTTTTAGGTTACGCCGAAAATTCCGAAGATAATAAGTTCAACAGCGACGGTACAATCAGGAAGGATGAGTTTAATAAGGTATACTCAAAATATTCGGACGATAAAAACGTACTCAATGCATTTGCACTGCATAAAGAATACTGGAATCATCTTCTTTCTGTTTATACTGCTGAAACTCCTGATACTATTGTAAACCGGATGGTGAATATATGGAACCAGTATCAGTGTAAGGTAACATTTAATATGTCCCGCTCCACTTCATTATATGAATCAGGAATAGGGCGCGGTATGGGATACCGTGACAGCAACCAGGATATTCTTGGTTTTGTTCATATGATTCCTTCAAAAGCACGGCAAAGAATAATTGATATAGCCTCCACCCAGCTTTCAGATGGAACATGTTACCATCAGTATCAGCCGCTAACCAAAAAAGGGAACGCAGATATTGGCGGCGGATTTAATGATGATCCTCTCTGGCTGATATTATCTACAGCGGCATATATTAAAGAAACAGGTGATTACTCAATACTGAATGAAAAGGCAGAATTCAGCCCATCTCCGGCAGAAGAGGCCAAAGGCAATTCAGAGAGAAAGGATTCAACTTTATTTGATCACTTAGTTGTTTCATTGCAGTACACCCTTAATAACCGCGGGCCTCACGGTCTGCCTTTAATTGGGCATGCAGACTGGAACGATTGTCTTAACTTAAATTGTTTTTCAACTACTCCCGGTGAAAGCTTCCAGTTAGCCGGACACATTGAGAATGATAGAATGGCCGAATCTGTAATGATTGCCGGTTTGTTTTGTAATGCATGTAAAGAAATGGCCGGTATACTTGAGAATATTGGCAAATCAGACCGGGCAAAAGAATATCTTAAACAAGCTGAAGATATGAAACAGACTATATATGAACATGGCTGGGATGGTGAGTGGTTCCTCAGGGCATATGATGCATTCGGGAAAAAACTTGGTTCAAAAGAAAATGATGAAGGAAAGATATTTATTGAAAGTCAGGCCTGGGGTGTATTGGGCGGCCTGGGTCTTGAAAACGATTTTGCTGTTAAAGCACTGGATAGTGTTAAAAAACATCTTGCAACACCTGACGGCATTGTACTTCAGCAGCCGGCGTTTCAAAAATATTATGAACATCTGGGTGAAGTAAGTTCTTATCCACCGGGTTATAAAGAGAATGCAGGAATATTTACACATAACAATACATGGATACAGATTGCAGAAACTATTCTCGGCAGGGGAAACCAGGCAATGGAATACTATAAAAGTATCTGTCCCGCCGGTAAAGAAGAGCAGATAGATACATACCGCTGTGAGCCATATGTATACAGCCAGATGACTGCAGGGAGGGATGCCCCAACACCCGGGGAGGCAAAAAATTCCTGGCTTACCGGTACAGCAGCATGGTCATTCGTTTCTATTTCCCAGTACATCCTCGGTGTTCGTCCCGATTTTAAGGGATTAATAATTGATCCATGCATACCTGATAGCTGGGAAAAGTTTAAAGTTATACGAAAATACAGGAACAGCACTTATAATATAACTGTTAACAATCCGGAACATGTTTCAAAGGGTGTAAAGAAAATATGTGTTGACGGAAAAGAAATTAAAGGCAATTTAATCCCTGATCATAATGACGGCAAAGAGCATAATGTTACAGTTGAAATGGGATGAACATTTCTGTTATCCCATCAACAAATTATTTTTTAAATTGCTACAAATTAAAAATATATAGTACTATTTTTTATTCTGTGTTTCGGCATAATTTTGGTAATATTATTCAGATATTAAAAATCAACAAAAGAAATGGTAAAAACATAATGAAACTTTCACTTGGTCTGCTCTTATTTTTTACTTATTTAATCCAGGCACAAAATATGTCTGTGGAAATACCTTCAATCTTTTCTGATAACATGGCTCTTCAGCAAAATACTGATGCTCCTTTTTGGGGTAAAGCCGCACCCGGCGCAGAGATTAGTATTAAGGCTGACTGGGGAGAAACTGCAAATGCCTCTGCCGACAGTAAAGGCTTATGGATGACAAAACTAAAAACTCCGGCAGCCGGCGGACCTTTTCAGATTGATCTGCAGGTTGGCGATACATTAATTACATTCAAAAATGTTTTAACAGGTGAGGTATGGTTAGGCTCAGGGCAATCCAATATGGAGATGCCTTTAGAAGGATGGCCCCCCAATGATACCATTACAAACTCCGCAGAAGAAATAAAAAAAGCTGATTTTCCGCAGATAAGATATTTTACTGTAACCCGCGCTTTATCCAATAAAAAAGAATTTAATTGTACCGGCACATGGGAGGTTTGTACGCCGGAAGTTGCTGCAAAATTTGGTGTAACTGCATATTACTTTGGCAGGAAGTTACATAAAGACCTTAATGTGCCGGTTGGGATTATTAACTCTTCATGGGGCGGTACACGCATTGAACCCTGGATGAGTAAGGAATTTCTTGAAAAATTTGAAGAGTATAAAACTACCTTAAACAACCTTGAAAGCAGTTCTGTTGAAATAGAAAAATATAATGAATGGCTTTTAACTCATCCTGTTATTGATATGGGCAAAGATAAATCTTCTGAAAAATGGATGAACCTTAACTTTGAAGATGAAAAGTGTTCAGATATTAATTACCCGGATAATAACTGGAAAACAGTAGAGCTGCCGCAGCTTTGGGAAAGCACTGAAATAGGTGATTTTGACGGTATAGTATGGTTCAGGAAAAAAGTTGAAATACCTGAAGAATGGCTAAACAGAGATCTTGTTATAGAACTTGGTCCTGTTGATGATATGGAAAGAACTTTTATAAACGGAAAATTAATTGGCAGGCTTGAAAAAGAAGGATTCTGGAGGACAAACAGAGTTTATAATATTCCGAAAGGAACACTTGACTCCAAAGAACTTGTAATTGCTGTAAGGGTTATTGATAACCAGGGGGGTGGCGGAATATACGGTACAAAAGAATCTATGAAAATACATCCTTCAGATTCAGATGAAAATATTTCTTTAAGCGGTGAATGGAAATACCTGCCGGTTGCAGAATACCGGGCTCAAAAATTTTATGTGTTTGGTTCTGAGAAGAATGATTTTTATTCGAAACCTGAATTAAATGTTAACTTATCTTCAAATACACCTACAGTACTTTTTAATGCAATGATTAATCCTATTATTCCTTATTCAATTAAAGGAGCCATCTGGTACCAGGGCGAATCTAATATGGACAATGCTCATATGTATACAGATCTTTTTTCTCAGATGCTGGCAGACTGGCGGAGCCGGTGGAATGCAGGCGATTTCCCTTTTTATTATGTGCAGATTGCCCCTTATCAGTATGGAGATAACACTCATTCCGAACTGGTGCGTGAAGCACAGTTAAAAGCACTATCTGTTCCTAATACAGGTATGGCCGTAACAATGGATATAGCAACAATAAATAATATCCATCCGCCGTATAAAAAAGAGGTAGGCGAAAGATTAGCATTATGGGCGCTGGCTAAAACTTATGGAATGGAAAATATAAAATATTCCGGCCCGGTTTATAATTCTTATAAAATTGAAGATAATAAAATTATTTTAAGTTTTGATTATGCCGGTGCAGGTCTGGTAATTAAAGAGATAAATGGTGAAAATAATTTTATGATTGCCGGCAGTGATAAAATATTTAAAAAGGCAGTTGTTGAAATTGATAATGATAAACTTATCTTATCTAATCCGGAAATTAAAGAGCCGGCAGCGGTTAGATATGCATGGAGCAACACTGCTGAAGGTACGCTTTTTAATAAAGATGAACTCCCTTCAAGTTCATTTAGAACTGATAACTGGGATAACTGATTTGTAAAACATTAAATTAATGTCCCGGCTTTATTTTATTTGGAGCCGGGATGTTATTTATACAAAAGGGATGGTATTAATTGAACAGCCTACAAACTTCACCCGTTATACCTGCTTATAAAATTCACATTAGTTTATTCTGAAAAAAAAATAACTAAGAAAACTCTCATGTATATAATTTCCTGTGCCGGGAGCAAGGATAAAAATTATTTATTTATGTGTTGAAAAGCCCAAAAAAAGGCTCGTTTTATTGATAGTTTTCTAATTGATAAGTGTACAGCAACTTTTATTATTAATATAATTTTTATTAAAATAATAAATCTTACGGATACAAAACGCTCAATTTAGTGATGTTTATTTCTAATTATGAATGGTATTATTATTGATTATTATAAGTCAGTGCCAAGTTGGAATAAAAGGGTATTTAAAATTAAAAGGTATCATACCACCAGCCTTTTTCTTAAGATAGCTGATGTTCAGTTTAATTATAGGATAAAGCTCCATCACATATATAAGTAAGATATTTCTCAGGAGGAAATACATGCTAAATTTTTACTGTAACAGCAGAAGGTTTGCTGTATTACTACTAACAATCTGCATACCATTACAATTTATCCATGCCCAGGGGACTGGCTCAATAAGAGGAAAAATCCTGGATCAAACCAATGGAGAAGGACTTATTGGAGCTAACATAGTTGTACAAAATTCAAATATAGGTGCGGCTGCAGACATAGACGGAAATTTTTATATACACAATGTGCCCGCGGGACCCCAGGTATTGATAGTTTCATACATTGGTTTCATATCTCAAACAGTGCAGGTAAATGTAGTTGAAGGAAGAACCCTTGAAGTAAGCTATGAACTTTCACCCCGCGTACTTGAAGGGGAAGAGGTTGTAATTACCGGGCAGGCTCAGGGGCAGCTTTCAGCAATTAACCAGCAGTTTTCCTCAAATACAATTGCCAACGTTGTTTCAAAGGACAGGATAAAAGAACTGCCTGATGTTAATGCTGCTGAAACTATTGGAAGATTACCCGGTGTTTCTATAGAACGTTCAGGCGGTGAAGCTAATAAAATATCCATAAGGGGTTTACAGCCAAAGTATAATGCTGTAACAGTAAACGGAGTGCGTATACCCGCTACCGGTGCTGAAGACAGAAGTGTTGACCTTTCTCTTATTTCTTCAAATATGCTGGACGGTATTACATTGAAGAAGGCAAATACACCTGATATGGATGCTG
>JAWOJF010000029.1:0-3840 GCA_046481785.1 Ignavibacteriaceae bacterium | reverse complement strand
GTATTGTTTGGTTATGTTTTTAACGGTATGTATGTTGTGTTTACCGCAGGTATTTATATAAAAGAAAAAAGTATGTATGTCCCCCTGATTACAGGAATAGGGGCAGCAGTAAGTATAGCCTCCAATTTTATTCTAATTCCGGCTATAGGCATGATAGGTGCTGCATATGCCGCTCTTTTTAGCTATTTAAGCATGGCGGCAGGTTATTATATAGTAACCCAGAAATTCTATAAGATTGAATATGAGAATGCCAGGATAATTAAAATATTTGCTTCTATTTTAATAGTGGGCAGTATATATTATGCATTACTTTTTAATAATAATCTCCTGTTTATTTATAAGGTTATGCTGTTGTTTTTATTCTGTATTCTTATTTATCTTTTTGCTGTTGATAAAGATGAAATTAACTCTATTAAACGAAGATTATTTAAAACCAATACCGGAGTGTAATGACTGATAAAGTATCTGTAAAAATCAAAAGATTGTCTGAAGAATATGCAGACATCCCCCTTCCTTCATATTCCACACACGGCAGTGCAGGTATGGATATACGTGCCGCTGTTAAAGATGAAATTATTATAAAAGCAGGTGAAGTAATACTTGTGCCTACAAACCTTTCTGTGGAAATTCCCGGCGGTTATGAAATACAGGTAAGGCCCCGCAGCGGACTTGCAGTAAAACACAGCATTGGCATATTAAATTCCCCCGGCACAATTGATTCCGATTACCGCGGTGAAATAAAAATTATTATGATGAACTTCAGCAAGGAAGATTTCAAAATAGCCCGCGGCGAAAGAATAGCCCAGCTTGTTCTTTCAAAAGTATATCTCGCAGATTTTATAGAAACCGATAACCTGCAGGAAAGTAAACGGGGCGAAGGCGGATTTGGGCATACGGGGAAACATTAAAATACAATGTATGGTTGCATGAGAGCATGGATGTATGGGAAAGACATTCGGTAGTCATTCAGCTTCACTGTCATTCAATAGTCATTAGGATGTTAGAAAATATCTTATGGAAACGTTTATGAGTAGTAATATTTGCGGTGCAAAAAATGATAAAGATTTATACTGATATGCCATTTAAGATTACTGAAGGTTTTTTAGTAGTAATTAAAAAACTTGCAGTTCTGCAATGTGAGAATTGCAGCGAATATCTGATTCAGGATGATTTATACAGTCTGTTGATAATTTGCTTAATAATGTAAATAAAAACACTGAACTGGAAATTTTGTGATATGCTATTTAAGGATTAGTCATTCACCTTCGCAGTCATTAAGTGGTTATTCGAATAGTCATTTGCTTCTCATCATTCAACAATTATAATAGATTACATTTTTAATTGAAAATTTAATCGATTAGAAAAATTTTCTTCTTTGTCAATCTGTTTTTTTTCCTAATTAGTTTATAAGTTGCCCCCATCAACAAGATTAAATTACCGCATTTGACATGTCTGATTTTATACACTTACATAATCACACACACTACAGCCTGCAGGATGGCGCATGTACCGTTGATGACCTTGTTAATGCAGCAAAAAAGCATGGTATGCAGTCTGTTGCGCTTACTGACCATGGTGTAATGTATGGTATTGCAGAGTTTTATAAAAAGTGCAAAAAAGAAGGTATTAAACCTATTGTTGGAATGGAAGCTTATGTGGTTTCCGAAGGAAGCAGGTTTGATAGGGGTAAGGATGATGACCCTTCCGGTAAAAAAAGGAAAAAACATTACAACCATTTAATATTACTGGCAAAAAACAAAGAAGGTTATAAAAATCTTTCCAAACTTTCTACTCTTGGGCATACCGAAGGATTCTATTATAAACCCCGGATTGACCTTGAACTGCTTAGAAAATATAATGAAGGACTGGTATGCACCTCAGCATGCGCCGGCGGTGTGGTTTCAGTTCATCTTGTAAATAATAATTATGATAAGGCTAAAGAGGCAGCAAAAACATACAAAGAGATATTTGGTGATGATTTTTACCTTGAGATTCAAGATCATAATATGGATATCGATAAACCAATTCTTGAGGGGATGCCGAAACTGGCAAAAGAACTGGATATCAAACTGGTTGCTACCAACGATTGTCACTATATAGAGCAGGATCACGCACTTGCTCATAATATCCTGCTTCTTCTTTCAGATAAAAACGGGACAGACTACAGGCAGTTACGGTATGGAACCGACCAGGTTTATTTTAAATCTGCCGATGAGATGAAGAAGCTCTTCAAAAATTATAAAGGGGCAATTGAAAATACTCTTGAGATTGATGAAAAAATAAATTTTGAAATGAAAACCGGGGAATACTTTTTCCCTAAATTTCCCATTCCCCCTGATTCTCCCGCTAAAACTCTTGATGATTATTTTGAGCTTCTGGCACGTGAAGGTCTTGAAAGAAAATTTAATAATATCACACCCGAGGTTAAAGAGCGTTTTGATTTTGAAATTTCTGTAATTAAGCAGATGGGCTTTTCGGGTTATTTCCTTATTGTGCAGGATTTTATTAATTCTGCCAAAAAAATGAATATACCGGTAGGCCCCGGAAGAGGAAGCGCGGCCGGTAGTCTTGTTGCTTACTGTACAGGTATAACAAATATAGACCCGCTAAAGTATAATCTTCTGTTTGAAAGGTTTCTTAATCCTGCGCGTAAATCAATGCCCGATATTGACGTTGATTTTGCCGATGATAAACGGGGTGAAGTAATTGACTATGTTAGGCAGAAATACGGAAACAACTGCGTAAGCCAGATCATTACATTTAACAGACTTTCTTCAAAAGCAGTAATACGCGATGTTGCCCGGGTTCTTAAAATTCCAATTCCAACAGTAAATAAAATCACCAAATTTATTCCTTCAAAATTCGGCAAGGTTTACACCATTGAACAAGCGTTAAAAGAAGTACCGGAACTGAAGTGGGTAAGAGATTCGCAGGATGATGATATAAAGAACCTGATAAAATATGGTAAGGTTCTTGAAGGAATGAACAGGAATGCCTCAAAGCATGCCGCAGGTGTTGTAATTACTCCCGAAGATGTTAGCAATTATGTACCTCTTGCCAATGCAGTTTCACAGGATGAAGTAGTTACGCAGTTTAACATGAAGGAGATTGAAAACGCCGGCCTTCTGAAAATGGATTTCCTTGGTTTACGTACGCTTACTATTATACGCGATGCACTTACACTGATTAAGAAAAATCATGGCATTGATATAGACATTGATAATATCCCACTGGATGATGAGAAAACATACCAGTTATTTTCAAAGGGACAAACGACCGGAGTGTTCCAGTTTGAATCTGCCCCGATGAGAGAGTATCTTAAAAAGCTGAAGCCTACCAGCTTAAGTGATCTGTCTGCAATGAATGCTCTTTACCGCCCCGGGCCAATGGAGTTTATTGATGATTTTATAGACAGAAAATTTGGTGTTAAAGAAGTAAGGTATCTTCATCCGGTTCTTGAAACAATTTTAAAGGAAACATACGGTATTATTGTTTACCAGGAGCAGGTAATACAGATTGCAAATAAGGTGGGCGGCATGAGTCTTGCCGAAGCAGACATTCTCCGCCGGGCAATGGGTAAAAAAGATCTGCTTGCAATGAAAGAGCAGAAGGTTAAGTTTACTGAAGGTGCCGTACAGAATGGTATTCCTAAAAAAGTAGCAGAGGAAATTTTTGATGCAATAGATAAGTTTGCCAACTATGGTTTTAATAAAAGTCACTCTGTTGCTTACAGTTATGTAGCATACCAGACAGCATATTTAAAAGCCCACTATACACCCGAATTTCTTGCGGCAAACCTAACAAATGAATTTGGAAACACTGCTAAAGTTACAAACTTTC
>JAWOJF010000267.1:0-9133 GCA_046481785.1 Ignavibacteriaceae bacterium | reverse complement strand
CAGATATTTACGGTCCGAGTATTCCGTTAATGCTTGGTATTACCGAAAAACCGAAGGCTTATAACACAGGAGAGGGGACTAAATTAATTCCGATTGAAGCCTATGGTATAAAAGCAATTTCCATTGGGATGCTTGTTGATGATGATGCCCCGGTTATCTGGCGCGGGCCGATGGCAAGCGGTGCAGTTAAGCAATTCATGTCGGATGTTGACTGGGGTGAACTTGATTATCTTGTTTTTGATATGCCCCCGGGTACCGGCGATATCCAGTTAACCCTGGTACAGACAATTCCATTAACCGGTGCTGTTATTGTCACCACCCCGCAGGAAGTTTCACTAATAGATGCCCGGAAAGCATTAAAAATGTTTAACCGTGTAAATGTACCTGTTCTTGGTATTGTTGAAAATATGAGTTATTTCGTTGCTCCTGATACCGGGAAAATGTATGATATTTTTGGTACCGGCGGCGGTGAAAAAACAGCTAATGAATTAAATGTACCTTTTATAGGCGGTATTCCCATTGACCCGAGGGTTAGAATGGGCGGAGATAAAGGCGTTCCTATTGTTTTTGATATTCCGGACAGCGAACATACAAATATTATTATGGATATTTCACGGAAGCTTGCTGAACAAATTAATTTAAGAAATTTAAATGCAGATGCTAAAGTAGAAATATCTTTAGGCGATGATGATTAAGACAAAGGTATTTGGGTTACAGGTATAAGGAGGAACAATTAGCCCTTATACTTTGTACCAGAAATTATGAAAGAAGAAATTTTAACAGCTATTGAATCTATCAGGCCTTTTCTTCAGGCAGACAGCGGCGATATTGAATTTATAGATTATTCCGAAGATGATGGGATACTCCGCATCAGGTTTACCGGTGCCTGCGCTGTTTGCCCCTTGTCTCAAATGACTTTACGAGCCGGTATTGAGAGATCCTTATTGCGGCAGTTGCCGGGCATCAGGCGTGTTGAAGCAGTACAGGATAATTGATTGATTTATGATTTATACTTTTGATTTATGATTTAAGATTTTATTTTAAACATAGAATATTAAACTCCGTTTGATGGATAACCTGCTTAAAAATAAAATCTTAAGATTTGCTCTCTGGACTGCCGGGATTATCTTCCTTCTTTTCCTGTTTTATGCCCTTTTAGATCTATTAATTGTTGTTACAGTTTCAATTTTACTGGCTTTCATTTTTAATCCTTTTGTCCTTATTCTTGAGAAACAGGGGTTTAACCGTTTATCATCCGTATTACTTCTTTTCTTAATGGCCGGATTTGTATTCTACCTGGGCTTATCTCTTTTTATTCCCCGGTTTCTTTTTCAGCTAAACCAGTTGATCGAAACTCTCCATGTCTATTCACTGCATGATCAACTGATCTCTATTGAAAGGGAGATATATAATTTCCTGCCGTTCTTTACACCGGGTGAGCTTGCCCGGAGAGTTGAACAATTAATTTCTTCACAGATAATCCATTTGTTTGATCAGATAAGCGAGGTATTAACCAGTATTGTTTCGATAATTGCAATCCTGGTAATCGTTCCGTTTATTACTTTCTTCCTGTTAAAAGATAACCGGATAATTCTTCAGGGGATAATAACCCTGATGCCAAATAAGTACTTTGAAATGTCATACTGGATATTAAAAAAAATTACGGTTCAGTTAGGCAGGTTTGTACGTGCATGGATATTTGATGCTTCCTTTGTGGGTATTATGTGCGGAGTTGGTTTTTACCTTATTGGTATTGAAAATGCATTGCCGCTGGGGGTTATTGCAGGTATCGGGCATTTAGTGCCGTATTTTGGGCCTGTAATCGGAGGAATACCCGCAATTATTATTTCCATTATCCAGTATGGAAATATGTCTCATGTTCCGCTTATAATTCTGCTGATGGCTTGCGTTTATACAGTTGATAATGGTTTTGTTCAGCCTTATGTTTTCTCGAAAGGTGTGGGCATGCATCCAATCGTTATTATTCTTCTTATTATTGCCGGCAGCCAGTTATTCGGAGTAATAGGAATGCTCCTCGCAATACCGGTTGCTACAGTAATAAAAACCGCAGCTAAAGAAATGTATTTTGCCTTTAAGAATTATAATATTGCAAGGTTGTAAATCATATTCATTCCTTAAAAGATCGGGAATGGATATTACTGAACATGAACCGGGAAAATTAATTTTCGTTTATTATCCTCTTTATCACCTCAACCGAATTTATTCCTTCAGCTTCAGCGTTAAAGTTGGTAATTATGCGGTGGCGTAATACCGGAATCATTGATTCCCTTACATCATCTATATTAGGCGTAAACCTGCCGCTGATAACCGCGCGGGTTTTAGCTGCAAGTATTAAGTATTGAGAAGCTCTTGGGCCGGCACCCCAGTTTATCCATTGTTTTATATACTGGGGTGAATTGCCGTTTGACGGGCGTGTTTTATTAACTGCCTTTACTGCAAATTCAATTACATTATCTGCAACAGGAACCTTCCTGATCAAGTCCTGGAAAGAAATGATTTCCTTTGCTGTAACTACTTTACTTAAATTTGCCAGGTACCCGCTTGTTGTAGTTTGAACTATTTTTATTTCCTCATCAAATGAGGGGTAATCAAGCCAGAGGTTAAACATAAAACGGTCAAGCTGTGCCTCGGGAAGGGGATAGGTGCCCTCCTGTTCAATAGGGTTTTGAGTTGCCAGTACAAAGAACGGCTCATCTAAAGTGTATGTAACTCCTGCTGTGGTTACTTTGTGTTCCTGCATAGCCTCCAGCAGGGCTGCCTGAGTTTTGGGGGGAGTCCTGTTTATTTCATCTGCAAGAATTACGTTTGCAAAAATTGGCCCCGGGATAAATTTAAAATTTCTTCTTTTGGTTGCCTGATCTTCTTCAATTATTTCAGTACCTGTAATATCACTCGGCATTAAATCGGGGGTAAACTGTATCCTGTTAAACTTAAGATCTATTACTTCCGAAAGGGTTTTGATAAGCAGAGTTTTTGCCAGACCTGGTACACCAACTAAAAGACAATGGCCCCGTGAAAGAAGTGATATTAAAAGCTGCTCTATTATCTCATCCTGACCAATAATTATTTTGGCAATTTCACTTTTAATGTTTTTAACTTTTTCGTTAAGCTGTTCAACAAGCTGAACGTCGCCATTTAGTGCTGTGGTGTCTTTCAAAATTTGCCTTTACCTAAATGAATAATGTTTTATTCTAAAAGGGGCACGATGGAATTATATCATGCCGAATACGGTATACTTATGCCCTTACTTCCCAATATATTTTATCTTTTAATTCTTTAATCCATGCCTGATAATGCTCCTGTTTTTTATATTCATCTGCAAGGCGCTTAAGCTCGGTATAATCTGCCTCAAGGCTTGCAGTATGTTCAGGGATCCTGTCCTCCAGGTAAACAATATGGTAGCCGTAAATTCCCTGCCCGTATTCAATTCTTTTTGGAAAACTTATCTCACCTTTTTTAAGCTTTGAAACAGCGTCAAGAAGAGTTTTATCAAGCTGGTTAAGGTAAAATGTACCTAAGTCTCCGCCAAAAGCTTTTGTCTGCTGGTCTTCACTGTACCTTTTGGCAAAATCGCTGAACTTTGACAAGTCTTTTAAAATGCTGTCTCTTAATTCCGTAAGAAATTCTATTGTATTAAGGTCAGCCTCTTCATCAGCTTTAATTTTAATTAAAATATGCCTTGTATGAATTGATTCACCTCTCTTTTCAAGGAGCTGTATTATATGATATCCAACAGGGGATTCAACTATTCCTGATAATTCATTTTCTCCAAGAGCAAAGGAGGCTGATTCAAACTCGGGATAAAAGATACCGCGTTTAACAAAACCAAGATCGCCCCCCTCTGCAGCACTTACAGGATCCTCGGAATATTTTTTTGCCATTTCTGCAAAGTCGGCTCCCGTTTTAATTGAATCGAGAATTGATTGAGCTAAATCGTAGGATTTCCGCTTTATCCTGTCAGAAGCCTTGGGATTTCTAAAGATATGTGATATTTCCACTTTTTCGGGAATAACACCAAGACTATCCTTGTACGTTTCAAAAAAATCTTCAACTTCACGGCGGGATGCCTCAAGGGCGCCGAACTTTTTCTCCTGAAGTTTCTGTGTCATTATATTTTTTCTTACATCTTCCCGCAGCTCTCTTTTAATTCTTTCAATACTCATTCCATATACCTGTTCAACCTTTTGCCGTGATCCATATTGCTGTTCAAATACCTGTATCTGGTAATCAATCCGCTGTTCAACCTCATTTTCAGTAACAGTAATTGAATCAAGATCTGCCTGTGCAAGTACCAGCTTTTCTTCAATAATAGTATTTAATAGCTGGTCTCTTAATCCGGGGGTTTGCGGATCTATTTTTCTTTGAGCAGCAAAAAGATTTACCTGGAAATCTAGTTCACTTTTCAGAATGATTTCATTATCTACTACAGCTACAATTTCATCAAGTACCTGCTGTGCATTTAATGAAGTTATTAAAAGTACAAAAGCGGCAAAAACTTTAATTTTCATTTATGACCTTTTCAATTATTAACGTATATAATATACGATACGTTTATCTATTTAATTTCAATTTCATTATCCGAGTACAGTTCCAGCAGATAATCCTTTAACAGGGCTTCTTTTTTTTCAGCAAGAAATTTATCCTGAACCTGTTGTTTTATAATCTCAAAAGGAGGAATTGTTCCTTTATTATACTTTTCAACAAGCTGAACCACAAGAAATTTTTCAGGTTCAATTGAAAGAACTATACTTATTTCCTGCGGATTAAGTTCCTTTAAAATTCTTAACAGTAAAACAGGATGAATTTCATATTGTGAAGAGAGCCTGCCTGTTTCCTCATCTGTTATTGAAGAATCTCCTTTAAACACATTTATCGCTTTGCCCCAGTCACTTTCAACAGCAGTTGACCTGAAGCGTACTGCTTTATCTTCATCATTAAATGATATAAGATTGATAAGGTAAGAATCATTAAACAGCCGGAATTTATCACTATTGTTTTTAAAATGCTCTTCTATATCCTTTTGTTCATATATAAATGATTCCTCATCATAAAACTTATTAAGCATTAAGGCTGAAGCAAGTTCCTTTTTTGAGTTTTCAACTATTCTCTTATAGCTGTTATCATCAAGCATACCATCGCGCACTGCTGCCTGGTAAAGTACTTCACGCCTGATCCAGTTCCGTATTAATTCATTCCTGTGATACCTGGAATAACTGCCGGACTCCAGCATATTATCAATATCATCCGAAGTCAGATATGAATCATTAACCCTGGCAACATACTCTTTTTTAGGCTCTTTTTTTGCACAGCCGTTAACAAAAACAGCCGTAACGGTAAGACCCGCAAAAAGAATAAATAGTATATTACTTTGAAGCTTTATCAGAATTCTCCATAGAAACAGTTCCGGAACTGGCTCCCGGGAAAGCTTCTTCAAGAGTGTCATAATATATTACCGGATTATAAGTTTCCTTTAGGCCGTCAACATAGGTATTTTCCAGTCTTTTGCTTTCAAGTTCCTGGAATGATCCTGAAGCCTCAGCTTTAGCTTCTTCAAAAGTTTTTAATCTGGATGCCTCTTTAGAATTTAATTTTATTATTGAGAAACCGTTTCCGTTTTTAACCGGCTTTGAGTATTCCCCCGGATTATTCAGCTTAGCAGCTTCTTCAGCCAAAGGAGAAGATTTAATATCTGTTAAGCCGTAATTTCCTGCTTTTTCCCTTAAGCCTGCTCTCTCAGTGTACATAGAAGCAAGGGAATCGAAATTTTCTCCGCTTTCCAGTAATGAATAGTAATGGTTAATAAGTGAATCTTTTCTTGAATAAATTTCACTGAAGCTAACCCTGTCCGGCCAAACATATTTATCTTTTGTATCAAGGTAATGCTGATAAAGTTTTGTACTGTCAATAGCCAACTTATTCCAGATTTCATCTTCCTGTAGTTTAAATATGAAGATGCCGTTTTTATAATCTTCCATTAACGAAGCAAATGTTGGATTATTTTTTTCAAGATTAAGGGCCTCTTCTTCAATGCTTATATCGCTGCTTACTTTAGCGGCAGCATTTTTAAGAAGCTGATCAGTTATTAGCCTGTTCTGAAAATCCGGCTGGTCAACAAGCATATCAAGAAAAGCCTGGACAGAAATACTTTTACCATTATATGCTATAACTGTTTTATCTTGAAGATTATCAAGGTTATATTCCCCGCCTATTTTTACAGAATCATTTGCTGCAGCAATTGATTCAAGAGCAGTAGAATCCACGATAAAATTATATTTAATCTTTAACGAATCAACAAACGAATCATAAACTTCCTGGTATCTGGCCTGCCTGAACATTTTTTTCAGATTTTCTTTCTCATCTGCATAGGAAGGGTATGCTTTTTTGTCAGTAAGCATAATAATATGATAGCCGTATTGGGTACGTATAACATCTGAGTATTCTCCAACATTCAGAAGGAAAGCAGCCTCATCAAACTCTTTTACCATATTCCTTCTTTCAAAATAACCAAGGTCACCCCCCTGTTGTCTCGAACCATCTTCAGAATATTCAGCGGCCAGTTCAGCAAAGTTTTTTCCTTCTTTTAACATAGCGGCAACAGAATCAACTCTTGCTCTTGCTGCGGCCGAATCAACTGCTCCTTCATCATTCTGAAAATTAACCAGGATGTGGCTTGCTCTTATCTGGGGAGTACGTTCCTGCTTTTTTGTAACTTTAATTATGTGGAAACCATATTTTGTTTGTACAACTTCGGGATAAACTTCTCCTTCAGGGGTATTATACATAGCATCATCAAACTCCGCAGGTAGAAGCCCGGCAGTAACGTAGTAGATATCACCTCCTAAAGGCCTGGAAAAGTTGTCATGTGAATACTTCTTGGTAAGTTCTTCATAACTGGCTCCTGCTTTTATACTATCAAGAAGTGACTGGGTAAATTCCCGTGCTGCTTCAGTTCCATTGGAATCAGGCCTTATCATTAAATGGCTTACTCTCAGTTCCCATTTCCTTTTTTCATATAAATCTCTTACTCCCGGTTCAACAATCTCTTTTTCAATAAGATAAGTTGTTCCAACTCTTTTTTTATAGTCAAGCAGTTCAGCCTGCAATGCAGGATCCTGATCATAGCCCCTTACTTCAGCATCCCGTAATTTCATTTTAAAATTTACATATAGATCAAGAAAACTTTTAAGACGCGATAAACTGTCTTTTTCAGCAATTTCATATCCACCCGCACTTTTAGCATATGCATCTTCAAATTCCTTCATTAAAATTTCTTTTCCGCCGTATTCTGCTACAACTATTTCTGATTGTTTTGGAGAGCAGGAAACCAATAGAAATGCAAATGAAAGTAGTAGTAAATAAGAACTCTGTTTAAGCATCACTTCTCCTCTATAAATAAATAATAGATTATTAAAAAATTTCAAATTTAGCCGATAATTTTATGCATCGGACAGTATAAAATCAAGGTAAATCCGAAGTTCAACAGCAAGTTTAATTCAAGCCTTCGGCAGAGCTTATAATAGATTCCGTTTACCATTGCCTACTAACGTTTCAGCTCCATAGGAGCTAAACATTAGTAGAGTTACATTATTGGCTCAACTTTTTAGCTCCATCGGAGCGGCACAATAAAACTTGCACTTGAACTTGCTCCTGCCTTCGGCAGGCAGGCCTGCTCTTGAACTTGCACTTGAACTTGCTCTTATTTAGCCCTTGTCCCGCTTTTTACTGAACTGCTTACTGAAAGGACGTTTAATTTATTGTTTTCGTCCTCTACAGCCAGTATCATTCCCTGGGATTCAAGTCCCATCAGTTTAGCAGGTTTTAGATTAGCTACAATAACAACTTTTTTACCTAAAATATCCTCTGGTGTATAACTTTTTGCAATACCTGCAATTATCTGCCTCTGTTCATTACCAACCTGAACCTGTAGTTTCAATAGTTTTTCACTTTTTTCTACTTTTTCTGCACTAATAACTTCAGCAACCTTTAACTGCACTTTAGAAAAATCATCAATTGTAATCAGGTTATCATCTGCAGATTTTACTTCCGGCTTTTTATCTTCTTTTTTCTCTTCAGCAGTGCCGGTTTGTCCAAGTTTATTCATTTGTACTTCAATCACATCATCCTCAATTTTAGGGAATAAAATTTCAGTATTATTTAATTGGTGCCCCTCGTTAAGATTATCTTTTCCGCTTTTATTCCATTCCACAGGTTCTGCATTAAGTATCTTAAACAATTTCTCAGCAGAGGCAGGAATAACAGGATAGAATAATTCTGCAAGCGTATAAATTGCCTGGAGACAGATATTTAGAGTTGTGCCGCATTTTTCCTTGTCAGATTTAATTGTCTTCCACGGCTCAGAATCGTTAAAATATTTGTTTCCTGCACGTGCCAGGTTCATTATCTCATTTACGCCGTCTTTAATTTTAAATGATTCAAAATGTCTTGCCACTACAGCAGGATAAGGTGCAATTGTATCCACCATATCAGAGTCAATTTTTTCAAGTTTTCCTTTAGATGGTACTTTACCTTCAAAATGTTTATGGACAAATGTAAATGTTCTGTTAATAAAATTTCCAAGTATATCGGCAAGTTCGCTGTTATTCCTTGTTTGGAATTCTTTCCAGTAAAAATCAGTATCGCGTGTTTCCGGCAGGTTTGCAGCAAGGCAGTACCTTAACGGGTCAGCCGGAAATTGTTTAAGAAAATCTATTGCATCAATTCCCCAGTTCCTGCTTTTGGAAAATTTCTTTCCTTCAAAATTAAGAAATTCATTAGCCGGAACATTTTGAGGGAGACAGTACTTTGCCTTTTCTCCTTCGTTCCATGCCATAAGCATTGCTGGAAAAATTATACAATGAAATACTATGTTATCTTTTCCAATAAATGCAATATACTTTGTATTTGTATCAAGCCAGTATTTTTTCCAGAGGTCATGTTTCTCAAGTTTTTGAGAAAGGTCTTTTGCCGCTGATATATATCCCAGCACTGCATCAAACCAGACATAAATTACTTTACCCTCAGAATTTTCCAGTGGAACTTTTACGCCCCAGTCAAGGTCTCTTGTTATCGCCCTGTCTTCAAGTCCGTTTTTAAACCATCCTCTGCAGTACTG
>JAWOJF010000111.1:0-5242 GCA_046481785.1 Ignavibacteriaceae bacterium | reverse complement strand
GCAAAGTGGTGCGGGCGCAGCAGGTCCACCCGCCCTTTTTCATCCAGATCCCAGACGCCGTTCTCACGCCAGACGCCATGCTCGCCTTCGCGCCAGATGCGCATTCGTTTCGGGTTCATCAAGCGGCGCTCGACCAGGCTGGAGTGCAGGAGACCGCGGCGCCAGACCTCGATCTCCTGCGGGATGCCATCCCCGAGCAGCATCGACTGGATTGGAGAAACCATTGGACCAAATTTAATCGGGAGCAAAGGCTGAGTCAGGTCTTTCAGGCCAATAAAGCCGCTTAGCGGCTCGTTTAACACCTCGTATCCGATAACGCAGTTCAGATCTTTCATGGAAGATTACCCGGTGTTTCTATAGAACGCTCAGGCGGTGAAGCTAATAAAATATCCATAAGGGGTTTACAGCCAAAGTATAATGCTGTAACAGTAAACGGAGTGCGTATACCCGCTACCGGTGCTGAAGACAGAAGTGTTGACCTTTCTCTTATTTCTTCAAATATGCTGGACGGTATTACATTGAAGAAGGCAAATACACCTGATATGGATGCTGATGCATTTGGCGGTACTGTTGACCTTAGATTAAGAGAAGCTCCTGCCGGGCTCCAGCTTGCTGTTTCTGCCCAGGGCGGTTACAATCAACTCCAGGATTATTACGGCAACTATGCTTTTACAGTTAGTGTTAGTAATCGTTTTTTTAATAATAATCTGGGAGCCATTGTAAATCTTAATCTTGATGAGTATGACCGTAGTGCAGATAAATTTACCGGGAACTATACTCAGGTAGGTGTTGCTCCTAATATTTATGTAGAGCCTCAAAATATTCATCTGAGGGATGAAGCAGTTACCCGGAACAGGACGGGTGCAAGTGTTCTACTCGATTATCTTATACCTTCAGGTAAACTTACAGGTAATGCATTTTTTAACCGTGTAAATGGTGAAGCAATTAACCGCGTTAATACAATGGATGTATCAGCTAACAGGCATCAGTATATGCTGGAAAATATTGACAGTACCACTTCGGTATTTTTAGGCTCAGTTGGCATTGATCAGGATTTTAACTGGATTAAGTATGACTTTACAGTTTCCGCAACGTCATCATTAACTGACAATCCCGAAAATTATCAATGGAATTTTATTCAGGAAAACGGCAATCCCTTTAACACAGGAAATGTTTATGCAGGAATGGATCCCCGTGAAATTCCGGCAACTGCAAATATTGATACTTCATTAACCGGTTTGCAAAACGCTTATATATTCAGCACAATGCGCGAAGAAAGGGAAACATCTTTACAATTTAATACACAGCTTCCATTTAATCTCGGTTCGGAAATCAAAGGATATCTAAAAGTGGGTGGAAAATTCCGCTGGCTGGAAAGAGATAATGATGAGGAGCAATGGGGGCAGGATGGTTTGCAATACGGCGGAAACTATAATAATGTTATCGTCTCTGCTTTAAGATATTTGTCCTCACGTTACCCGAATGACTGGAATTGGGAAAGTGATTCAGCCCTTGCAAGGAGTTATGCTTCTTTCCCTGTTTCCCGGTTTCTGCTGCCCGATCCAAGTCCCCGTTTTCTGGAGGGCGAATATGACCTTGGATTTATGATTGATGAGAGAATATTAAGACAGTTTACAGATGCATTAAAAAATACGAAGACTGAATATCCTGATAACTGGTTAACTTTTGGTACCGGCTCGTTAGGAAATGATTATGATGGTGTTGAGCGTTACCAGGCATTTTATCTTATGAGTGAGTTGACCTGGGATTTTATTACTCTTATTCCCGGTGTCCGCTATGAAAAAGATTATTCCGAATATAACGGACAAAGGTTTAGGGGAACAAGCACCTCAGGCAGCCAGCCGCCGCCGGACTATGAGAAACTGACTAATATTAGAGAGAATGAGTTCTGGCTGCCAATGGTTCACTTAATTGTTAGCCCTGCCGATTGGCTGAAGGTTCGTTTGGCAAGAACTGAAACTCTTACAAGACCAGACTATATACAATATGCTCCAATAAGCAGAATAGATATTTATGGCAATTATATACGTGCTAATAACGCCTTCTTAAAACCTGCCAGGTCTGAAAACTATGATGCTTCAATCCAGGTATATCAAAACCATATAGGATTTTTTACTGTTTCAGGTTTCCATAAAAAAATTGAAAACCTGATTTTCCAGACTGGCTATCAGCTTAGAAGCGGTATCCCATCGCCGGAAGGCTCAAACATTCCCGAAAGCTGGCGTGCTAATAATCCTTGGATGGATACGTATGTTAACAACCAACGCCCGGCATATTACGAAGGGTTTGAATTGGAATGGCAGACTCATTTTTGGTATTTGCCTTCATTTCTTCAGGGCATTGTGCTAAATGTAAATTATACAAGAATCTTTTCAGAAATTGATAAGCAGGTATATACTACAAGACGCATAATAACCGGAACTCCGCCCAGAACCAGCTATGTAGTTTCGGATACAATTAGAACAAGCAGGATGCCTTACCAGCCGGGTAATATTCTTAATGTTACTTTTGGTTATGACTTTAAAGGCTTCTCAGCCCGTGTTTCATATCTATTACAAAGCGATAAAACAGCATGGATAGACAAAGATGCCGCTTTAGATAAATATACCGGTACTTACTACCGCTGGGATTTAACGCTACAGCAAAAACTTGACTGGGGCTTACAGGTGTATGCTAACCTGACAAATCTTAATAAAAGAACAGACAGAGAGTATAGAGGCAATCTGGAGACCAACGCCTCTTATACTGAATATTATGGGTTTACAATGGATCTGGGAATAAGATTTATTCTATAATAATCACTAACAACTAATAAATAATTGGAGGATTACTTATGAGGCTTTATTACATGTTTACTCTATTTATACTTTTTGCCGCTGTGGTTTTTAACCCTGTGCAGGAAGTATATGCCCAGGGCGATGAAATGATTGTTGAATGGCAGGATAACGAAGGCAATATTATTCCAAATGCTCTTCGTTCAGCTATACTTGCCGATACCCTTGCTGATGGTTCAAGAGCTAATCTTAACCGTGTTTACAAACTGCGTAAGGGCGGCTATTATTGGAATGATGAAACCATTGAGAATGTTGGATGGCATCTGAGAGTTGTGGGTGAAGATCCTGATCCAAATGATCCTAATGGCCACCCGGCAGTTTTTCAACAGGTTGCCAGGGAAGACGGTACATTAAACGGAAGAATGATTACCGGTAATGGTTCTATTACTTTTAGAAATATCTATTTTATTGGTGCTGATGATGGCGGATCTCAGGGAGCTTTATATCAGCCTATTCAAATAGATGCAAGTGACTCACGCTTTGAAATTGACAATTGTATTTTTGAACGTAATAGTTTTGCAATAATTGCATGGACTGGTTCAAACAACGATATTTTTATTACAAATAACATTTATCGTAATTTAATTGAAACTCCGCCAACTCAGTTATGGTCAGGCAGAGGGCTTACAATTTGGTCAGATCAGGATACTGTTATTATAGAAAATAACACCTTCTTCAATATTGCTTTCTCAGCATTTCAGTTAGAAAGCGGTGTTGCTAATTACCTCAGGTTTAATCACAACACACTTGTTAATATTGGTCGTAATATAAATACAAGCCCATGGTTAAAAACTGCTTATTTTACTAATAACCTGATTGTTAATGCTTTTTGGGATGGTGAAGCTAATAATACCGACGAACTACTTAGCCCTAACCGTGATCCAAGAGCTTATACTTCAGGAATTTTCCACTTTGGAGCATTGCCTACCAGGTACGGGCTTGATGAAGGACGTACAATTCTTTTCTCAAATTCTGCCGCTTATCTTGATCCAAGATTTGAGACATGGTATGCTGATTCTATAAGAAGACAGTATTTTATTGGACCTGTTTTAGAGGAAGATTATGTTACTCCGTTTGAAGGAATTGCAGTGCAGGATACAACATGGTTAACTGAAAGGCCTGATTTTCCTACTTATCCTACTGATGATATAATTAATAATATGATAGCATATATTGAAGAAGTACGTTCATCTCAATATTATGGCGGGGAAACACCATCAACAACTTATTTCTGGCAGTATCCGGTAATTGGAGGGGATACCTGCCATACCTGCCCAAGCTGGCCGGCAAATACACCAAGAGGTGTTCCTGAGAATTTCAGCTATACTACTGCCAGCTTACTTACTGCAAGTACAGATGGTTTGCCCCTGGGAGATTTAAACTGGTTCCCAACTCAAAAAGCAACATTCGAATCTAATATAGCCCAGTACGTTGCTGCAATTGAAGCAATTGTAAGTGCACCTGTTATTGAACCTGCCGGATCAATTGAAGTTGAAAGCGGTACACTTGCCGGCGGAGCTGAAATTGTTGGATATGATTATCCAGTGGCAATACGTTTACAGGAAGGTCCCTCTATTACATGGACATACGACGCTCCTGCTGCCGGTTCTTATACCCTTAGATTCCATCATAACATGGAAATTGGTTCACCCAAGGGGCAAAAAGTTCATATAAATGGTCAGCCTTATACAGACGGCGACCCTGATGTTATGTTTGAAGGAGACGCAACATCATGGCTTACTACAGATGTTGAAGTTACTCTTCAACAGGGCTCTAACGAAATCCAGGTGGTAAAATCATGGGGATGGATGTACTTTGGTGACCTTGATATAGTTCAGGGTGGTAATGTTCTAACAACCCTCTCTGCTATTGAGGCAGTTCTGAATGGCGATGTGATGTACGAACAGGTTAATGATACTGATCCTGCTCCACCAAGTGATTGGTTCTTTGTTAATATGCCCGATGCAAACAGCAGCGTATCAGTGTCATTTGAAAGTGCTGCCGGCGGTACATATGCTCTTGCTGTAACTTATACTGCTGAGGCAGATCAAAATTTTGAACTTTATCTGAATTCTGCATTAGCTTCTTCAGTAACTCTGGAAGCTACCGAAGGTGAATGGGAATCACAGAACTTTACTAACCTTGCCTTTAATGCCGGTACTAACCAGATTGAGCTGCGTGCAACAGGCGGCGGAATTGGTGTTGACAAAGTTGATTTCTTTACCCTTGTTACCGGTGTACTTGAACGTCCCGGATTACCTGAAGGTTTTGCGCTTTCACAGAATTATCCTAATCCGTTTAACCCAATGACAAACATTGAATTTGACTTAGGCAGAATGTCTAATGTAAGTCTTACAATCTACAATATATTAGGTCAGAAGGTTGCT
>JAWOJF010000108.1:0-3287 GCA_046481785.1 Ignavibacteriaceae bacterium | reverse complement strand
TTCACACACAATAAATCCTTTTCTTATCAGGTTACACCTCAGGAGACGCTGTATTTTTTCATTCCCTTCCCGTAGCGACAGGGATAATCTTCTTTCCATAAATAAAAGGTGTATAGCTATGAAAAAACTCTTACTACTAATGATACTTATTGTTTGTGTCTCTATTAATAATTCCTGGTCTCAGAGCCGCCTCTCTGAAGTTCAACGCGGTGAGCGTGAGGGCCTCCAGTTTGGCTTTCTTACTCCTACAAACTATGATTCAACACAAAGCTATCCGATAATAGTTAGTTTGCATCCTTACGGCCTCCCTGTATACGAAAATAGTAAATGGTACCTTTATACTGAGTACCAGGCAGCTAACCCATGCTTTATATTCACACCACTTTGCCCGCCTGAATTTGGAAGCTGGGGTACTAATTCGGACACGGCTTTTACCACACCTATCCGGCTTGCACTGGAAGTACTCGATTCGCTAATTGCTGAATTCCCGATTGATACAAACAGACTGTATATACATGGTAAATCAATGGGCGGACTTGGAACTATAAATGTAATATCAAAACAACCAGGCAGATTTGCTGCAGCATATTCTGAGTGCGGCGGCGGTTACCCCTCCACTGCACCGGAATGTTCTCAAACCCCCTTATGGTTGTTCCACGGAAATGTTGATGAAAGTGTTCCGGTTGAGGCTTCGCGGGGTTTATACAATGCAATCATTGAGTATGGCGGTACAAATGTCCGTTATACTGAATTTGACGGTGCCGGCCATGAAATTTCATACCGTGTTAATAATACACCCGGCCTTAATGCATGGATATTTGCACAGGATAAAAGTGTTGCTCACGGAGAGCCTGATGCCGCTTTAGATTTTTCTGTTACTCAGTTGGATAACTGGACTGTCAGCATGAACTGGACCGGACCTGATCAGTCATTAAAGAATGATAACCGGGTATGGTACTATGAGATATTGAGGGATGGTATTTCAATAGATACTATGCTGCTGGGAGAAACTTCGTTTGTGGATTCAAACCTTGTTGAGAACCAGCCTTATGTATATAAGATTCGGACTACAAACTATTTCTTTAACTCCAGTTTAAGTGATTCAATTGTTTTCAGTACTGCAGTTGATGTGACTCCCCCGGAAGTTGTTACCTCTGATGTATATCAAACAGGACCCGATGAAACTAAAATTATGATAACTTTTAATGAAAAAATGAGTGAACTTAGCTGCGAAAATCCTGCTAATTATACTATATCAGGCGGAGTGCAGATATTAAGCGCTGAACTACAGTCCGATAAACATAATGTTCTGTTAACAACTTCGCCGCTTAACATAAATGCAGAGTATGATATTACTATTGCCAATGTTGAGGATAGTGCCTTAGCTAAAAATAAAATTGCTGACGGAACACAAGTGCAGATTGTATACAGGGAATGGCTGACTGCTAATATTGGTACATGGCTTAATCCCGGAACGGTAATTCTTGACGATAATTCTGTTACACTTACTATTGAAGGCGAATATACAAATCCTAATTTTTCTGAAAACATACTATTTGTAAACAAGACAGTTGCAGGAGCATGTACGTTATCAACACGTATAAGCCAGACTGCGTCGGACAGGGTTTTTAGAGCAGGTATAATGCTCCGCAACAGCCTTGAACCGGGGAGCCTCTGTTTTGCATTATCTGCTGCAGGCACAAGGCTTCATCTTACCAACCGTACAAACAGGAACTTTAATGACGAGAGTATTAGGGGCATAACTTTCCCCTTATATATTCGTATCATCAGAGCAGACGGATCTTTTTCTGTATACTCCTCTGTTGACGGTACTAACTGGGGTAACCCGCTGAAAACAGTTACAGATAATCTTGACAGCACTGTTTATGTTGGTTTGTTTGCTACACCGCTTAACGAAGGAAATATTTCTGCAACCTTTGATAATATCGGTTTCCCAATCATTACATCGGTTAGTGATGAGGTAGTAATTACTCCTTTGGATTACAGCTTATCTCAGAATTATCCTAATCCTTTTAATCCATCAACTGTAATAAGCTATTCCATTCCGGATGATGCATCTGTTAAAGTTGAGGTATATGATATGTTATGCCAGAAGGTTGTTACACTTGTTGACAGAATTGAGAACCGCGGAACTCATAATATTACCTGGAACGCAGGCAACCTCTCAAGCGGTATTTACTATATAAGATTAATAGCTGAGAGCATAAACCCGGGACAAAGATTTGAAAAAACACTTAAGGCACTGCTGTTGAAGTAAAAGACTGGGTGTAATAATAAAGTTTGTCTTATAGAACAGAGTTTCCTGCCTGTACAATGCTATTTCAATATAGTTTTGTTCAGGCAGGTGCTGTCTTTATATAAAGGGGACCAAATATTTCTACATATTATTAAAAATAATTGGATTTGAATTCCTCTGTGTTCCAGGCTGCAGTTTTTGCGCCTGCCTGGTATGCGCTTTCTAAAAAATCAAGAATAGCTTTTTTAGGTGATTCAGCTTTACGCATTTCATCATACATTAAAAATGCCATTGCGCCGCCGCGCAGTTCGCCCCAATAGGCCGCTTCAGGTTTTAAAGGCTCATCTGTTAATCCCGCGGGCTGCGGATATGTATAGGAATAAAATGCCGGTGCAGGAATATTATCATCTCCTGCCCAGAAGCCGAAGCTTATAACTTCATGTGAATATGCCTCCCTGTCAACCATTCCCATATTTTCAGGTATTGCTGCCGGCCTGCCGGAAAATCTTGTTAATGCAAGATCAAAGCTGTGCCAGAAAAGATGAACAGGTGTGGATTTGCCGTTAAACCTTCCTCTGAATTCTTCAAAGATACCATTCACTCCTGTTAAAATTTTATGGAATCTTTCTACGTAATTTTTGTCATAAGAAGCATGTACTGTGTCGGCGGCAAAAGGTTCTTCAATCGGTAATCCGTACGGTAAAGCAAGTATCTCAGCCTGTATGCGGAGTTCACTTAAATAATTAAATATTTTGCTGTAAAATTCTGCAACTGAAAGTCCATCATATAGTATAAATGATTGTCTTTCCCCCCTGCTTGTTTTAATAACAAGTTCATGTTTAATCATATCGAATACAATTTCAAAAATTCCATTTTTGTACGGAACAGCCCGCGTTGTTAAACCTGATGAAGATACATACAGCGTAACATGCCACCAGTGGTTAAGAGGGGGACACAGTGCAAGTCTTATCTTTCCAATAATCTGTGCATATAAATGAATAGTATCTTTTGTTTTTTTCCATTCTTCAAG
>JAWOJF010000105.1:0-12576 GCA_046481785.1 Ignavibacteriaceae bacterium | reverse complement strand
AGAAGAGACAGGATCAATTCTGTATTCATATATTCACAGGCGCTTGGAAGGCCCAGCGGAAGCATTGGCGAAGATATTAAAGCCGCCCTTGCAAAGGAAAAACTTCCTGATGGTATTGAAATAAACTACGAAGGCGATCTGAAAATGCAGTCAGATTCATTTGGGGATATGGGGCTTGCTATGCTTGCCGGTATTCTTTTTGTTTATATGATTATGGTTGCATTATATGATTCATATTTATATCCCTTTGTTGTGTTGTTTTCAATTCCTGTAGCAATGGTTGGTGCATTGCTTGCATTAGCGCTTACAATGAATTCACTTAGTATATTTTCGCTGCTTGGAATAATAATGCTTGTAGGATTGGTGGGTAAAAATGCAATTCTTCTTGTTGACAGAGCCAACCAGATGAAACTGGACGGAATGAGCAGCTACGATGCATTATTGGAAGCTGGTAAATCAAGAATAAGGCCGATTATTATGACTACTGCCTCAATGATTATTGGTATGATGCCGATTGCACTCTCATCAAGCTCCGGCTCAGAGTGGAAACATGGCCTGGCATGGGCATTAATCGGCGGTTTATCAAGTTCCATGTTTTTAACTCTTATCCTTGTTCCCGCTATTTATCTGAAGGCTGAAATGTGGAAAGAAAAGATTCCAGCATTTTTCAGAAAATTAACCGGAAAAAAAGAAAAAGACATTATTGCCGAACCGATTCTGGAATAATAAGGCGGCTATTCGAAAATAGCCGGTTTTTGGGCGGATTCTATCCGCCTTTTTTATGCTACGATGATTTTTGCCTGATAACACATTAACTATTTTGTTACTGATTTGTTAATAATACGGCATGAAACCTTTTCCTGTTTATATCATCTTACAGATGTAAAAACAAAAGGAAATAAAATGCAAAATGTAATTGAAGGAACAGGCTTAAATTTTGAACAGGAAGTACTTAAATCTGATGTACCGGTGCTGGTTGATTTTTGGGCTCCATGGTGCGGGCCATGTAGAATGGTTGCTCCGGTTGTAGAAGAAATTGCAAAAGAATACCAGGGTAAACTGAAAGTTGTAAAATTAAATACTGATGATAACCAGGATATAGCTGTCCGTTATGGAATTAGAAGCATTCCGACACTAGGTATATTTAAAGATGGTAAAGTTGTAGATGGAGTTATTGGTGCAGTTCCTAAACAGATGATTGAGAGTAAAGTAAAGCCTTATCTTAATAACGTAAATTAATCAGGGTTGATAAATCCGGATAAATAGTATGTTTTAATTACCAGGAAATTTAAAGAGTGCATAACTTAAAAATGAAACGTTAATCCCCGTCTTGAGAACCTGCCTGCCGGTAGGCTGGGGCGGGGATATTTTGTCGGAGACAAAATTGGGGTGGTTGTCGGTTAGGAAAGCAATAAGGATTAACAAGTCCTGTCTATCTTTGACATAAACCGAGATCAAAAATTTATTTTATTTGATAATTCATTTATGTCCCCGGCTTTAATAGGAAAATGCCGGGCTAATATTATTCCCACTTCTTCTATACTATAAATAATCCCTTTGGCAAATTTCCCATCAGAAAACATAACCTGCATTTTATCTTTAATTGAATCCCATGTTTCCGGAGATACCTTTTCATTAATGCCTGAATCTGCAAGTATATAAAATTTTTTTTCCTTTAGCAGTATAAAGATTAATATCCCTGTTTTATCTTTAGTCTTGTCAATATTTCTCCTGAAAAATTCTTCTTCAGCCAGTTGTTTCAGGTCTTTTTTCTTTTCATTGAATGTCTTTCCTTCTTTTATACTGACACAAATTTCACCGCTGGTATTTTTTTCATGCTCTTTAATTTTATTTGAGATCCTGAGCATTTCATCATCATTAAGAAAATTGTAAATGTAAGGTGTTTCCATATTTTAGTCTTAAGTTTTGATCAAAACTATTAAACATATCTTATTATTACAAGATAAATTTATCCTTGTGATGACTGCAAAAAAATTAAAGAGAGAAAAACTATTGTGTTCTTACCCTTATACTTCCTCCGGAAGTTTTAGCAATAAGAGGATTTCCACCGCTATTAAGGTCCGCTTCAAATTTATTAGCAGAAATTTTTCTTATATTATTTGCTGGAAAATCACACTCAACACTCCCGCCTGATGAAGATAATCTTGCATATGCATCAAAATCAGCCGGCAGAGATATGCGTATATTTCCTCCGGATGTAGATAATTCAATTCCCTTGTTTTCACCCGAATATCTTAACTCAACATTTCCGCCTGAAGTTGTGGCTTCTATCTCTGCATTTTTTCCGTCAAGACTAATATTACCACCGGAAGTAGAAACATCAAGTATACCTTCAAAATCAATTGCATCAATATCACCCCCCGAGGTGGAAGCTCTTATATTTCCCTTTATACTTTCCAGGTTTACATCACCGCCGGAAGTTGATATATTTATATCTCCTCTTAAATATCTTGCCAATATATCACCGCCGGAGGTTTTGGCTAAAGTTTTCCCATTAACACCTGCCAGCCTGATATCACCCCCCGATGTATGCAAATTAGGATTAAAATTAGAAGGGATTTTCACTTCAAATTTTATCCTTATACCGCTGCTCCAGTTAAAAAATGAATCATCTCTTCTTGCAATAACTTCTACTTCATCACTATCGTTATCAAAATTAAACCGAACTTTTCTTTCAGCTTTTTCATTCCCCATAATTTTTATATATACTTCCGGTTTATCCCAGGTAGTAAGCATAATATTTCCGGATGAGCCTTCAATTCTTAATGATTTTCCCGGTTCTATTTTAAATGTTTTTTCATGAAGGACTTTCAAATTATTATCTTCACTATAATTGTAATCATCATAGGCTTCTCTGTTACAAGCTAATGAGATGAGAGAAAATATTATCAGGGAAAATATTACTCCACTTTTAGTAAATTTGTCAAACATCAGAGTGCTCCTTCTTATTTTATAATATATTAGACCAAAGAGTCTAAAAAAGGTTACTTTCAATATCCGTTTTATTTAATACTTTTTTGTAGAAAATTCGGACAAAAATGAATAAAAAATTGTTAACTCTTAATAACTGCGGACTATTTTGCGAAGCCGGAGACTTTTACATTGACCCCTGGCGGGCTGTTGATAAAGCAGTTATTACCCATGCACATTCTGATCATGCAAAGTGGGGAAGTAAAAAATATCTGGCTGTAAAAGAAAGTGAACTCTTACTAAGACTGCGGTTGGGTAGTGATATCAACCTCCAGGTTATTAATTACAATGAATCATTAAATATAAATGATGTAAAAGTCTCTCTTCATCCTGCCGGGCATATCCTTGGCTCGGCTCAGGTCAGGTTAGAATATAAAGGCGAAGTTTGTGTTATAAGCGGCGATTATAAAATTGAAGCCGATGATACATGTGCTCCGTTCGAACTGGTTAAATGTCATACTTTTATAACCGAATCTACATTTGGACTTCCTGTATATAAATGGTGCAGACAGCAGGAAATTTTTGATGATATAAACAACTGGTGGCGCAGAAACCGCAACAATGAAATTACAAGTATAATCTATGGATATGCTCTTGGGAAAGCTCAAAGGGTTTTATCCGGGCTGGATACTTCAATAGGTAAAATTTATACACACGGAGCAGTAGAAAATATAAATCAATGTTACAGGAATACAGGAGTGAATCTTCCCGAAACAAATTATATAGGTGAGGTGGAGGATAAGGAGTTATTTAAAGGCGCAATAATTATCGCTCCGCCGTCTGCAGATTCTGCCGCATGGACAAAAAGGTTTTACGAAATATCCGACGCTTTCGCATCAGGCTGGATGCAGATAAGAGGAAACAGGAGAAGAAGAAATGTTGATAAAGGATTTATTTTATCAGACCATGCTGACTGGGATGGTCTCGTTTCCACTATAAAAGAAACCGGGGCAGAACAGGTATGTGTTACACACGGCTACTCTTCGCCCCTTGTAAACTGGCTAAAGGAAAACGGATGGAATGCCGGTGTACTTAATACAATGTTTGAAGGAGAAGTTAATGATAGCTTATCACCAAATTCCCAACAAGCCGGAATAGGTTCTGGGGAAGAAACAGAAAACTAAAAATATTGAGCCTGTAAACTTGAAACAATTTGCCGAACTTTTTAGAAATCTTGATGAAACAACAAAAACCAATGCAAAGATTGAAGCGCTGGTAGAATATTTTGGTTCATCTCAGCCGGAAAATATTATATGGACTGTAAGTTTTCTTACCGGAAGGAAGCCCAAGCAGGTTGTACCAACCAGGAAACTGAGAGAATGGTCAGCAGAAATTGCGGGTATTCCGAAGTGGCTGTTTGATGAATGTTATTCCACAGTTGGCGATCTTGCTGAAACGATTACATTACTTCTTCCAAATACCGGTTCTTCTACTAATATTCCCCTGCATACCTGGGTTGAAGAAAAACTGCTTCCTTTAAGAAAAGAAAGTGAAGAGAATCAAAAACGGGAAATTATATCATCCTGGATGCAGATGAGTTCAAAAGAAAGATTTGTGTGGAACAAATTAATTACGGGCGGCTTCCGTGTAGGTGTTTCAGCAAAAATTGTAATTAAAGCATTAACAAATTTCAGCGGAATAGATGAATCTGTTATCTCTCATCGTCTTATGGGCAACTGGAATCCTACAGCAAATTTTTATAATCAGTTGATTTCACATAATACAAAAGATGCAGATATTAGCCGTCCTTACCCGTTTTACCTGGCTTACCAGCTTGATGATGATGTTGAAAAACTTGGGGATATAACCGAATGGCAGGCAGAATGGAAATGGGATGGGATTAGATCGCAGCTATTAAAAAGGGAGGATGAAGTATTTATCTGGACCCGCGGAGAAGATCTTATCAATGAACGTTTTCCTGAACTTTATGAAATGGCAAAGTTTCTGCCTAACGGTACTGTTATTGACGGCGAAATTATTTCATGGAAGGATAACAAACCACTTCCTTTTAGCGGACTGCAGAAAAGAATAGGCAGAAAAAATCTTACTAAAAAAATTATTGAAGAAGTTCCTGTAGTAATTATTGCTTATGATATACTGGAATATAAATGTGAAGATATACGTGAAAAAGAATTATCAGAGAGGAGAAAAATATTAAGTACAGCAGTTAATAATCTGGCTGACTCAAAAATGATTTTGTCTCCGGTTGTGGAAAAGAATTCATGGAAAGAGTTGAGGCTAATTAGAGAAGAATCCCGCAGCCGCTCAGTTGAAGGGTTGATGCTGAAAAGAAAAAGTTCTTCATATAAAGTGGGAAGACGAAAAGGGGATTGGTGGAAGTGGAAAATTGATCCGCTTACTGTGGATGCTGTATTAATTTATGCACAGCAGGGGCATGGCAGAAGATCTACTCTTTATACAGATTATACCTTTGCTGTATGGAAGGGAGAAGAGCTTGTCCCATTTGCAAAAGCATATTCCGGGTTAACGGATGAAGAAATAAGAAAAGTAGATGAGTTTATACGAAAGAATACTTTAGAAAAATTTGGCCCTGTACGTACAGTAAAACCCGTACTTGTATTTGAACTTGCGTTTGAAGGGATACAGAAATCAACAAGACATAAATCAGGAGTAGCAGTTCGTTTCCCGCGTATATCACGCTGGAGGCATGATAAAACCATTAAGGATGCAGATAATCTTGAGACCATAAAAACATATTATAATTTACAGTGATTACAATCAAAAGAAATTCCTAATTTATAATATAACTTTACGCTGCAAAAATTATTTGAGGGTAACGCAAGGTCTGGAAAACAATTACTGGAGAAATGTGATAATGCCAAAAAGCTCTACGATGGCCAATACTGAATTTAGAAGTTACGACCAGGGAGAATTTATATTTGTGGAAGGTGACCCGGGAAACACAATGTTTTCCATATTAGAAGGGAAAGTTGAAATACGTGCACACGATAAAACTGTTTATATAGCCGGACCCGGCGAAATATTGGGCGAAATGGCTCTTATTGAAAATAAACCCCGCAGTGCTACTGTTGTTGCTAAAACCAAATGCAAATTAGCTGTTATTGATGAAAGAAGATTCCAATTCCTTCTTCAGCAGACCCCCATGTTCATTACTCAGATTTTAAAAGCTCTGGCTGACCGGTTAAGACATATGAATGAAGAGAAGTAACCTTAACCTGGTTTCCATATTTTAATAACCCGTACTATTTAACCTGCTCATATTAAACACAAAATTATTTCATTGCATTATTTTGCAGTAATGGAATAATTTTGTTTTTTCTTTCTTAAGTTCCCGCATCAGTTTGTCCAATTAAATTTGATGTTCATATTCCGGTAGAGAATTTATTTATGTTTTGTTTTTTTTGATTTTAATTTTTGGAGATGTTTTGAAAGACAAGACAGATATTATAAAGCTTGTTGCTGCTTTTGCAGCAGTTTATACAATATGGGGATCAACATACCTGGCAATAAGATTTGCAATTGAAACTCTTCCTCCTTTTTTTATGGCAGGTATACGGTTTATTGCCGCAGGATTAATTTTGTTTGCTTTCGCAATGTATAAATCTCCTTCCAAAATAAAAACGGTACACTGGAAATCATCTTTTATAATCGGAGGTTTTTTATTGCTCGGTGGAAACGGCGGGGTAGTATGGGCTGAGCAGTTTGTCCCTTCCGGTTTAACGGCTGTGTTGGTAGCTACAGTTCCTATCTGGGTAGTGATTATAAGCTGGATATCAAAAAAAGGAGATAAACCTTCCGTTAAAATCACTTCAGGTGTTATCCTGGGATTTGCCGGACTTATATTCTTAATAAATCCTTTTAATATAAATGGCGGTAATGTTAATCTTACCGGTATTGCAGCTATTCTTTTTGCCTCTCTTTCATGGGCAGCCGGTACTGTTTATACCAGGAATGCAGTTCAGCCGGAATCAAAATTAGTGGCCATTGCTATGCAGATGCTGGCAGGAGGTACTCTATTATTTCTTGTCAGTCTTATAACGGGTGAGATAAGTAAAGTTGACATAGAAGGAGTATCCTTTAGATCATTTGCCGCTTTAAATTATTTGATATTCTTCGGCTCTATCATCGGGTTCTCTTCATATATCTGGCTGATTGGCGCCGCAGGCCCTTCACGAGCTTCAACTTATGCCTATGTTAATCCTGTAGTTGCAATATTTCTCGGATGGCTTATGGCAGACGAGATAATTAATATAAGGATAATAATTGCAACGGCGGTTATTATTTTTTCTGTCGCAATAATTAATTCTAATCTGGGCAGAAATATTTTTAAAAGAAGAAAATCAAAAATATAAACATCTTTTATAAGTAATAATTAGCCCTACTCCTATTCAAAATAAATTTGTAATAATTTTACTGTCTTTTTATATTATCCGGTACCTTTCAAAACATTATCCAAATATTATTTCTTTACTCCTGAAGCAGATATTATTTTTTTATTACATAAAATATTGCAATAACATGAATGGTAAAATAAAAATAGGTTTTATAGGGGATTTTAGTACATCAGTACGTGCGCATACTGCAATACCCCGGGCACTTGAACTTGCATCAAAGGAACTGGATTTAAATTGATCGTATGAATGGATAGGTACAGAAAAACTTGCGAATAATTATGAAGAATTATTAAATACATTTGACGGCTTATGGTGTGTTCCGGGGAGTCCTTACAAAAATATGGAGGGAGCATTAAAGGGAATTAAATATGCGCGGGAAAATAATATCCCTTTCCTTGGAACATGCGGCGGTTTTCAGCATACTGTAATTGAATATGTAAGGAATGCACTAGGAAGGATGAATGCAGATCATGCAGAGTCGAATCCGGAAACTTCATTTAAACTTATTTATCCTTTAGCATGTTCAATGTTAGGAGCAAACGGAAAAATATACTTTGATAAAGGAAGCCGGATAAATAAAATATTTGAAGCAGATGAAACTGTTGAGGAATATTTTTGCAGTTATGGACTTAATCCTGACTTTGAATATTTGTTTGCTGACAGTGACTTTAAAATTTCCGGAAGAGATGAAAATGAAGAAGTAAAAATCATAGAACATACTACTCATCCTTTTATGATTGCAACATTATTTCAGCCCGAACTTTCTGTATTTAAAAATGTTGTTCATCCGCTAATTATGTCTTATCTTAGTGCAGTAATCATAAACAAAAAATAAATTATATGTTTATTGTTATATGGGAATATAAAGTTAAGCCGGGCAGTGAAGAAGAATTTGAACAATCATATGGTCCTAAAGGTGATTGGGTTAAATTCTTTAAATCAAATAAAGAATATTTAGGTACTGAATTAATAAAGGGGATAGAAGCTTCAAGAAGTTATGTAACTATAGACAGGTTTGATTCTGAAAAAGCATATGTTGATTATCTTGAAAAGCATAAAGAAAAATATGAAGAGCTTGATGACCGCTTCACTTTATTAACAGAATTTGAAACAAAGATCGGTTCATTCAATTCTTTAAATGATTAGAATATTTCATTAGTTCAGAAAAAAATGACATATAAACTTGCCGTTGAAAGCGACATTCCGCTTTTGCTTGAAATGACTGCGGAGTTTTATTTAATTGAACATCTTCCTCATAATCCGCAGATATTAACTTCAGCATTAAAAAAATTATTTGAAAATCCTGTGTACGGAAAGTTGTGGCTTATACTAATTGATGATGAACCTGCCGGATATATCCTGGTCACTTTTGGGTACAGCCTTGAATATTTTGGTATTGATGCCCTTGTTGATGAATTTTATATCCGTGAAAAATTCAGGGGAAAAGGCATTGGTAAACAAACACTTAAATATGTTGAACAGGAATTAGCAGGTCTTGGAATTAAGGCGTTTCACCTTGAGGTTGACAGGCAAAATGTTTATGCACTGGAAGTATACCGTAAATTCGGATTTGCAGATCATGACAGATACCTGATGACAAAATGGATATCAGATCCGAGGGATGGAGCAGTGGAGTAACAGGATTGTTACTCCGAAACTCAGTCATTCCATTCTACAAAAGGTGATTTATAAAAGTCAATCTGCATAATATTTAAGCGTGTACCGTGGTTGCCAAGGCGCAGTTTATATTCATTCCAGTTCCGCGCATGTTTTTGAGACCAGGCTATTTCTGCAACTCCCAGTATACGGGGAAAAGCTAAAAATTCTATATGATCAAATGTTGTAAGCGTTTCACTCCATAAGGGGGCTTCAATTCCAAGTATATCATACTCAGTTACGCCTTGTATATATTCCTCAGGCTTCCAGTCATAAGCATCATTAACTTCAATATAGGCTGCCCAATTCAGGCCCAGTACTGTGGTACTGTCATATTTCATATCTATATATATTTTAGGAGCAGGTGATAGAATTACTTTAGCTCCCTTGTCTGCTGCTTCCCGGCCAGCCTTCCCCCTCCATAATTGAGCAACAGAACTCTTTTTTAGATCCGTTTGAATTATTTCTTCCCACCCAACCATTTTTTTGCCATTTGAATTAACTATATTCTGTACAGAATCAATAAACCTGATATAGTCGGATAAGTCAGTTGATGAAGCTTCATCACCGCCAACATGAAAATACTCTCCCGGCAATAAAGCTGAAATTTCCCTTACAACATCTTTAACAAATTGGTAGGTAATATCCTTATCAATACATAAGCTGCTGAAGCCGACAGCTATTCCTGTATATGGTGTACGTATTGAATCATCGCAGTTTAATTCCGGGTAAGAAACAAGTGCCGCATGGGTATGTCCGGGCATATCAATTTCAGGAATAACAGTAATGAATCTTTCAGCGGCGTACTTTATAATACCGGAAAATTCTTCCTGTGTATAAAATCCTGGTTTCTCATTATTAACCGAACCACTGCCGCCAATTTCAGTAAGTTTTGGCCATGATTTTATTTCTATTCTCCATCCCTGGTCATCGGATAAATGAAGATGGAAACGGTTGAACTTATATTGAGCTAATAAATCAATATACTTTTTTACATCATCTGTGCTAAAAAAATGCCGGGCAACATCAAGCATTGCTCCCCTCCACTGAAACCGCGGCCGGTCTCTTACTACTCCTGTAGGAATCTCCCATTTTATATTCCTTACTGAAGAGCTTTCTATTTCAGGAGGCAGAAGCTGTCTGATTGTCTGTATGCCGTAAAAAAGACCCGGAGTTTTATATGCTGATAACTCTACTTTATTCTGTGTTATTTTTAGTGCATATCCCTCTTCGCCCAGAGCAACATCCTTCTCATCTAATCTTAATACAATATCCCCCTCTTCCGGTGTAACTGTTATATTAAAGCCGGTGGAAGCATTTAGTTTATCTGCAAGATATTGACCGACATCCCGGGCCGTTTGGCCAGCCTGGATTTTCATCCCTTCTTTAAGAGTAAAGGCTCCCCCTGTAGTTTCAGCAAACAATGGTTTTGGAATTAAATTATTTATACGGTCTGTCGCTTCCGGTGTGCCGGCATAAATAATGAAGGTGCAGGACTGAAACAGGAATATAAATAATATTAACAGGATGGGTGTATTAGGTTTTGTTATTTTTAGCATATTCTTATAATATTTTTAAGTCCAAACATATGTAATTAGAAAAGCAAAGAAAAATATTTGTTTTATAAAATTTTTTTTATAAAATTCGTATACCTTTCTGATATAAACCGGGAAAACACAATGCAGGAAAAAAATATTTCGGCAGAGACATCTGCAGGCGGTGCAATAATTACAATTAAACCGGAAGCAGAGGTAATGACAAAGCAGGGATTACCTAATTTCGTTGGTATATCCGGAAATAACTCCGGTGCAAAGGGTATTGCCATGAATATAGTTATAATACCGCCGGGTGCAAAAGCTGAACCTCATTATCATGAAGGATATGAAACAGCTATATACCTGTTAAAAGGCAGAGTTAAGACAAGATACGGCAAAGGATTAGCGCAGTCTGTAATTAATGAAAGCGGGGATTTCATTTTTATTCCGGCTAATCTGCCTCATCAGCCTGTTAATTTAAGCAGTACAGAAGAAGCTGTTGCTATAATAGCCAGGAATGATCCAAATGAACAGGAAAGCGTTGTTTTATATGATACGGAAAAAGATATTTAACCGTTTATAAATTAAAAGTAAAATCTTTTTTAATTAATGCTTTTAATTTGGTAAGAATGCTTTCTTTTTCTTCTCCCGTATATTCTTTTGCCGTAACTTTTCCCCAGACAGGTGAGGGCCATGCAGGGTCACCGGCATACCTTACAATAATATGTATATGCAACTGCGGTACAACATTCCCAAGAGCTGCAACATTTATTTTATCAGCATTAAAATTATTGTGAAGTAACTCTGACAAATAAGATATTTCTTTAAGAAGTTCTGTTTGATCTTTTCCGCTTAACTGAAATATTTCTTTTATATCTTCCCGATCAGGTACAAGAATAAACCATGGGTAGTTTGAATCATTCATCAGCATGAGATAACTCAACTCAAACTTACCGACTAATATGCAATCCCTTTTTAGTTGAGGATGTATTTCAAACATAATGTTTCTCTGTTATTTGAACTGAGTTAAAAATTACTTACGTCTTTTTCTTTTTTGCTCTTTTATCATTAAGTAAAATACTAAATACAAGTCCAAAACCACATACCGCTGCAATAAGAAACATAATCATAGCAAAGCCGGGATAACCAAAGACAGTAAATTGGGTTTCAACCCTCATCAGCATTGCTGCCCCTACTATTAATGCCCCAAGTACCAGACCTAAAGTAATCCTGTTAGCTACCTTCTGAAAGTTTTCGGTTAATATTGATTCATCAAAAGCCTGGGTTTTAATTGTAATATTATTGTCAGCTATATTATCAATAATCCTGCTAAGCTTAATAGGTAATTTCTGAATGAGCTCTTTTGTTTCTATTAATCCCGAGAAGAAATGACCCGGTGAGAAATTTTTAAGCAAATGTTTTCTCACAATTGATTCGGTATGTTTACGGATTGCCTCATTGGGATTAAAATTCGGATCAAGCACTCTGCCTATTTCATCAAGATGCAAAAGGGTTTTTCCAAGCATTGTTAATTCGGGTGATGTACGGAATCCATTATTTGAAGCAATTCTTGTAAGCTGGACAATAATTTTTCCCATTTCTATCTGCTCAATTTTTGCATCCTGTGCAATTGAAACAAAACTGCTTACCTCCCTTATAAATATTTCTCTGTTGCTTAAATCTGATTTTATACTCATATCAATGCTTAACTCAGCAGCTTCGTAACCGCGTCCTTCACTTATATAAAGCATTAGTTTCAGAAGATTCTCCTGCATGTTTGGGTCAACACGTGCAGTCATTCCGAGATCAATTAAAGCAATTCTTTTATCATCAGTAAGAAAAACATTTCCCGGATGAGGATCTGCATGAAAGAACCCATCAATCAAAACCTGGTCAAGATATGCTTTAAATAGTTCTTCTATTAATACAGTACTGTCAAACTCCAGTTTTGCAAGGGGACTAATAGAAGTAATTTTTGTCCCTTTTACAAAATCCATGGTTAGTACTTTTGAGGTAGT
>JAWOJF010000100.1:0-2805 GCA_046481785.1 Ignavibacteriaceae bacterium | reverse complement strand
TGAGCAGTGCCCAGTGAAAACGGAGATGATCATTTTCTTTCCATGACTTCCCATCCTGCTCGCTATAGTGAACCAAAGGCATATCATTATATATGGGACGTGTAATGCTTATTACGGTATCCCAGTACTGCAAAGCATTTTCAAGATACCTGACAGCATCCTCTTTATTCTCTTCTCCACCGTTCAACCGGTATGTCTGTAATGCTATGCCCCCTTTTATTTTTTCGGCAAAATATAAACCAAGGTTTGCCCAGACTTTTACATCAGCGGTTTCAAACATCAGGGGTGTATTATCACCGGGATTTATATTTTCTATTAATTTCAAAGCCCGGCTGCAGTCATCTTCAAGCATTTGAGCAAGTTCAGGAGGAGTTGTTCTGCCGGATTCGAAAGAGCCGCCGTCCAGCATTGTTTTAACATATTCGGCTATTGATACGTAGGTAGTATCCAGAGGAGGATGATTTATCTGCCTGTCAATTGAGATATAGTCTACCCTTTGTACTTCAGGATCAAGTGCTGAAAAACCTTCGCTGTACATTGTAAAATCCCATCCGCAGTCAAATGAGGAAACAAGCCTTAACTGTGTTCTGCTTGCAAGCTGATACGCTTCAAAAAGGATTTCAGTATTCTGTCCGTACCTCCTGATAAATTCCTTTTTAAAAATCTCATCAGGAGTACCGGGGTTATACAGCAGTCTTCCCCACAATTTATAAAAAAGCCACTGCCTCTGGAAAGCATAATCCCATGGTACTTTTATATCAGGATTAGTAAAATAATCTTTAGCAGGTATGTATGTTTCCGAACCAATTAAATATCCCCCTACATAAGAAGGAGTATTCTGAGCAATATGTTCGCGGATAAAATCGGCGGCACCCCAGCGGAGGCAGAAGAAATCCTCATTGCGGGCTGTCCATATAATTTTATAACCTTCCGGTTCAGGCTCCCAGTATGTGCCGTATAATTTTCCGCCATGCACCTTTATAAGTCTGGGAGTTGAGTGTGCATGCGACCAGTTAAATTTAAGGTCAGCCCAAACCGGCCCCTCAATAAAATCCATTACTGCTTCCTGCTCAATTCCTTTACGTGTTACCTGTTCCATTTCAATAGTAGTTGCGCCCAGTGATGCAGTACTACCTGAGAATGGTATCCTGTGAATAAGTTTTGATTTCCTGCCGGCAAGGCGCATACCCTCAATTATTGTTTCCTTCATCCAGTCCTCACGCTGCTGCGGAGTCATTCCCCCCATGCCTTCACCGAGGGTTAATCCCATGCCGGTAAGATCAGGATATTCCTGGAGCATCTGGGTTACAGCTTCGCGGGTATAACGTTTAATAACTTCTGATGTATCTCCTTTTACAAAATGATGATGCTCAAGATTATCCATTGCTGCATTGTATGCTTTAGAAAATTCCGGAGTTACAAAAATATTGAAGGGCATAATGTATGTATCTATTCCCCTCTCCTTTGCCATCCTGAAAATTCCGCTGAACAGTTCTTTCCACTCTTTCATTTCATTATCATTCCAGGGGCTTGATTCAGGGAAATTTTTTGGTTTTACAAGGAATGTATATGGATGAAGATTCCACAATGTAAGAGCATTAAACCTGTTAGTACTCATCATATCAAGAAAAGCTTCCCAATAATTCAGATTGCTACATGTTTCCCGGTGCTGATCAAGCGAATAACTATGGCGGTATGTATCCCATGGAAGGTCAAACTTTATACCGCGGAAAAGCAGGTTTGGAATTTCACTTTTATCTTTTATTTCATTTAATGCAACGCCATTATTTATATCTTCAGCTAATGAATGAGCACCATATATAACCCCGGGCAGGCCGCCGCTAATAGTTATTGCACTGCCATTCTTTTTTAAATCAAATGCTTCATCATTTGCTGCTTCGGGATTTTGCTGAAGTGTAATAACAAAGCCGGAGTTATCATTTTTAACGGAATAACCTTTATCAGCAAGCGCCCGGCTTAATACCTTAGCCGCATAATTTATCTGTGGAGAAGAAGAGTCATAACTTATATTTACATTCTGTGATATAATTTCGCTGCAAAGCAGGATAATAATAGCGGATAAAAGCAGTAATGTTTTTTTCATAATATAAAAAGTTAAAAAAATTATGAATTAAAAACTCAGAATTTTTTTTGTAGCGCAGTCTTCATCTTTATAAATGTGTAGCACAGGCTTCAGCCTGTGATGTATTATAAAGGCAGAACAGATATATCCTGCATTCATGCTAACTAATTTTAACTTGTCTGGCATGAACCATGCACCATAACGACCACCAGTTGCCTCATAATAAAACCTAACTATGGATAGGCCAGGACGGGAATAAATGGTATTACATTGTGCCTGTAGTAATTATTCGTTATATTGTGCCACAATTGGTACACAATCTAAAAAGGTGAAAATATGGGAACAAAAACTGCTCAGGTAAAAACAAGAGTAGAGCCAAAGTTGAAAAAAGAATCTCAAAAAATCTTTAAACGGCTGGGATTAAGTGAAAGTGAAGGCGTAAGACTTCTTTTAAGAGGGCTGGTACTACATCAAGGGATCCCTTTTGAATTAAAAATTCCAAACGAAGAGACAAAACAAGCAATTGAAGACGCACGGAATAAAAAGAACCTTTCAAAAGCATACACTGATATTGATGAAATGTTTAAGGATATGAATAAGTGAAATATTCTGTAAGGAATACAAACAAATTCAAAAAAGACTTTCAAAGAGTAAAATCACAAGGGAAAGATTTATCAAGACTTCACAAAGATGAAAAATTAGATTTTATTATTAACATGTGG
>JAWOJF010000009.1:0-2510 GCA_046481785.1 Ignavibacteriaceae bacterium | reverse complement strand
GCGCAGGAACGCGGCCAAGGTTCTCATTGGTCAGCAGCGCTCATCGGGCAACGCTCATACCGGAGCAACGATATGCCGTAAACAACTATTCCTTTCCCCTGGTAAAGGCATAGACAGTTGTGGTTTGATTTCAATTTTTCTTTGACAATATTATAAACAACTTAAAGCATAGGTGGCCGTACCAGAAGCTCGTTGTGGTTTGATTTCAATTTTTCTTTGACAATATTATAAACAACTCGTTCGGGATATGTAATTGAAGTATAAGGGTTTACAGGTGCAGCAGGATTAAAAAACTGCTCCAGGTATTTGTCAAAGGATAAAGCCGGAACATCCATATAAGATGTTCCGGTTTAAAATAACTCAAGCTGGTGCGGCTCAATAAAGCCGCTTTCCTCCTTCTTTTTACCGTAAAAAATCTCCATCATCCCAAACTGCTTATCAGTAACGCTTAAAATACCAATATGCCCTTTTTCCGGGAGTAATGATTTTATCCTTTTTACATGTACATTTTTGTTTTCACGGCTTGAGCAGTGCCTTACGTATATTGAAAACTGAAACATTGTAAAGCCGTCCTTCAGCAGTTCTTTTCTGAAGCGGGTATAGTCCTTCTTTTCTTTTGCCGTTTCGGTCGGCAGATCAAAAAATACAAGTATCCACATTATCCTGTACTCGTTAAAATGCATAAACCTCATCACCAGCCCTTCTCTTTAGTAATGAGAAGGGGAGTATTTTAATTGTATAAATCGGGGTATACTATTTTCCGGGTTTCACCTGAATAACATTTGGCAAGTGAAGCCGTTGTTCTTTGCACACCCACCATCAGGGGGCTCGTTTCATTGTTTATTCTTATTGTTATGGCCGGAATTTCAAGAAGCTGTCTTTTTATTGAGGGGGTAAGCGCTTCAAAGTCCTCACCGTTCTCCACTATTTCACAAACTATGGCATCAACAAACGGCCTGTAGGGCTCCATTATATCATCTGCAAGGCAGTATGCATTATACTTATTATGATGGTGGATGCCAAGAGTAGGAAGCAGCCCTGATGCTGCAAGAGAGCGTGCAACTACAGCACGGAGGACAGCATAACCATAATTTAACAACTGGTTAGGAGGCAAGCCGTACCTGTCACGGTTAAACTCAAGCTCTTTTGGAAAAAGATTCTTCCAGTAATATGCTGCTGCACGCCCTTCAAGATTATCAGGATCGCCGGACTTTACATCTTTTGCCCATTTAAGCATGTTCTCAGCTTTAATCTTTTTTCTTCTTAAAAGCTTAGCCTGGTGTTTTATTTTAGCCGAAATTGTCTGCTGCCACAATTGCTTTTTTAGCGGCTCGGATGCATTTATTTGAGCTTCAAACTTTTTCTGCTGAAGCTGGTTTACCGAAAGTGGAAGCAAAAGCCCTGCAGGCATATGAGTGGAATTGCAGATTACCACCGCCGAGTTATTTTCAAGCAGTGAGGCTAAAAGTCCCTGTGTTAAAGTTACCTGGTTATTATCAATTATAAGTATTCCTATATCCTCTATAGGAACTGTATCCTGGTCGGTTCTGCTTTTGTATTTTTCATTAGGTTCCCTGACAATATTATCGGTTACAAGTTCTACTGCAATATCCAGAGTATCCGGTTCCTCCTTAGGAAACTTAATTACCATCTGTTCATTTTTTTTACTCAGGTAAGTTGGGTTACCGAAGTAAAGTGTACGTTTAATCATAAAATATTATTTCCCCGTCTGGGGTTATCGAAAAGTCTTTCCCTTCAATTAAAAAATTCAAATTATTTTTTGATAATCTTAGCTTAGGTTGATTTCTATTAAAATCGACAAAAGATTCTCCCCCACCAAGGAGATTATCTTTCCTGGCTTCAAGGTGGTGTTTAAACTTAATTCTGCCATCTTTTTCAAATTCAATTATTTTATACAATTTTTTTAATTGTTCGTCCTTACTTGTATTAATTATGAATTCCTTTTTGTCACAATTATAAAAAATAACTTTTTGTCCATTCACAAACACATTTGTTAATTGATACTTTCTTCCTTTGCTAAAAAAGAATTTTTCAAATAGATCCGCAGGTTGTTGTACTTCGATTCCTTCTTTGGTTAAATCTCTTTTAAGCACTGAGGTACTGAATAAACTTAATATTCTATATTCACATTTCTCCTGATCATCTTTATACAAGGCATATAGATAGTTTGCTGCATTTGCAGCATAGTAGTAATGCTTATAGTTAAACTTTGATAAGTGTGTCTGTTTTTTAATTGCTAAAGGTTCCTTTTCCCTTGCAAATATTCTGATGTGGCGAATTTTATTTATTCTCTCTCCTTTATTATTGAGCATCCAGATGCCATCTTCTATAGCATCTTTTAAATTTTTAGTGCCTACCTGTTTCTCAATAATACTATAGACAAACGGGTCTACAATACTATTTTGTATTTCTTCCAAAGATCTAAACCCTTCACCATCGCTATTTATTTTATACCTTAAAGGCTCACGTATCACATAGGTGATTTTATC
>JAWOJF010000001.1:0-4063 GCA_046481785.1 Ignavibacteriaceae bacterium | reverse complement strand
GTTTCGAGAATAATCCTTGTTTTCATAACATCCGTTGAAGTTTATATAACAAATATATAAACGGATGAAGATAATACAAAGGGGGAAGTTTAAGAGTTTAATTCAAGAGTAAGAGTAAGAGTAAGAGTACGTTCAAGAGTATGTTCAAGAGTAAGCCTGGCTGCGCAGGCAGGTTCAGGAGCATATATAAGAACATGAGCAGATTAGATATTCGGTTCTTAATAGGACTGTTTTAACCGATTATGATTAAATATTCTACAGTCATCTTTCATCCCTCTTAATAATTAGAATGGAAGGTATCAGAATTCTTAATTATAAAAAGGATTAACGTAAAATTTTAGTTTTTGCCCCTTTATTATAATGGTATATAAATTGACATATTTTATTTAGATTTAACCAAAGGTGCTGTAATGAATTTATTAAAAATTGAGAACTGGTTTAAAGACTACAGCATAGTAATCTTTATGGCGGGTATTGCATTCGGCTGGCTGATTATGTGGTTTTTATATATGACCTTTGCCTGGCTGGTTTTATAAATTTCTGGTTCCGGGCCCGGGTCTGGCTGTCCTTTAATTAAACTGGTACGATTTTTCTAACCAATACTCTATCTTCTCTCCGTCAATGGTAATTGGCTGCCATCTGGAATTATAGACAGCCTGGATTACATTTTGAAGACATTCATCCTTGTTAGTACTATTGACAAGTATTTTATGTTCAATAACATATCCATGGTGGTCTATTTTCAGAGATAATTTAATTATCCCGTCAGCACCGTCAATTTCTTTAGGCACTACCTCTATAACCTGTCTTGGTATAAAAGGTAATGAAGAAAACTCATACGTTTTGCTTTTACCCGGCGCATTATTTTTATTTTTATTGTATCCATTTTCAGGAATAGAAAAATCAACATCTGGTAATTCAGAGTATTCTGGTTCTACAAGTTCTGAAGGTATTAATAAGACCGGTTTTGGGGGAATAGACGGCGCAGATGCCTGCTGGGTTGAAGGTATATCTGATAAGGTAATTATTGGCTCTGAGAAATAATATTCATCTGCCTCTCTGCCTGTTGCGTGAGGAAAAAAAATAAATAACAAAATAGAAATAAACAGGCTGATAATTAACGCAATCTGAATATTGCGTTTATAATGAACCTTATCAGCTTTACCTGAAATTAGAACCTTCATAATTACTGCCAACTATAGCAACAAGTTAATCTGTTTGAAATATAGTTTAGAACTATTGTTATATTAATACAACCATAATAATAAAAATCATCATGTATGAAATCATCATGTATGATTGAATATTTTACTAAAACAATAATCAGAACCTAATATTTAGAAAGGCAATAATCAAGATTATTAAAAAGTCTTATCCTAGTCAAAATTATGTTTTGAAAGTCCTTTTAAATTTCATATGTGCCAAATTTCTTTCTGCATCTACCAGTACAGTCCAGAAATTTTCGCTATCCCCTTTTCCCACTTTTACGAGGTAATAAATTATACTTAAGTTTGCCCGGGCTTTGTATAGCTGTACCTGCGGACCAAAATCAGGATTAGTGTTGAGAGATTTTTCGAGATACTCCCTGAGGAATAATTCTACAGGCGCCTTTTGAGTTACCTCAGGCTTATCAAAAAACATATTTCTGTATTGGGCTATAAATGTTCCGGCATCAAAAGCCCGCGGCAGACGGTATGAACTATCGAAATCTATACAGGTCATATATTCTTCACCCGAACCTTCATCAATACTTACAACAATATTTTTCAGATGAAAATCTCCGTGACTCTGAACCAGGATCTCAGGATAAGAGTTAAATATTTCTACTTCATTTTCCCATACTTCATCCAAAACATCCTGTGCTCTTTTAGTATGAGAATGATTATGGGTATACATTCCGCTCAGGTAATACTCAAGTCTTTCTTTTTCAATTTTCAGAAATTCATCATCCGGTGTTACTTTTAACTGAAGGTTATGCAGTTTTGCCAGCCAGCCCGCTGCCATTTTTATATATTCTTTTGCTTTTTCTTCATTGGCATTTAACAATTTATCATACAAGGTTTCACCATTTACATGCTCCTCTATTAACGATAGATTTTTCTCATCTTTTTGCAAAGGGCGTGAAACCCTGAACTTACCTCCTTTAAAACCATTATTATATATTTCACCGGCTATATATTGTGAGCGTTCACCTTCTTTCCAGCCTTCTATATCTTCATATGTTTTTACAATTATTTTTTTTCTGGATGTTTTAGGGCCAAATGTAACTTCAGTTACTTTAGTATCAGAAGTACCGCTTTTTTCAACTTCTTTAAAGTAAGGACGGCATCTGCCCTGTTTTAATTCCTCAACAATACCTTCAATTGTAGTAACGGGGTGGTCGAATATAGTTGGATAAGAGCCGGTATAACTTAGCGCATGTGTATCGGTTCCGGCTATTGCCGTATATTTTAGTTCGTGCCAGTCTTTTAATGCTCTTGCTGCTTCCAGCACATTATAATTTGAACTGAATATTTCGATACCATCTAGTAGCGGATTAAGCAGCTTTTCTTTTTCCGGAATTTTATTGTGCCGGTAAGGATGTGCCCATATAATTGCAGCGTCGCTATACTTTTGCCTTACTTCTTCCAGTGTAAGCGGTTGTTTCTTTATAGTTTCTTTTACACCATATACCAGTATGTCGCCATAATCTGAGGTCTTAAATTCCTGCCCTGCCAGTACATGAAAGAAATCCGGAATGCCGGCCCTGCTTTTTACTCCGGCAAGTTCATCATCTTTCCACTGGTAATGGTGATCTGTAATAACAACTGCCTGGAGTCCTATTGCAAATGCCCGTTTTATTAATTGTACAGCATTAACATGGCTGCAGGCAGAATGTTCTGATGTATGACAATGTAATTCGACTACCATATGTATATTCCGACCTCTTAAAAAGAAAGAAGATAAAATAATAATATTTGTATGTTTATCTTTGAGACAGATCAAACTCCGGACAGACCAGGGAATAACAGGGCATTATATGTGTGCAGGGAATTTTATATGTGGTAAGTTTTAAACTATAATTAGTATAAGTGTAATCTGCATATATGAAAAGAACAAGAATATTGGATTCAACAAGTATTTCTTCCATAGGATATGATGAAGAAAAGAATACACTTGAAGTTAAATTTATCCCCGCGGGAACTTATCATTACTTCAATGTGCAGGCTTCAATGTATAAGGCATTATTAAAATCTCACTCAAAAGGTGAATTTGTTAATAAATTTATAAAACCACGGTATGAATACAAAAAGATAAATTAGCCTTTTAGAGGTGTTATTCGTTTGAGAATCTTTTGTATACCTCATTTGCCTTATTCTCATCACCACGTATTTTAAAAAGGTGGTATATATCGGAGTATCTTTTAAACTGGGTGGTAGACTTCAGGTAATCACGTCTATTTTGTTTTATTAATAATGAATTCAGTTCATGCTCATTTACATCATGATCAAATATTGACTCCATTTAAACTCCTTATAAAATCTACTATATAAAAAACAAAAAATTTGATAATATCCAATATGTATTCCTGCAGCGGGTGACATGAAACATACACTTGAATTAAAAGTAATATGTTAATACTTTAAAAAAGTTAGCATTTAGAATTCTTACAGGTTGTAAAATAAAAGGTGCTATTCGGCAAATGACTAGAGTATTTAATTAATTATTAAAGTAAATTAAGATAGTTCAATAGACGTAATCATAAACAGATTTATTTATAACCTAAAACATTAGGGGGCATTATGAAGAAGCTGTTTCTATTAGTTAGCGGAATGTTAGTTTTGTCCGGCTGCGCCGGCATTGAATTAACGCAGCCAGTTGTCAGAGAAAAAGTTGAACCTGTTTACCCTTATGAAGCAAAAATAAAAGGGGTTGAAGGAAAGGTCGAAATTTTTCTTATGGTAAATGAAAGCGGGGATGTTGAAACTGTTAAAATGTCCAAATCTTCCGGTTCTGAAATTCTTGATAATGCTTCAATTGAATATGGTAAACGGCTGAAGTTTGAACCTGCCCAGTTAAAAGG
>JAWOJF010000278.1:0-18186 GCA_046481785.1 Ignavibacteriaceae bacterium | reverse complement strand
CTCAGGTTCATCCCCACCATTATTATTTTTTTATATTTTTTTGCAGCATCTGCAATGGGTTTGGCTTCCTGGTAAGTGCGTGCAAGAGGTTTTTCAACAAGTACATGTTTGCCCGCTTTTAAACAAGCAATTGCCAGCTCTTTATGAGTATTGGTTGGAGTTGCTATTATTACAGCGTCTGCATCACTTTTTTTAAGAAGTTCGTGAAAATCAGAATATCTTTCATTTACATTAAACTTATCCGCAACTGCATTCAGTCTGCTTTTATTAATCTCAGCAACCGCTGTAACAATCACACCATTGGTTTTATTCAGGTTGGGAAGATGAACTAATTGAGCAATACCCCCAAGCCCTATAACGGCAACTTTTACTTTCTCCATTAAATAGTCACCTCAGTTACTTCATTCCTGCCGGAGTGATCCAGTTTTTTATCCTCAAAAAAAGATTTAACCTTGTTAAATATTCCTTCAGGGTCAATTTCTAATAAATGATGAAGTTCCGCCTGTGTACCATGATCAATAAATTTATCCGGTAAACCGATTCTTAATAAATCATTTTTGTAATTTTTATCTGATAAGTATTCCGCTACGGCACTTCCAAAACCGCCCGGCAATGCATTTTCTTCTAATGTAACTATTTTTGAATGACTTAATGCAATATCTTCAAGAGCAAATGTATCCAGCGGTTTTGCAAAACGCATATTAATTACTTCACAATGAATACCTTCATGCTCAAGCATCTCAGAAGCTTTAAGAGCATATTGTACCATCGATCCGAGGGCAAGAATGGCTACATCCTCTCCCTTTTTTATAGTTTCACTTTTCCCGATTTCTATTAAATCAAATCCGTCTTTTAAAGTAACGCCAATTGCTGAGCCCCGCGGGTATCTTAAAGCAACCGGCCCTTTTTCATATTTAACAGCAGTATAAAGCATGTCTCTTAATTCAGATTCATCTTTAGGGGCCATAATCACTATTCCCGGAATCATTCTTAGATAGGATATATCAAAAGCACCGTGATGAGTAGGGCCATCTGAACCAACCAAACCTGCACGATCCAGAACAAAAACCACATGAAGATGCTGCAGACTAACATCATGAATTATCTGGTCAAATCCCCGCTGAAGGAAAGTGGAGTATATAGCAACAACAGGAATTATTCCTTGTGTAGCAAGCCCCGCAGCAAAGGTAACAGCATGTTCTTCCGCTATACCAACATCAATATAATTTGACGGGTAACTTTTTTGCAGGATATCAAGCCCTGTTCCATCGGGCATTGCACCTGTAATTCCAATTACTTTTGAATTTTCTTTTACTATCTCTACAAGCGCATTGCCGAATATAGATGTATAAGAGGGGCTCGATTCTCCCTTTTTAATAGCTTTACCAGTCAGTTTATCAAATGGAGTTGATGCATGGAGCCTCTGAATATGCCCCTCAGCAGGTTTATAGCCTTTTCCCTTTTGGGTAATAGCATGAACAAGGATAGGGCCTTTTAAGGCTTTTACCTGTTCAAATATTTTTATAACCTGATGTATATTGTGGCCATTTACCGGGCCAAAATATCTGAATCCAAGAGCTTCAAACAGCATACCCGGAGTAAAAACAGCCTTTATTCCATGCTCAAGCCTTCCTGCAATTTTCCTTAACCTATCCCCAAACTGGTCAAGCTTACCGGTTAGATCCCATATCTGTCCCTTAAATTTGTTATAATCAGGGTGAGCGATCATCTCGGTAAAATAGTTTGAAATTTGCCATACATTAGGGGCTATTGACATATTATTATCATTAAGTACAACAATAAGATCAGACTTTAATACACCCGAATTATTCATAGCCTCATAAGCCATTCCACCCGTCATTGCGCCGTCGCCAATTACAGCAACAACCTTCCTGTTTTCCTTTTTAATAGTGCTTGCCACAGCCATACCTAATGCAGCCGAAATTGAAGTTGATGCATGTCCGGCTCCAAATGTATCATATTCACTTTCTGATCTTTTTAAGAATCCGCTTATACCGTTAAGCTGGCGTATAGTTTTCAGATTCTCTTTTCTTCCGGTAACTATCTTATGAGGATATGCCTGGTGTCCGGTATCCCAAACAACAAGATCATAGGGAGTATTAAATACCTTATGTATGGCTACAGTAAGCTCAACAGTTCCAAGCCCGCCGCCAAAGTGTCCGCCAATCTCTGATATTGTATCCACCATGTACTCACGTATATCGGAACAAAGCATTTTTAACTCAGCGGTATCAAGTTTCCTGATATCTTCAGGATAAACTATTTTTGAGAGAACGGGATATTTACCGGGTTGATTCATCTTGTATGAAACTCCACAAATTTATTCTTCAAATTTTTCTGCTGAAATACCTGGTATTTCATCCACTTTTTTTCTTAACTCGATTATCTTTAATTCAGCATTTTTTAATGTATCAATACAGACCTTTGAAAGGCTAATTCCTTCCTCATAAAGCAGAAGAGCTTCTTCAAGCCCTATGTTTTCACTTTCAAGTAATACCGAAATTTCTTCCAGCCGGGTAAGGTTCAGCTCAAAGGAATTGCTATCGTTTTTCTTTTTCATAATTGTAATAATAAATTTACATATTTTTTAACTGGTTTTCGAGCGTGTCAATTTTAATTCTTTATTATGTCATATATCACGTTATAAAATTACCAATTCACCTTATTTTAACTTCACTTCTCCGTCATAAAATTTCAACTGGGTTTCTTTATTATTATCAAATTTAGCAGCACGGGTAATAAATTTATCATTACCCGATTGTTTTACCAGGACAAATCCCTTTTTCAGTGTTTTTTGAATATTGTGAGATTCAATAGATTTAGTAAGCAGAGAGAGTGAGTTATTTAAAACTAAAAACTTATGGTCCAGATTTTTATTTAATTTATACGAAATATTATCAACCTGCTGATAATATCTCCTTACAAAATCAATGGGCTGCCTGAAACCATAAGAGCATAAAACATTTTCAATCCTTTTCAGGGTAATACCACAAAACTGGCTGATCCTTTTTGTTGAATTATAGGAAAAATCATTTATAAAGGCAAAGACATCTTCTTTATTTGGAGTTACAATTTCCATTGCCGCAGAAGGCGTAGGAGCACGGAGATCTGCAACAAAATCGGCAATAGTAAAGTCTATTTCATGCCCGATTCCGGTAATAACCGGTATCCTGGAATTAAAAATTGCCCGCGCAACAATTTCTTCATTAAATGCCCAAAGGTCTTCAATTGACCCTCCTCCGCGTGCAACAATAATTACACCTATATCCTCTCTTTTATTCAACTGCTGAATACAATCCACAACACTCTCTGCTGCACCAATCCCCTGCACTCTTGCAGATGCTATAATCAGTTCTACTAAAGGGAATCTTCTTTTGGCAATACTTATCATATCCCGAAAAGCAGCTCCATCAATGGCAGTAACAATACCAATTTTCTCTGAAAAAACAGGTATTGACTTTTTACTAGACTCATCAAATAAGCCTTCAACTGCCAGTTTTTGTTTAAGCATTTCAAAAGCTGCCTGCAATTCACCTACTCCTGCGGGTCTCATTGAACGGACATCAACCTGGTAATTGCCTCTTGGGGGATAAACTGTAACTTTACCGCTGATAACAACCTTCATGCCGTCCCGGGGTGTAAAAAAAACATTGCTGTTAAAACTTCTCCACATAGTACAGCAGATTACCGCGTCACTATCTTTCAGATTAAAATACCAGTGTCCCGAATTATGAGCTTTATATCCCGATATTTCACCTACTACATTAACATGAGTAAATTTTTCCTCAATGGTAACTTTAATTTTTTTTGTTAGTTCTGAAACTGATAATAATTCATTCATAAAATGATCACATAAATAATAATTTTCACTAATTGGTATTTTATAAACCAAATATAAAGTTATAATAAAATCAGGAGAAATATTATTCCAAAAATTCAGTATAAAATGAGTGCAATACAGAGAAAATTGTCCAATTATTCTCTTTATTATATTTGCCCGGTAACCGGGAATAGGATATTTTTAACTTTTAATGTTTGATTTTTCCTGAAGCTATCCTCCGGGAGATATTTTAATGGCTAATAAAAGAAAAATTGTAATTATTGGGCCTGCTTACCCATACCGGGGGGGGCCTTCTACTTTTGTTTCGTATATATATAAAACTGTAAAAAATAGATTTGATGTTGTAGTATATAATTATAAACTGTTGTATCCGTCATTTCTTTTTCCGGGTACCACACAGTTTGATAAAAGCAAAGAAAAGAAGTTCATCATTCCTAATGAGCGGATTGTTAACTCAATAAATCCTTTTAATTGGCTCATGACTTCTAAAAAGCTGAAACAAGAGAATGCGGACCTTGTCGTTTTCGACTGGTGGCATCCTTTCTTCGGGCCATGTCATTTTTCCATATCCGGATTAGTAAAAAACAGATACAAAGGGAAAATTCTTTTTATTACGGAAAATTATATTTCCCATGAACAAAACAGAGTTGATAAAATCCTTACCAGGATAGGGCTGAATAATGCAGATAGTTTTATGGCTCTATCAGAAATTGTAGAAAAAGAATTAAAAGTGAATTTCCCGGGAAAAAAAATTTACCGTTCCGAGCTCCCCTCTTTTGATCTCTTTTCTGAAGATGCTGTTTTTGAACGAATTAACGAAAGAAAAGAATTGGGATTTAAACCGGAAGATAAAGTTTTGCTCTTCTTCGGGTATGTGAGAAAATATAAGGGACTTGATGTTCTTATTGAAGCCTTGCCGGGGATATTGAACAAAATTCCTGAGGCAAAACTTTTAATAGTAGGGGAATTTTATGATAGTGTCTCGAATTATTCTGAATTAATAGAGAGACTTAAGCTTAGTGATAAGATCAAACTAATAAATGAATTTGTCCCGAATGAGAAAGTTGGAAAGTTTTTTGCTGCCGCTGACCTGGCAATACTTCCATACCGCAGTGCTACACAAAGTGCTGTTCTTAATGTTTCCTACAGCTTTAATATGCCGGTAGTTGTAACAAATGTAGGGGGGTTAAGTGAATTCGTAGAAGATAGAAAAACAGGCATAATTATTCAGCCGGGCAAGCCGGAAGAAATAGTAAAGGGCGTACTGGAATACTTTGAACTAAAAAACAAAATAGATTTCAGAAAAAACATTGAAGAGTTCAAAAACAGGAATAATTTTAAAAATTTAGCGGGGTTGTTTGAACAAGTTATAGAAGAAACCGGTAAGTAATATCAGCTAACAATGATGGTTCACTGGTGAGGCGGCTGAATTCTTCTGTCCCGATTTTGCCGGAAATAAACAATATAACTGAATTGAGAATTTATATTTATTTTTTATTCAGCTTTAAGACAACCCTGGGATTTTCTTTTCCCTGCACCAGATTTTTTAATGAAGAGGGTGATTTGAAGATATCAGTTAAATGATCCTTCGAAACATCCCCAAGACTTACATGTTCAGGTGATTCCCGGTTTATTTGCTTACTCTGTAAAAATTTACCAAATGAACTTTGCCGTGCTTTCTTCTGAGCATCAGCAATCTTATTTTCAACAATATACTTTCCACCTTTTTTTACGGCTGCCTCAGAAGTAGCCCCTTTGAAATTGATCTTCATTATCTGCCTGTAATCAAAATCCTTATCTTCTGAAAGATCATGACTAATAATTCTTATATCATGCGGGTCACTTGCCGGCTTCCCTGTTTTGATCACTGGTGAAGCTTTACTCTGTTTTTGATTTTCAGGAAGGTTCGTCCGTTTTTTTAATACGGTGTTGTTTTCGGTATTTTTTCTTACGGGCTGCTGAGCAGCAGGTTTATGTTCTTTTACATCCTTTTCAAAAGCAAAGATCGCATCTGCAAAAACTTTATCATTCTGATTTTTAGCTTCATCTGCCTGCATATCAACACTGTATATTTCTGCATAATTCGGAAGATCTTTAAACCTGTTAAGAGTTGTAAGGCCCACCTGTTGAATTCTGAACCTGAGGTCATAATTCATAGATTCAGGATATTCTTCAAGTTCTTTTACAGCAAAAACCGGATCGAAATAAATAAGCTCAGTAACATTATTTACATTCAGAAAAAAGCCGTATTTAGAAACGAATATTTCAAAGTCAGGGATATTAGTAAGCAGCCGGTAAACAATTAAATTTTTAGGGGTATATTCATTTACAAACCGGCAGACTTCACCGTAAGAAATTTTCCTGGATTCTTTTACAGGATCATCCTTATATATGATCTTAAAATTATTTTCAAGATCAAACATATTCTGAGAATATATGAGGATATCATTTTTTTTGATATCAAGAGTTTCAAGAAGCATATTTTATAGCTGGTTCCGGAGATTAACTTTTCAAAGACATTATTTTAAAATAACTCCTTTGAAAACTTTTAACAAGACTAATTCGCCCAATATATTACTCCAAGCTCCAAAGGATGAATTAATAATGGATGTTTAGGAAGAATTCTGATTGTATAACCCTGCTGGCCGCTTTTTTCCGATATTATCTTTCCTGAATAGGAATAAAAACCGTTTTGATTTAGTTTTGGGTTCGGTTTCATAACCGAAGTTTTATTAAGTTGAGGCTCATCCTGTTTATCAACCGGCCCATAATATAACTGAACTTCTATGTCGTCCGGTTGTAAATTACCAAGATTTATTTCAGCTTTAACAGGGATCTCCTCGCCGACATAAACCTTTTTTATATCTCCTTCAGTTTCAATATTAACTACACTGATAGAAGACCAACTGTTAATAATATTTTCTTTCCATGAAGCAAGCTCTTTTGCTTTGCTCCATTCTTTTTCAAGCAAAACCGCCCTGTTCTCGAAAGAAGGTTTATAATATTTTTCGAAGTATTCCTGCACCATTCTGTGTGTATTAAATATAGGACCCAGCTTTTTCATAGAGGCTTTCATTTTTGCAACCCAGGCTCTTTGCAGGCGGTCCACTCCTGTCGAATAAAACAGGGGAATGATTTCGCTTTCAAGAGTATGATAAAACTGTCGTGCTTCAACCTCATCCTGGTAGTCATTATCGGAATATTCCTCACCATTCCCTATTTTCCACCCCACTTCGGGGTCAAATGCCTCATCCCACCATCCATCCAAAACACTAAAATTTAATCCGCCGTTAGCAATTACCTTCATTCCCGAAGTTCCGCTTGCTTCCAGGGGGCGCCGCGGATTGTTAAGCCAAATATCGCATCCTTCAACAAGGTAATGAGCAACATTTATATCATAGTTTTCCAGGAAAACTATCCGCCTCCTGAACCGTTCCTCTTTTGCTATTTGAACTATATCCTGAATAAATCTTTTGCCTTCATCATCCTTAGGATGAGCTTTGCCTGCAAAAATAAATTGAACCGGATATTTCCTGTTATTTACAATTTCTGCAAATCTGTCAATATCTCTGAAGATAAGGGTGGCTCTTTTATAAGTAGCAAACCTGCGGGCGAACCCAATAGTTAAGGTAGTGGGATCTAAAACTTCAGCCGAAGCCTGAACTTCAGCCTGACTCCCGCCCCGGCTATTAACCTGGTGAATCAATCTGCTTCTGGCAAAAGCCACAAGCCTTTCTCTTCTTCTTTCATGGGTTCTTATAAGTTCTTCATCGGGGATCTTATCTATCCGACTCCATAATTCTTCTGAGGCAGGATTTTCAACCCACCTTTCACCCAGGTACCGCAGCAGAAGTTCTTCCATTTCTTTTGAAATGTGAGATCTTAGGTGTACTCCGTTAGTAACATGCCCGATAGGAATTTCATTAAAAGGAATATTCTTATATCCGGAAGTCCACATTTTTCTTGATACTTCACTATGGAGTTTACTTACGCCATTGACGTAACCAGCAGTGTTCATTGCAAGATGGGCCATATTAAACACGCCAGGTTCCTTATCAGCATAAATGGTTCCAAGGGAATAAAATTCTTTATCCGAAATTTTTAGTTCATTTCTGTAATAATAGCCAAGATATTTTTCAACAATATCATTAGAAAAAACATCAATTCCGGCAGGTACCGGTGTATGAGTTGTAAAAATGTTTGAGTGATACCCTATTTCTTTAGCCTCCCTGAATGTTAAGCCGTCATTCTGAAAAGAGAGCCTTATTCGCTCAAGCGAAAGAAAAGCAGAATGCCCCTCATTCATATGGCAAACCATTGGTTTAATTTTCATTGAATGCAAGGCTCTTATCCCGCCAATGCCTAAAAGAATTTCCTGCCTTATTCTTGTATCAACATTACCGCCATATAAAGTTTCGGTTATTTTTCTATCAATTAAATGATTTTGTTCTATATTTGTGTCAAGCAGAAACAAAGGTACTCTGCCTACATCTATCTTCCATACCTGAAAAAATACTTCTCTGTCTGCCATATGCACAGAATTGATCAGTGGTTCATTTTTAGCATTACGGACAAGTTTCATAGGAAGATTATCAAAATCATTTATTTCATATCTCTCAAGCTGCCATCCTTCAGAATTAAGGTACTGCTGGAAATAACCTTCCTTATAAAGCAGTCCTATTCCTATTAAAGGAATCCCCAGATCGCTGCAGGCTTTAAGATGATCCCCGGCCAGGATACCGAGTCCACCTGAATAAGTCTGGAGACATTCAGTTAAACCAAACTCTGCCGAAAAATAAATTATATTAAATGATGCGGGATAATCATAATTTTTCTGGAACCATGTTTTTTCATTTAGCATCTGCTTAAGCTTATCATACACTCTGTCCAGATGCGCCAGAAATCCATCATCATGAGCAACTTCATTAAAGCGTTCCTGGTTAATATTACCAAGCATCATAACAGGATTATGGTTTGTGTTAGTCCATAATTCATTATCAAGCCTGCGGAAAAGTTCTCTTGCATCAGGGTTCCAGCTCCAGTGCAGGTTATATGCAAGTTCCCTTAACTTCTCCAGATTTTCAGGAAGAGAAGGAACTACATAATAAGTACCCATGAATTTGTGCATTAAATTCTCCGTTTCTTAGTGTACAAAAAGAAGCAGGCTTTGAATATAATGAAAAGTGTTGAAAAGTACTTTAATAAAGCAAGGGCCGGATGAATCTGGCCTGTATATGTGATATGACGATCAGCTTATTTGTGCCCGGAACAGGACTTGAACCTGCACGCAGTTACCTGCACTACATCCTGAATGTAGCGTGTATACCAATTTCACCATCCGGGCGGAAGTAAATAATTAACAATTTACAATTAAAAATGAACAATTAATTATAAAATTAAATTTACAATATTACATTCAATATTTAAAATATGTTTCCAATTTAAATTGAATGTCCCTTACATTTCCTAAATTGTTAATTAAAATTTACCATCCGGTATCTCCATGATTATCTTCCTGTCTAATCCTTGTTCCGGTATGCAGTTCGCATTCAGCAGGCATATGCTTCGAATCTACAATATCTATAACAGTAGATGGACAATTGACCGATGCAATTCTTGCATCTCCAAGATTCAATGTTTCTTTACAGAATACAGCGGAAGTAACACCTGAAGCCAGTTCAAAATATTCAAGAGGAATTTCAATTTCTTTATATGCGGCTTCCATAAATTTAGCCCATATGGGTAATGCGGCTTTAGCTCCCTGGCCATACCAGTTAGTAAATTTAACCCGGTGATCGTCAAAACCTACCCATACACCGCCTACCAGTTGTGGTGTATATCCAACAAACCAGGCATCTGAAAAATTCTGCGTAGTACCGGTTTTACCTGCAGCAGGACGGTGAAAGTATCTTCTAACTCCCGCACCTGTTCCGGAACTTACTACATCCTGGAGCATGTCAGTCATTATCGAAGCTGTTTCAGGGGATATAGCTTCAGTGTATTCCGGAATAAACTGGTCAATAATAATCCCGTTACGATCTTCAATCTTTAATATAGCAATTGGAGCAACATGCACTCCTTTATTAGCAAGTGTACCAAAAGCTGAAGTTAATTCAAGCGGAGTTACTTCGGATGTACCAAGTGCAATTGAGGGATATGGAGATAATTCGGAGTTAATCCCAAGCCTCTTAGCATATTTAACTACCTGGTTGGGTGGAGCCATATCACCTATTGTTAACCTTCCGGATATGACATTAACCGAATTTGTTAATCCTTCACGCAATGTCATATAACCGCCATACTCATTATTAGCATTATTAGGTGTCCATCCCCTATGGTTAAATTTCTGATTCAATAGTGTATATGCAGGGCTATAACCATTATCAATTGCCACTGTGTACACTATCGGTTTAAATGAAGAACCAGGCTGCCTTCTTATTCCGGTTACATGATTAAGGCCTCTTCCAAAACTCTGGTTCTCTCCTCCAACCATTGCACGTATTTCACCTGTAGAAGGCTCTAAAACCACAAAACCAACCTGTATTTTCTGCTCTGCTTCTTTAACAGAATCTATAAAAGCCTTAGAGTATTTCAGCCTGTTGTATATTTTTGCTTTATCTTCCTTATCTGTAGCATTTCTATATTCACTGGTACTTTTTATAGCTCTATCAATAAGACTGGTTAGAAGACTTTTATTTTTTTCCCAGCTCCAGTTCTTGTTAAAAAGCTCCTGGTATTCAACCAAATGCCCGGCAGCGGCAGTGTTTGCTGCTCTTTGCATCCTGAAGTCTAAGGTAGTATAAATATTTAATCCATCACGATAAAGATCATAACCATATTTTTTAGAAAGGGATTCCATCTGCTGGCGGACATACTCCATAAAATGAGGAGCAATAGATTTAACAGCACTTATCTTTTCCGATGCAAGTATAATTGGCTGCTGTTTTAGTTTATTGTATATATCTTGAGAGAGAACGCCATTATCAACCATATTGTACATTACAAGATTTCTCCTTTGTAATGCTCTTTCTTTCTGCCTTATCGGATCATAATTTTCTGAAGATTTAAGTAATGCAACACATAAAGCGGATTCGGGAAGAGTTAACTCGCTTGCCTTCTTATTAAAAAATACCTTGGCCGCAGATTCAATTCCGTAAGCACTTCGCCCGAAATAGGAAACATTAAGATAAAGTTCAAGAATTTCATTCTTAGTAAAATTTTTCTCTATTTGAATTGCCGTGATCCATTCCCGTATTTTTCTTATAACAGTTCCGAAATCACCTTCATTCCTGGATTTCAGTTCATATAAATTTTTAGCAAGCTGTTGTGTAATTGTACTTGCACCTTCCCTGGAAAAGGTTACAATATTTTTTATCTGAGCTTTGGCAAACCTTGATAAGTCTACTCCCCAGTGATCATAGAACCGCCTGTCCTCAGTTGATATTAATGCATTAATTAATTCTTTAGGCAGACTGTCGATATTTGTTTCAATCCTGTTTTCGATAAAGTATTGGCCGAGCAGTTCGCCATCAACCGTATACACTTTACTAGCAAGCTGCGGCCTCGGGTTTTCAAGTTCTTCAAGTGAAGGGAGTCCGCTGTATATGTATATTCCGAACCCAATAAAAATAAGAAGAGCTGCACCGGCAATTGTCCACACAATTCTTTTTCTGCCGCCATTGGTACGTTTTTTACCATTTCTTTTTTCAGAATCACTATAATTTCTTTTTGCCATCTATTTCTCCGGCAGGGATAATGACCCCGCAGTAATATCTATAATTTTAAATTCATTTCCTGTAAATATTCCGTAACACGGATCTTTAAGCCACGAACCAAGATTAACATAGTACCCGTTTTTATACTTTTCAAATATCCTTTTATGACGGTGTCCGAAAATCACATACTCAAAACCTTCATCAATTTTTTCTGCAGCCACATCAAACAAACCATCTATGTTACCAAAATCTTTTTTAGTTGTGTACTCCCGGCTGGTTTTACTTGATTTGCTTGCAAGTGAAATTCCCAGATCAGGGTGAATCCAGGAATACATTCTCTGCAGTTTCTTGTTCCTCATAATTTTTTTAAGAGCATTATACCCGCGGTCATTTTTGATTAGTCCATCTCCATGCCCGATGTAAAATTTTTTACCGCCGAGAACACGTTCAACAGGTTCTTCATACATTTTGCAGCCAATTTCCTCTGAAAAGAAACTGCGGTGCATAAAATCATGATTGCCTATTATATAATGAATTTCAATCCCGGCTTCGGTCAGATCCTGCATAGCAGTTAAGGTTCTGAAAAATCCTTTCTGGTATACAGTTTTATATTCAAACCAGTAATCAAAAAGATCTCCTACTATATAAAGTTCTTTAGCATGGTACCCTGCAAATTTCAGAAACTCAACCAGAAGCCGCTCTTTTTTCTTTTCGGCCTCCTGAGACTGCAACCCGAGGTGAATATCAGATATAAATAAGAATGAGTCGTTCACTTATTGCATAAATTTTGTTTCTGAAAGTTAACTGTCTCAAGCAGGATTCTCAAGTCCTGAACAGTAATTACAATGATTATCCTAATGAAGCCGGCCGGACAAATATCACATAGATTTTCATTAAATAACATTCTTGAAAACTCTGCACTTTTTAGACATGAATCCATGTAAAAATTTCTGCTTATAATAGACATTGCATTTAATGCGCAATTGCCGGTTTACTCGTATGGGTTCATGTCAATAAAAGTGGCCAGAAGCCAGTTATCAGGGTCCAGAATCAGTGAATTTGGCCGTGTATCAACAAGGAACTCAATACTCTTTTGACGTGAATCTATGTAAAAAGTTTTTCTTGTATTTTTATTTTTATTATCATATTCCAGTTCAACATCAAGGGGAAAATGGTAATCTCTGTATTCTTCCTGCAACTGGTTAATATTTAGCTTAACAATGTATTTACCATCCTCAGGCTTTATACTCCACGTATAGTCAGCCCTTATTGTCCCGTTTCCATCCAGCCACTGCTCAAAAAATTTATCTAATTTTTTACCAGACAGCCTTTCAGCCAGATTTGTAAAATCTTTTGTAGAGGCAGTTTTATATTTAAACATCTCAAAATAGGTACGCAAGAGATTAAAAAAAGCAGAATCGCCGATTTCCCGCCTAAGCATATGAAGCACCCATGCACCTTTATCATACACAGTTGAACTAAATAAAAATTCACCGGGCTGTGATAACACCCCCGAAAAGTTATCCTGGAATTTACTCCTCATTGTAGATTGAAGAGCCCTTTTACCCGAAGAATATTCAAAGTACAGGGCTTCTGAATAAGTAGCAAATCCCTCGTTTAACCATATATCATTCCATGTTTCCGGCCCAACCGCATTTCCCCACCAATGATGAGCAAGTTCATGAACATATACATCCGTATAAAATTTTCTTCCGCTTACAAAGTTGGAGCCAATACCGGTTATTGTCTGATGCTCCATAGCTCCCATCTGCCAGAGAAATTCTGCAACCCCATATTTTTCTTTTATAAAAGGGTATTCTCCGAAAGTTTTAGAAAAAAAGTCCAGCATCTCAGGATGTTCTTCAAAATCTCTTTTAGCATTTTTCATATGATCAGGGAAAACATAATAATGAATATCCATTGTATCTGCTTTATCCTGAGAAATATAACTTTGTTTAAAACTCTCATAATCTGCTGAATACAGGCAGATCAAGTATGTTGAAACAGGATAATAAGTTTTCCAGTGATATGTTTTCCGGCTGCCGCTGCTGCTTTCACTTACCAGTATGCCATTTGAAACAGAAGTCTTCGATGTATCATTAGTAATCTTAATATCCAACAATGCTTTGTCAGATGGAAAATCATTACAGGGAAACCAGGTAGAAGCAAAAGTGGGTTCATTAAGATTATAAACCACCGATTTTTTATTAATCTCACCAAATACAAAAGCAGATAAACCAGAGCGTTTCGGCGTTCCTTCATAAATAATTTTAATACGGAAAGTATCGTTTACTCCCGGCACTACAGGTATGCTTAGTTTTGTTTTCTCATTAACAAAAGGAGATGGATTACCGTTAAAAGTTATTTTAGAAATTTTTAGATTATCATAAAAATTAAGATCTATCTGTTCCAGCTTTTTATTTAACAGTAAACCGGTTAATTCAGCCTCCCCCTTTAGAAATTTATTTTCAGGATAGAGATCAAGATTAAGATCATAATGAATAATATCAATATCATATTGGTTTTTAGTGATATAATCAGAAGGGATATTGACAGCCATTCTTCTAAGCATCCGCTCCTGTAAAAATTCCCCCTGCTTTTTAGCGGTTAATAAACTTTCCCGCAAAGGAGACACCCCGAACTCCCACCCTGCAAGAAAAATGGCAGCAAAAATAACAACTGCAATTATTTTGGACTTATGCTTCATTATTGCTCTAAAAATTCTTTTCATATATATATAAACTTGAACAAAAACCTGATAAGTAATGTTCCTCACAGAACCGCATGAACTATATCATAATTGCGGATAATCAAACAAATTTACTCAAATTTATTTGATTGGAATAAACAATTTATATAATTTCTAATCAAATCTTTATTTCGTATATTTAGAAAAAGAGGAGACAAAACATGACTTTCCCTGGTTCTTCAATCCTGAGAGATACAGTAACTATGCTTTTGGCAGGTGGGCAAGGAGAAAGATTATATCCTTTAACTGCATACCGCAGCAAACCGTCAGTTCCCTTTGGGGGCAAATACAGAATTATCGATTTTGCTTTATCAAATTGTCTGAATTCTGGCTTAAGAAGAGTTTATGTTTTAACACAGTATAAATCAGATTCACTCAATCAGCATTTGCTTGAAGCATGGAGTATTTTTAATCCTGAATTAGGTGAGTTTATATATTCAGTACCCCCGCAGCGCAAATTGAATAATGACTGGTATCTTGGAACATCAAACGCAATTTACCAGAATATGAATCTTTTCTCTACAGAAAAAAAAGCAAAATGGGTTCTTGTATTAAGCGGGGATCATATTTACAAGATGGATTACCTGAAAATGCTTCAGTTCCATATTGATTCAAAATCAGATTTGTCAATGTCTTGTATTGAAGTACCGGCAGAACAGGGTCACCGGTTTGGAATAGTTGGTGTTGATGAAAGTTATAAGGTACAGTCTTTTATTGAGAAACCTTCCAAACCACCTGAAATCCCGGATAAACCGGGCCAATGTTTTATTAATATGGGAATTTATGTTTTTGATGCTGTCCTTCTTCGTGATATTATGAATGAAATGGAATCTCAAAAACTTAAAAGCCATGATTTTGGTAAAGATATTATCCCTTATATGGTTAAACAGGGAATGAATGTACTTGCTTATAGTTTCTATGATGAGAATAAGAAAAGCAAACCTTACTGGATGGATATTGGAACCATTGACAGCTATTATGAAGCCAGCATGGATCTTATTTCCGTAACGCCTGAATTCAATTTCTATGATCAGAGCTGGCCTATGAGAACTTACCAGCACCAGTTCCCCCCTGCTAAAACAGTGTCTCACGAAGGTGAACGTGTTGGTAGAACACTTAATTCTTTAATCTGCGATGGTTCAATTGTATCAGGAGGTTTGGTTGAAAGATCTTTGCTTGGTAATAACGTAAGAGTAAATTCTTTTTCTTATGTAACTGATTCGATAATAATGAATAATTGTAATATTGGCAGACATGCCCGGGTAAGAAGAGCTATTATTGACAAAAATGTAAATGTTCCTGAAGGATATGAAATAGGTTTTGATGTTGAAAGTGACAAAAAGAAATTCACGGTTACTGAAAGCGGAATTGTTGTTATTGCTAAAAATCAGGTTTTAACCTGAGTATCCATACCAGCTTTATCTTGTCCCCTCTCCCTATTATTCCCAGGGAGAGGGAGATATTTTTACTACATAAATTTCTAAAAATATTCCTGGAATTAATGAATGCCTTTCGAGGCTGTATATTTAAACTAATTTCAGCAAATTCTTTTACCCTTCCTAAATTCATTTTTTTCTATATCATTTTCTTTTAATTTTCGAAACACAGATATAAATCCTGTGTATAAACAATATGAACAGCGAATTAGAATCAAAATTAAAGAATCTGCCCGATTCCCCCGGTATTTACCAGTTTTTTAACGATAAAGGGAGGGTGATTTATGTGGGTAAGGCACGAAACCTGAAAAACAGGGTGAGATCCTACTTTCATAATAATGTAACTTCTGTAAAAACACTTGCCCTGGTTAATAAAATTGATAATCTGGAAATGATTGTCACTGATAATGAAATTGAAGCGCTTGTACTTGAAAATAATCTTATAAAAGAATTAAAACCGCGGTATAATGTAAATTTAAAAGATGATAAATCTTACCCTTTTATTAAAATAACTAATGAGCCTTATCCAAGAGTATATCCTACCAGAAGAGTAATTAAGGATGGTTCAAAATATTTTGGGCCATATACAAATGTTAAGGATATGAAAGCTTCTCTCAGGATGATCAACCAGGTTTTTAAAATCAGAAGCTGCAAACTTAATATTGACCAGGCGGCAATAGATAAAAAGAAATTTAAAGTATGCCTTGATTACCATATTAAAAAATGCGATGGGCCGTGCGAAGGATTAATTTCCCAAAAAGATTATGGCGATATGGCAGGTGAAGTTTCAAAAGTCCTTAAAGGTAAAACTGATGATCTTATTGGTGACCTTGCTGAAAAAATGCAGACTGCTGTTGATAACCTTGAGTTTGAAAAGGCTGCAGAGATAAGGGATAAATTAGAGCAGCTTAAAGCACTCTCTTCAAAACAAAAAATTGTTAGTGAAGACTTTGAGGACAGAGATATAATTTCTGTAGCATACGAAGGAAAAGATTCTGCATGTTCAATATTTAATGTCCGCAGTGGAAAACTTGTAGGAAAAAAGCAATTAAAGCTGGCTATAGAAGAAGGAGAAGAGATACAGGTAATATATTCTTCAGTAATAAAATTTTATTACAGTGAATATGTTGAGATCCCGCGTGAGATTATAATGGAAACTGAACCGGCTGATTGTGATACTCTGCAGGAGTGGCTAAGCTTAAAATCTAATCCGCAGCGCAGGGTAAAAATATTTGTCCCCCAGCGCGGCAATTTAAGGTCACTTGTAAAAATGTGCAAGGAAAATGCAATTCTCCAGCTTAAGGAGATACAGTTGCAGAAAATGAAAAACGAAGGACATGTTCCGTATCCGGTATCAGCATTACAAAGAGACCTGAGACTAAATGTGCTTCCAAGAAAAATTGAATGTTTTGATATTTCCAACCTGCAGGGAACAGATTCTGTTGCCAGTATGGTGGTTTTTGAAGATGGCAAACCTAAAAAAAGCCTTTACCGCAAATTTATTATTAAAGATGTTATCGGGCCCGATGACTTTTTAAGCATGCAGGAAGTTATAAGAAGGAGATATTCCAGGATTGTTAATCCGCCGGCTGAACCCGTACAGGAACCGGAACAAATGCCTGACCTGATTATGGTGGATGGCGGGAAGGGACAGCTATCAAGTGCTGTTGAGGTGCTCGATGAATTAGGCGTAAAAAATTACAATATAATAGGACTTGCAAAAAGACTTGAAGAAGTATTTTTTCCCGGTAATTCAGAACCTGAATCAATTCCTAAAACTTCTTCCGGGTTAAAGCTGCTTCAGCAGGTAAGAGATGAAGCACATCGTTTTGCTATTACCTTTCATCGTAACAGGAGAAGCAAACGAACTATAAAAACTGAATTAACAGAAGTAAAGGGAATCGGCCAGTCTACTGCTCAAAAATTATTAAAAGAATTCGGAAGTGTTTCAGGAATCAGGAATACTGACTTTGATAAGATCGTTAGCCTTATAGGCAAACAGAAAGCTGAAGTTTTAAAGAAATATTTTGAAGAGAATCCGGCTGAAGGATTGATTTAAGAAAAAAGTGGTTAACTATTATGGGCTCTTCAAAACAGCCACCGCCCCGATGAGGCTGTCCCAAAAGTCAATATGAGTGAATATATTTTCATTTTTTTAATTAGCATGATTATTAAAGATTTTAATATCCTCCAAAGAGATTGTGTAAAAATTAAAGACCGGAATAAATATTAACTTTATTGATTAACCCCATGTTTTAACATGGGGGAGCCTAAAGAATCATAACGGGGGCTTTAGCCCTGAATTGTAGCTAATTCAGGGCTAAAGCCCTGCATAATCTTTATTAACTATATTTCGGATTAATTGGAATTAATTTCTCTATAAACTTTATCATCCCCGGAATATTCAAACCAATTGTAATAAGC
>JAWOJF010000201.1:0-16533 GCA_046481785.1 Ignavibacteriaceae bacterium | reverse complement strand
GCGGGAGAAGATATCGCGGCCAGACCGATGATCCTCTCAGCGAAAAAGGCTGGCAGCAGATGCGCGAAGCGGTCGGCGAACATCGCCCCTGGGACGTGATCGTCAGCTCGAATGATAAGTTAACCTCACGTTTGGGCGGAGGTTTAGGTTATAAGCTGCCGGAGGTTTTTACTGAAAAAGCAGAAGAGTTAAATTTCAGAAACATCCTACCTCTTCCACAGGGAGAACTTCAATCAGAAAAGTCTTACGGATTGAACTTCGATCTAAATTATAAAACTATTATTGCTGATGAAGTAACTCTGTCAGTAAATAATCTTTTCTTTTATACAAGGATAACTGATCCGGTTATACTTGTTAATAATGTACAGGGTAATCTTTATTCATTTGAATCTTTTGACGGACATTATGATACTGAAGGAATAGAAACAAATATAAAAGTAACTTACAGAGATTATAAACTGTTTACCGGATATACATTTACTGATGCAAGACAGCATTCCAGTAATGATGACAGGCCATTCCCTCTTACGCCTAAAAACAAGCTGGGTATAGTATTGATGTATGAGCAGCATGGAAATCTCAGGATTGGGATTGAAGGTTACTACACCGGGAAACAAAAGCTAAGTACCGGTACAACAACTTCAGATTACTGGGTTAACGGTTTAATGATTGAAAAAGGATTTGGTAACATAAGCGTTTTTCTTAATTTCGAAAATATTTTTGATACCAAACAATCGGATTATGGACCGGTGTACACCGGCAGTATTTCAGCTCCGGATTTTGCGGAAATATTTGCGCCAACAGATGGAAGAATAATAAATGGCGGGGTGAAGATAAGGTTATAAACAAACACCCGGGACATAAGTAAAGGGAAAGTCTCCTTAATTTAAACCCGGGTGTTTTTCTTTAAATTTCAATATAAGAATGTTCTCTGCTGCTTTGGAATATGCTGTCAATAACTTTCATGTTTCCCAGTGCATCTGATAAGTTAGCAGGGACTTCTCTATTATTTAATACAGCGAGCGAAAACATATCCCCCTGTATAGTGTACTGGTTGCACTCATCAAAAATGAACTCTTCGCTTGTCTCCCCCTTCTGCAACAATACTTTTGCCTTTATATCAGGCATTGGAGTAAATGGTATGTATACTTTTATTTTCCCTTCAGTCCCAAATATTTCAACTCCCTGATCATATTTAAGCTGTGTGGAACAAGTAAATGTGGCTGTTCCCATTTTAAATTCCATAACTCCTGATGCAAGACGGTCAATCTTTAATTCCGGATCATAATCCACAATCCCCGCAACCCGGAGCGGCTCATCTTCAAAAATAAATCTTGCAGCAGATATGCAGTAACAACCAATATCAAGCAGTCCCCCGCCCCCTATATCAGCTTTATTCCGGACATTATCGGGATCTACATTATAATATGAAAACAGCGCATGGATATTCCGTAATTCACCAATAGCTCCTGAGGCAATCAAATCTTTTATTTTCTGCCATTGTGGATGAAATTTATACATAAAGGCTTCCATAACTTTAAGTTTTGGAAATCTCTTAACCTGCTCATTAAGATATACAGCCTCTCCATAATTTATGCTGATTGGTTTTTCACATAATACATGTTTACCTGCTTCCAATGACTTTATTGTCCATTCAACATGGAGATGATTAGGCAGAGGAATATAAATTGCATCAATTTCTTTATCTGCCAATAACTGTTCGTAAGAACCATAAGCTTTTGGAATATTTAATTCTGCCGCAGCTTTTTTGGCCATGTTATAGTCCCGCGATGCAATTGCAGTAACAGATGTATAGTTTCCCTGCTGTATTGCGGGAATTACTTTTTTAAGGCCGATGTTAGCTGTACTAATAACGCCCCAGGAAACTTTGGAGCCATTTTCTGTTTGTATCATTTCACTCTGTTTTAAATTAAATCATTAACGGAACTGTTCTTCCGCTCCCATTATTACACTAGTTATTTTCCCTCGTAAGCCTGTATTAAACCGTCAATAAAATCATTTGATTCTTTTTTAATAATCATTCTTGCAGGATCAGCTTCAAACCATGCAATTGTTCTTTTTATTCCTTCGCTGAAAGGAATTTTTGCAGTATAGCCGGGTACAAATGTTTTTATCTTTGTGTTATCAAATATTACGCTATAGGATTTATCCCCTAATAATGAACCTGTATAGTATTCATCATATTCACATATAAAATCTGAAGGGATATGAACTATATTAGCTTCAGTACCAACCGCAGCAGCAGTGGCCTCATACATCTGGTTCCATGTTAATACTTCATCAGTTGTAATGTGGAATGCATGCCCAATTGCCTGCTGATGCCCTATAAGTCCAATAAAACCCTTTGCAAAATCTTCTGCATGAGTTACTACCCATAATGAAGTCCCATCGCCATGCACAACAATTTTTTCACCTTTTTTCATCCTGTCAATAATTGTATATTCAGTCCATGCACCCATTATCAGGGGTATAACTGTATCAAAGGTAAGAGAAGGGCGGACAATAGTAGCAGGAAATCCGTCTTCTCTGTATACATAATTTAAAAGTTCTTCACAGGCAATTTTATTGCGTGAGTACTGCCAGAACGGATTACATAAAGGAGTTGATTCAGTAATAACCGGATGCAGCGGAGGTTTCTGATAAACTGATGCAGAGCTGATAAAAATATACTGTTTTGTTTTATTCCGGAATAACTCAATATCCCTTTCTACATCTTCCTTTGTAAAAGCTATCCAGTTAACAACCACATCCCAGTAATGATCTTTTAGGACTGATGCAATCTCTTTAGAGGAAATATCACCGGATATTATTTTAGCTCCCGGTATTTCAACTTTTCTTGTGCCCCGGTTAAGAAGATATAAATCAATTCCGCGTTCACAACATAGTTTACTTAGCAGAGTACTTATGTTTCCCGTTCCGCCTATGAATAATACTTTCATTATATGCCTTATTGTATGATTTATTTTAACTGTTGTAGAGACGCCCCGCCGGGGCGTCTGAGCACGATAACCTTAAACTGAAAATATAACTAGACAACACTACAAATAAGTAAAATGTCAGTTCTTTAATATGATGTTCTTTCCTTCTAAATTGTTGCTTTCGTTCTCCAGGGCTTTCGTTCTCAGACGCCCCAGCGGGGCGTCTCTACAGTAGCTATTTTTTTACAACGGCAGTTATTTCAGCAAAATCAATTTCCGGGATTCTGCAAAATTTCCTGCTGTTAACTGGTATAAGTATGTTCCGCTTGATAACTTGCTTGCATCAAATTCAACACTATAAGTTCCGGCAGTTTTTTCTTCACTAACAAGTGTTTGAATTTCTTTGCCCAGCAAATCATAGATTTTCAAAGTTGTAAAAAGTTTTTTGCTTACTGAATATTTTATCTCTGTAACAGGGTTGAATGGATTGGGATAGTTAGGATATAATTCCATCGGCTTTATTAAATTTCCCTCATCCTTAACACCTGTTGCAGAAGCAAGACGAATCCTGTATAAACTTTTACCTGCTGTAATATAAAGAGTTTTTCTGTCAGCATCCCCCCAGTTACAGTTACGGGCTGATTCAGGAACATCAATTCTATCAAGCAGTTCGCCTGAGGGTGATACAATCCATATGCCTGTTGGCCCTGTGCAGTATATATTACCATCCGGATCAGTTTTCATTCCATCGGCATAACCATTAACAGGAATTTGATATAATAATTTTTTATTGCTTATGGTTGAATCATCAACTACATCCCATTCATATATCTGTCCCCTTGGTGATTCATTTACATATAATTTTTTTTCATCCGGCGAAAAGCAGATACCGTTTGGTTTATCAAAACTGGTATCAAGAACTGTAACAGTTCCGGAAGGACTTAATCTGTATATTCCCTTAAAGGTTAATTCTTTATTATATGGGAAAGGAATATTAAAATCCGGGTCGGTAAAAAAAATGGAGCCGTCAGATTTTACTGCAAGATCATTGGGACAATGAAATTTTTTCCCGTTATAATTTGTTACAAGCGGGGTTAGCGTGCCATCGGTTTCCTGCCTGGCAATACGCCGAAGCCTCATTTGAGTAAGTATTAACCTTCCCTGGTTATCATAAGCTAAACCATTAGAACTGTCCGAAGGCTGGAGGTACGGTTTTATACTATCAACAGGAGACCATTGGTATATTGTATTTCCCTCAATATCACTAAAAAGCAAACCCAGGCTGTCATTCCATACCGGGCCTTCTACAAACTTAAAGCCGGTGGCAATTTTTTCAAGTACTGCCCCTTCTGGAACAGGAGACTGGGCAAATATTAAAGAAGTGTAAAGTACCGAGATTATATAATAAAACTTATTCATGAATGCTCCGGATTTATGTTAATTTAATCTTATCAGGTAAGTAAATTATTCTTTTACAATCCTGTCAATTGCTTTTAATTCTTCATCAGAGAAAATAATATTATTAAGGGCACCCGTTATATCATCTACCTGCTCAACTTTGCTTGCACCAATAAGAGCAGATGTTACCACAGGATTATGGAGTACCCATGCAATTGCCATTTGGGCTAATGATTGTCCTCTTTTATCTGCAATATCATTTAATTGTTTAATCCTGTTAACTTTATCTTCTTTAATTGAATCAGCCTGCAAATAAGTACCCGGTTTCCCGGCTCTTGAATCCGGGGGAATTCCTTTAAGATACCTGTTTGTAAGCAGTCCCTGTGCAAGCGGTGAAAAAGGTATGCAGCCGATGCCTTCATTCTTCAAAACATCAGTCAAACCGTCTTCAATCCAGCGGTCCATTATGTTATATCTCGGCTGGTGAATTAAACAAGGTGTACCCAGTTCTTTTAATATGTCAACGGCCCTTTTTGTATCATGTGCATTATATTGAGATATACCAACATACAAAGCCTTCCCGGAACGTACGGCATGATCAAGGGCTGTCATTGTTTCTTCAAGGGGTGTATCAGGATCAGGGCGGTGATGATAGAATATATCAACATACTCCAATCCCATTCTTTTTAAGCTCTGATCAAGACTGGCAATAAGATATTTCCTTGATCCAAAATCACCATAAGGGCCTGGCCACATATCCCATCCGGCCTTAGTTGAAATGATAAGTTCATCCCTGTAGACTGAGAAATCCTTTTTCATTATTCTGCCGAATGTTTCTTCGGCAGATCCGTACGGCGGACCATAATTATTTGCAAGATCAAAATGCGTTATACCAAGGTCAAAAGCCCGGTGCAGTATCTTTCTGCAATTTTCAAAATTATCTATACCGCCAAAGTTATGCCATAAACCAAGTGATATCTGTGGAAGCTTTATTCCGCTCCTGCCGCAACGGATGTATTTCATTTTATCATAGCGGGAATCGGAAGCGATGTATTGCATAAATTTTGCTCAATTGTTAATAAAAACCTTTAGTTGTGCTATCCCATAATTACAGTAATTTTACTGTTATCTTTGATTTTTCCCAGTGGTATAAGGTTGCAATCTAATTCTTCATTATTAATAATTACTTTTTTAACACCTTTCTGAATACCACTTTCATTTTTAATTACAATATTAAGGTTTTTATTTCTAAACTGTCTGGAAATTTTTATTTTTTTCCAATCTGGTGGAATACAGGGATCAATCTTTAACCCGGAATAATCGGGCTGAATGCCCAGTATATAATGTGCGGCAGTATAATATGCCCAGGAAGCTGTTCCGCTTAACCACGGCAGGCGTGAAGCCCCGTACCGGGGACTATATTTACTGTTTGTAAACTGGCAATACACATATGGTTCAACCTGTCGTATCTCCGCTTTAGTATTAAATGCAGAAGGCATAAACCTGCGGTAGTAATCATAAGCCTGTGCACCTCTTCCCAATAATGTTTCAGCAATTATTGCCCAGCTTTGTGTATGACAAAATACAGAAGCGTTTTCTTTCATACCTTTATTAAATAATCTTGCTTTTATAACTTTTGGATCTGTTTTCTCAACAGGCGGATCACATATCATAAGTCCATAATCTGTTAAGAGACGTTCTTTTACAACATCCATTAATAATTTACCTTTTTCCCCGGTAAGATGGCCGCTGTAAACAGCCCATGGCTGCGGCTCAAGGAAGATTGAGGCTTCCTCATTTTCTTTAGAACCAAATTTAAGACCGTCTGCCCTGTAAGCACGAAGATACCATTTGCCGTCCCATGCATATTTCTTAAGATTTTCATCTAATATTTTAAGATGTTCTTCCGCCCATTTAACTTCATCAGTCCTGTTCAGTAACACGGAAATTTCAATATATGTTTTAAGCGCATACCGGAGCTGGAATGCAACAAATATAGTTTCACCATTATGCCCCAGGACAAGGCAGTCGTTCCAGTCAGCAGATAAGCCGCATGGAAACCCGTGTACACCGGAGCGGTCAAAATTAAATTGAATTGCCTTTCGTAAATGTCCCAGTACTGTATCCTCACCTTTATCAGCATAAGGCAAAACTTTTTCGAAGAATGAAATATCTCCTGTTTCCTTAACATAAGCAGGAATGGTATTAAAAAGCCACATGCAGTCATCAGAACGGTATTCTTTTTCGTCAGGAATTTTTTCACTCCCCGGTTTATGTGCAAAGGGTTTAACAACCGGCATAGCACCGCCGTTAGATACCTGCCCGGTAATCATAAGTTCAAGCCGCTCTCTTACATCATCAGGAATAATATGAAGTACACCAAGCATATCCTGCACAGTATCCCTGTATCCCAGGCCATCTCTCTCACCGGTGTAAATAAGACTGGCTGCCCGCGACCATGCATAAGTAATTAAACAGTTATAAGGATTCCACATATTAAGCATACTGTTAAATTCTTTATCCGGAGTTTCTGCTGTCATTCCTTCAAGCTTTGAGTGCCAATATTTTTTCAGTCTGCGGAACTCATCCAAAGCTTTTGCAGGATTCCCCAATTCCTGCAATGCTTTCTTCCCCTCAACACCTGCTTCACCAATTCCCATCAACACTACAATTTCTTTTGATTCACCCGGATTAAGGTCAATATCAAATTGCAAAACACCGCATCCGTTATCACCTACAGCTATCGATTTTCTGCATCTACCTTCCTCAACAATAATAGGATTTGCGTAAGTCCGGTATGGACCAAGAAAGATTTCCCTGTCAGTATCATATCCTGATATTTTTGCTCCTGCAACAGCCAGGAACGAATGCCTTGCCTGCCCATCATCCTGAAAATGTTCCGGGTTTGACGGCATATAAACATTCGTTCCATGATCTATAATATTATCAATCACATCCATTTTCAGGATATATTGCGAGTACTGCAGATTTATCATATCCTGCAAATTATTCCAGTTGTTAGCATATTCTACATATGTAAATAATCTCAGATTTCTTTTTTTAGAATCATTATTCTGTACCTTAAGCAGCCAGCATTCATAATTTTTACCTAAAGGAACAAAATAAAAGGTTTCGGTTTTTATGGAGGAATATTCAGAAGATATTTTGGTATACGCGGTGCCATGTCTGCATTCAGATTTATATTCTTTCAGAGATTTACCAACCGGCTGCCATGATGATGACCAGAAATCTTTACTCTCTTTATCATGCAAATAAATATACCGCCCGGGCTGATCCATAGGTATTACATTAAATCTTAAGCGTGTGAAACGCCCCTGTGCGGCAGACTTATAAAAACTGTATCCGCCTGCATTATTAGTAATTATTGCACCATACTCTGTTGAGCCAAGATAGTTGCTCCATGATCTTGGTGTATCAGGTTTTTCAATTACATACTCTTTTGCCTCATCGTCAAAATATCCGAACTGCATTAATTGTTATTCCTCCGGCTAAAATTGTTTTACGAAAAAAAGATCACACAGATATGCTGTGGAATTATTTCATCTTACGGTTTCGGAATTATTTTTAATATAATCGATCAGTTCATCTGCCTGAGCGAAGGCTATTGCAGTGCAGGTATCGGCCGCACCGTAATATATTGCAATTCGTCCGGTTTCAGCATCGTATAAATTTGCACATGGAAAGGTAACGTTAGGTACAAATCCAACTGTCTCATATTGTTTTTCGGGAGTTATAAGATAATCGCGGGTTCTGTATAATACTTTTCCCGGATCATTAATATCGAGGATTACCGCACCGAAGCTGTACACAAAACCATTACATGTTGTAGAAACACCATGATAGAACATCAGCCACCCCTCTGTGGTTTCAATTGGAACAGGCCCTGCTCCTATTTTAACCCCCTGCCACCAGCCCTGTCCCCCGTTCCCCATAAGAAACCTGTGTTTGCCCCAATATATCAAATCAGGGCTTTCACTTATGTATATATTACCAAAAGGAGTATGGCCGCTGTCGCTGGGACGGCTTAACAGAAAATATTTTCCATTTATTTTCCGGGGGAATAATACACCGTTCCTGTTAAAAGGCATAAGCGGATTGGACAACCGGGTAAAAGTTTTAAAATCTTTTGTTTTACCTAAACCAATTGAAGGCCCCCTCATATCATCGCACCAGGTTATATAATAGGTATCACCCAGTTTAACCAGCCTCGGATCATATGCATAACTTGTAGGGTCCGGTTTTCCATTTTCATCAACCCATTGGATTGGATCGGGGCCAATTTCCCAATGAACAGCATCTTTACTTTTACCTGAAAATAATGTGGCACGTCCGTTTTTTTGATCTGCACGGAATACGCCTGCAAACTCTCCATTATACGGAAGAACTGCGCTGTTAAAAATACGCGCTGCCTTGGGGATTGGGTTCCAGTCTATTACCGGATTTCCGCTGTACCGCCATACTACATCATTTATTCCTTTAGGTCTATCCTCCCAGGGAATATTTGGAAGCGCTTCACCTATTATAGTTCTTTTCATTTCTTTCCTTTTAAATTTTTAGATTCACAGTATTCCAAAGTCAAAACTAAAGATCAAAAAATCTCTTAAGAATTTCAGACTCTTTATTCCGGAACGATCTTTTAACCTATATGCTACATTACAGTTTCTTCGCCGAGTGCCTTTCTTCTTTCCTGAAGTTCACTTACCATTTTATCAACAAATTTATCATTCAGAGGATAGAAGTAAATAATTAATATGGCAAGCAGTCCAAAGCCAGAAGGAATTATTGTAAACAATGCCAGTAAACCATTCAGACTTGATTCGGATTGCGCAATATTAGGTTCAAAACCAACCTGTGCCATTAGAGTAAGAGCCACATAAGCACCAAGAGCCCAGCCAATCTTTTGAGACATAGTTGAAGCTGAAAAAATTAAACCGGTTGCTCTGCGGCCGTTTTTCCATTCACCATAGTCAGCAGTATCGGCATACATAGCCCATACCAAAACACTTAACGGTCCCCCTGTTATTGATCCGGTAACCTGCAGGAAAAAAATCAATCCTAATTGTTCGGCTGTTAAAAAGAAAACTGCCCCTGTACTTACAATTGCAATAAGGAATATGAGGATAAATGCATTTTTTTTACCAACCTTTTTTGCAAACCAGCTAACTCCTAATACACCTAAAAAGGCTGAGATCTGTCCGATTGTATTATATGCCGATGCCAGTGCATTAAAATCATAAGTACCTGTTCCTAAAAAGGGTAATGCTATTTCCTGATCTCCAATAAAGTATTTAAAATAATGTACTGTTACACTGCCACGGACAGCAACAAATAAAATAAATGTAATTGTACCGGCTAAAAGGATAAGCCAAGGCTTGTTAGTTACTAATTCAAATAAATCTTTCTTAAGCGATGTTTTTTGAGATTTCGGAGGAAGCACTCTCTCATTAGTACCTTTAAAAGCAATCAGAAAAAAAACAATGGCGGCAATTCCGTATACAACAAAAGTTAACTGCCAGCCTTTTGCATCATTACCCGCGCCAAAGGCCTGCACCATTGGCAATAATGTTGCCGAGACTATTATACCTGCAGAAAATGCAAAAAGAAATTTAACTGAAGAAACCGTTGTGCGTTCATTTGAATCTGGCGTAATAACACCAAGTAAGGCGGTATATGGAATATTTATTGCGGTATACAGCAGCATCAGCAGGTTAAATGTAACGTATGCCCAGATTATTTTTCCATCAATATCAAAATCAGGAACCGTAAAAGTAAGTACTCCGGCAAGAGCAAAGGGTACACAAAGCCATAACAAATAAGGCCGGAATTTTCCCCAGCGTGTTCTTGTACGGTCGGCTAAAATACCCATCATCGGATCATTAACGCCGTCAAAAATACGGCTAACAAGAAATAAGGTTGCAGCTACACCGGCTGGAATAAGAAATACATCTGTATAGAAATAAGTAAAATACAGCATGAATGTCTGCCAGTATAGTACTGAGGCAAGATCCCCGAAACCATAAGAAAGTTTTTCTTTTAAAGGTAATTTTTGTATCACTTTGCTCATAAATCTCCCTTATTATTTAATTCCAATTGTTGTTTTTGTGCAAAGTTAAAAACAGGAATAACTGCTTATTATACACCGCTTATCCGGGCTCTAACTTTAGTTTTAATTCAAACATATAATTCACCGCTGTTATATATCAAAAAAGATGCTATAGATTATTTATTTGCTGCTAAACCAAATAAAAAAGCGGCCTCTTTTAGATTAGCCGCTTTTACACGGAAAAATTTACTTATGTTCAGTACTACTTTTTTATTTAATACCTTTCTTACAATCCGCGGTCATTATCATTTTAATAAAAATAATATTAAAATAATAAAACAGGTTAATCCTGTAACTCCTTGCTTTTTAATATTTTCAAACAGTTTATTAAAGATCTGGATGTATGATAATTGCACTTCCAGATAGTACTTTTGGGACTGTATTTTTCATCAGGCACTTTATCAATTCCACCATGGTACCAGCCTCCGTATTCCTTATCCAGCAAATATTTTTTTACATATTCCCACTGTTTACAGAATTTTTCATAATAATTTGTTTTATCATTTGGAAACAACCGGGACATAAGCAAAAAACTGTTAAAAGCTTCGGCCTGCGCCCACCACTCTTTTGTGTCTCTTACAACAGCCGCTTTTTTATCATTATCAAAATAATATCCGCCGTCATATATACCCCCATATTCCTGATCCCATCCGTTTTGTAAGGCATGGTCAACCATTTTTTTTGCAATCTTCAGAGTAACAGTATCATTATGAATTCCAAGCACCTCTGATGCCTCAAGCATCAGGTATGCAGTTTCAACATCGTGACCGTAGGAAACATGATCAAAATAATAGTTGCTGTCTCTGGTCGCTTTATCAGCATTGCGGAAGGAAATGGGAGTCCAGTTTCTCCGGGAAAATAATACGAGATATCCTTTTTCAGTTGTAATAGTATCTCTTATAATATGAAGCAGAGATGTAAGTCTTTCCCTTAACTTTTGATCAGGCCAGACTTTATACAATTCAGTAAAAGCTTCAAGTATATGGATACTGCTGTTCTGATCTTTAGGCGCTACTCCCCCGTATCCATCCTTAAAGGGCTCACCGTTCCGGGCAATGAACTGGAAATATCCACCATATTCCGGATCATAACAATTTTTCTCGATCCAGTTAAATGTCTCCCGGGCAAGCTTTAATGCTTCTTCATTTCCGGAAGCTTTATAATATACAGATAGTCCGAATATGGCAAAAGCATTGCCGTAAGCTTTTTTAATAATTTCTCCACCTTCCGGGATTGGTATTCCCACCCTGTCTGTAAGATCATAAAACCCGCCAAACTTCTTATCCCACATTATTTCTTTCAGGAAATAAAACCCGTGTTCTGCAATTTTAGTTAGTTCAGGATTATTGTAATACATTGCAGCATTAGAAGTTGACCAGATATGCCTTGCCTGCGTAACAATAAACTTATTCTGTCCGCCGTCAGGTTCCCATTTATAATTAATATTGCTAAGAAAACCGCCATAAACAGAATCAACAGACAAAGGATACCAGGGGTTAAATTCATGGATAAGAGCATGTTCCATTTCAACAGCAATAGAATCGTTGTCAATTGTAATATTTTTCAATTGCCTTTTCTCATTAGTACCGCCCGTGCAGGTAATTAAAAAAAATATTAAAAGGAACAGGATATAAAGTCTGGCATGTTTAAACTGTGTTTCCATAATAGTTTTATAATTAAGTTTGCTTTTATGTCCTTTTTAGAGTTTAAAGTGTCTCAAGCCACTATTGTTCAATACCTGCAGATTTTTCATCATCTGTATTATTTTTGTGAACCAATATTATACCAACCGGGCAGGCTTGAATGAGATAAAAAAACCAGAATAATAGGCAAAATTATAAGGTGGAACTATATCGAAATAATAAATATTTATCGATAGGATAAACAAACCAATCCACTCATTTTTTTGTTCAATAGTTCGATAAAATATTTAATTTAATGTTAACAAATTAAATATATCCCCAGGTTGTAACATTTTATTTAATGATGAGATCGGACTTTGCAATTTTTTTGTTAGTGGTTGTTTACTATTTTATCTGAGAAGAACCATTTTTTTTGTTATTTGATACGATCCCACGGATAGTGTATAAACATAAATGCCGCTGGTCAGGTTATCTGCATTAAATTTTATTTCATAATATCCGGCATTCTGTTCTTTACTTACTAACGTTTCTAATTCCCTGCCCAAAAGGTCATATATCTTTAACTGAACAAAACCGGATGAGGGAATATGATAACTTATTATTGTTTCAGGATTAAAAGGATTCGGATAATTATTATTCAGGATTAGTTCAGAAGGTAAAATTCCTTCCCCGGTATTTACATCAGTTTGAATTTCCTTCGAGAAATTTTTTATCCAGTTATACATCCCCTCCCATTGTTCAAACAGCGGAGTATGATCGCCCGGGTAACTTACAAAGTTAACATTGGTGTTACCTGCCTCCTTAAACAAGTTATGAGCAAAATAATTCATATTTATAAAATCATCTTGTTCTCCACAGACTATATAAAAGGGAATACCGGATAATATTAGAGCAGTTTCATTGTCCAGGTACTTATTTGCCTTGTAAGCAAGTGCACCGGCATAAATACCTGCCGCAGCCCATACTTCAGGTCTACTCTTAGTAAATACTAATACACCAAAACCCCCCATTGAATGACCAACTACATACTTCCTTTGCTGGTTTATTTTTACCAGATTTTCAACAACATCAATACATTCCCAGACATCAATTTCTGCAATGAATTCATAATATTCGTTCCCCCTTCCCCATGGGAATACAGCATAACCATCGCCAAAGGACCTTTGAAGGTAATTTTCCGGAATAAGAGGTAAAGCCATATACTCAAGCGGATTCTGATAAGGCTGATACGCACCATGAAGTGAAACATACAACGGGTATTCTTCATCAGGGTTCCAGTTTTCAGGCGGAAGCAGCCATGCCAGTGAAACAAGGCTGTCTGCCGGTGATATCCATGCAATAATAAAAGGGCGTCTCCTCTGAAGGTAACTTGATATGTCACCAGCATTCCATGCAGTATTTACTCCATTAAAAGCCTGGTACATTTTGTTTATATAGTCTGTATCTTTTTCTGATAAAAAGAGCTCGGCTTCAATTACTTGTATAATAGATGCACAATGATATTTAAACAATGGTACATCGGAACTTTCGGCTAAACTGTTAAGCAGGGCTTTAAATTCAACTAAAGTATCCTGTATGGTACTTTGTGCTGAATCGTTTTCCTTTAAAGGCAGTGAAAGCGGTTTACTGAGTACAGATACCGAAGATAATACTAATATTATTATTGTTAATACTATTGAAGTAATATTACGTTTCATATTAAGCTCACCGCTATAGTCTTAGTTAATCAATCCTTTTCCCGGGAAGTGTACCAATTATTAAAACGGGGTTCCTCCCTGGTGTAATTGTAATATTCAAAATTATTTTTAATTAAGTCAACTGTATTTTTCATCCGGATGGAGAGTTAAACCTTTATGAATCACTCTAATTAAAAATGGAGTTACCGTGCAGAAAAGAAGCAGTTTATAAAAAAAAAGGGTATTCCAAAATTTTTGGAATACCCTCATTAAATAGATAGTTTTTGCTCAATCTTTACTTAGCGGGGACTTCAATTCCTACAAAGCTGCTGTTTCCCTGTGCATCCTGTACTCTTAACAGCAATGCGGAACCTTTTTTATTATCAACAATATTCTTCAATTCAGCAACATTGTTTATTTTCTTTTTATCTGCTTCAACTATAAGCAATCCCTTATAAAGCCTCTGATCTTCAGCCTTGCTGAATTTTTTAACATCTGTAATCTTTACACCTGATTCTGTTTTATAATCATTTTTATCTTTTGATGTAAGATTTTGAACTGAAAAACCGATTTCATCAAAATCTGCAGATGAAACAGTACTGTTTTCTTTGTTCTTAGATTCGGCATCAGTATCTTTTATCGGCTGAGCATCGGTATCTTCATCACGTGCTTTAAGTGTTACACCTCTTTCAATTTCTTTTCCATCCCGGAAAAGAGTAAGGTTAACTTTACTCCCGGCAGATTTCGAGGCAATATAACTCTGCAGTTCATTCGGCTGATTTACATCCCTGCCATCAATTTTAAGTATAACATCGCCTTCTTTTATATCGGCCTTAGATGCTGCTCCGCCTTCCATAACATCCTGGACAATAATACCTCTTGGCCTGTCTAAACCTAAAGACTGAGCCATTGCATAATCAACTTCGCCAATTGAAACACCTATATATCCGCGGCTAATCTTACCATGAGCAATCAGATCTTTGGATACAGACTTAACCATATTTATCGGGATAGCAAAACCATATCCAATATATGTTCCGGTACGCCCTGCGGCAATTGCTGAATTAACCCCTACAACTGCTCCGGATAAATCAACTAATGCACCACCGCTGTTACCGGGATTAATAGCCGCATCTGTTTGTATAAAGTTTTCAACCCCGTATCTGTCCCTTATTAATCCAAGCTGACCCCTGCCGATTGCACTAACAATACCGGCGGTAACTGTAGATGCAAGAGACATCGGGTTTCCGATTGCCATAACCCACTGCCCTACTTTAAGATTATCTGAATCTCCAAGAAAAGCTGTCGGCAGGTTATCAGCATCAACTTTAATTACGGCCAGATCAGTTAAAGGGTCTGTACCCACAACTTTAGCAGATAAACGCCTCTTATCATAAAGTCCCACCTCTACACTGGTTGCATTTTCAACTACATGATTATTTGTTACAATATAGCCGTCTTCCGAAATAATAATTCCGCTCCCTGAGCCTCTTTGAGACTCAGGCATTTCATCAAAAAACGGGAAAAAGAAATCGTTTTTAGGAGCATTAGTTTTTGCCACAACTGAAATCTGCACAATTGCGGGGGTAACTTTTTCAGCTACCTCAATAAATGCCTTACTGAATGCAGTTGCATCTGCATCAAGATTTACGGGTGGAGCTGCTGCTCCCAAATTAATATCAGCCATACCGGGCCTTACTAATCCAAAACCAGATACAAGCAGTGCGCCAAACAAAATTCCCGCAACAATTAAGGAAACTGTTCCAAAAAGTCTTTTGGATCTCATTATATTTTCCTCCGTGAATAATTAATTAACAATATTATCTCTGCTTATTACGCAGCAGTAAAAATTTATTATAATACTTCCTTATTTAAATAACTGGAAAGATTGAATTCCTTTAAACTCAGGAAAATGATAAATAAGGTACTTTTCCATAAAAACCAGAGCGTTTTCACATATTTCTTTATCAATATTTCCTGTAGTTTTACTCTGCTTTAGACATCTCAGATAGTTAAAAAGTTCCGGTTTAAGCCTGAAAGACTCAAGAAAATCTTTCCTGCATTCACCGCATAAAATACCTATTTCGTAATTATAGGACAACTCAGAATCAGGGAGTATTGTTTTTCCGCAAACTGCACATTTTTCAAGCTGCAGTTCAAATCCCGTTTCTTTAAGGAAAAAAAGAAAAAATCTGCCGAATAAAACTTCATCAGGTTCATTAGATGCTTCAATAAGGTTAAAGATTCTAATTACCCCGCGGAAAAGTTTTGCATTTGCTTCATGCTCGCCCGTTAATTTTTTTATAAGTTCAAGAACTGCATGGCAATACTTTAACTTGTTAAAATCAGCTTTAATTTTAGAAAAATGAGATATTATATCCGCACTGGAAATTAGCTGCAGTTCCCTGGTATCCTTTTTATACATGATAACCTGTAAATGGTTCAGGGGATCAACTATAAGACCTATTTTTGATTTTGGGCTCCTGCCGCCTTTTAATATTGCCGAAAGCTTTCCAAATTCTTTTGTATAAAGTGAGGCAATGCTGGATGTATCACCATAATTCAGTTTGCTTAGAACTACTGCCTCTGTTTTAATTATTTCACTCATGGAGTGTAAATTATAAATTAAAAATTAAAAATTAAAAATTATCTGCTGGTAAATTGGAAGACCGGATTAATTGGCAGGCAAATGGCAGAAAGCAAGTTCTTGAGCAAGCGTGCCTGCCCCAGGCAGGGGCAAGAGTAAACAAAAA
>JAWOJF010000187.1:0-9455 GCA_046481785.1 Ignavibacteriaceae bacterium | reverse complement strand
CGACCTGCAACCATCAAGATCAACGTGGCAACCATCGGTTGGATTTTTGCTTTGGCAACCAACAAGCCGTTCCACAAGCCGCATAACGTACCGGCTGCAAGATTGGCGAGGATGATGAGAGGTAAGGGGGTATTCGTCGCGTTCCTGGTTAAGATTTCATTCGCGATCAGTTGATTCCCCAGCGCCGGATTGATTAAAACAGCCCCCATCGCCGCTGAAATGGCAATGACGGCGCCCACAGAAAGATCAACGCCTCCCGTGGCAATCACCAGAGTCATCCCGATGGCCACCAACATAAGGGGCGCTCCATTATTGAAGATGTCAACCAGATTGCCGTACAAGCGTTTTCCGTATACTGGGTCTTCGATGATGCCGAGTCTGAAGAAGCCAGGCGCAACAATGGCATTAAAAAGTAGAATAAGCGCCCAGGCCACCAGCGGCCAGAATAACCGGCTGTCACGGATTTTTTTAAGGAATGGTGTCTGTTTCATGCTTCTCCTGCCATGGCTTGAATAAGGGTCTTTTCATCCACGCTACCAGCATATTCAGCAACCTTCTTATGATCACGCAGTACAGCAACACGGTTGCTGACACGCACGACTTCTTCCAATTCAGAGGAGATAAAGACACATGATTTGCCCTCCTCTGCTAATTGCATCACCAGTTTTTGAATTTCTGCTTTTGCTCCCACGTCGATACCTCGGGTAGGCTCATCCAAAATGAGAACCTTGGGATTCGTCGCCAGCCAACGGCCAAGGATGACTTTCTGTTGATTGCCACCGCTCAGATTCTTGACCAACTGCTCAGCAGAAGGTGTAACAATGCCTAACAACTGGATATACCTGTCGGCGATTTCATTTTGTCTTTGTGTGGAGATGAATTTGAACCACCCATAACGCGCTTGCAATGCCAGGATGATATTTTCACGGATGGTCAGGTCTCCCACAACGCCCTCTGCCTTGCGATCTTCAGGACACAGGGCAATCCCACGCTTCAGCGATTCAAGGGGAGAAAATTTGTTCACTTTCTCGCCATCAACGATCAGAGAACCGGAATCTGGCACATTGATCCCAAAAATCAGGCTCGCCATCTCCGTGCGTCCGGAGCCTAATAATCCGGCAATACCCAAAACTTCGCTCGCATTCAATTCCAGATCCACCGGCTCCAACGACTTCGTCAACCCTAACCCTTGTGCTTCAACCAAATGTTGCTGGTCCTTTTTCTTTTCTTCTTGGGATTTCACTTTTAACAAGGCATCCAACTCGGCCAAAGTGCGTCCCAGCATTTTAGCGACCAGTTCCATGCGGGGCAGAGAAGAAGCCTCATACGCTTTTTAAAATTAAAGGATGGTTTCCATTTTAAATTAACAAGTATAACCCCGCCGGTAATTATTAGTCCGCTTAGAATTGTAAGAAAGGTAATCGTTTCATTTAAAATTATGAAGGCAGCCAGCACAGTTACAAAAGGTTCAAAATAGAGGAATGCACCTGCAACGGCAGAGTCCATTTCTTTTAACGCCTGCGCCCACAGCACATAAGCTACCCCCGAACATAAAACTCCAAGAAAAAGAACAGATATCCAGCCTGTAACAGATAGATGATAAACTGATGCTATCATTTCATTTGTGATTGTAACAGGAGAGATCAGAATGCTCATCATTAAAAAAAGGAAAAGGATTGTCATCATTGGAGGATATGTAAGAGATATTTTTTTATTTACTGCTGAATAAACACTCCATGTAAAAGCACTGCCGAGTATAAGGAAATCCCCCTTGTTTGACATAAGCCCGATGTTTGAAATATCCCCCTTGCTTATCAGAAGCAGGAGCCCCAAAAAAGCTATAACAATACCGGATGTTCTGATAAAATTTAAACTTTCCTTAAAAAACAAAACCCCTAACAAAGCCATAAAAACAGGGGTGATACCAATTATCCACCCGGTGTTTGATGCACTTGTATATTGAAGTCCCGTTACCTGTATCCACAGATGAAAAACCGCAATTAAGGCAAGTATAAAAATTCTTGAGTGATTTTTAAGGTCAACGGCAAAACTTTTTTTTGTATAGAAAGCGATTGCAGTAAGAAAAATAACAGCAAAGATTAACCGCAGCAGTATTATTTGCAGGGGTTCAAGTTCTTCCAACACAATTTTTGTGGCAATAAAAGAAATACCCCAAAAGGTAATAGCAAGGAACGGTTTAAGATATGTTGTAAAAGAACCCTTAATATATCCTCCTGAGATGTCTGCTCTTATTTCCTTGCCGAGGAATAATTATCCAGGTCGTACTGAATTGTACGTCCGGGCATTTCGAGTTTTACAACAGCAATACCTGATTGAGCAAAAAATTGTGTTGCAAGGGTATCATGAAAATCTGAAAATACCACAACCCTAACAATGCCGGCAGCAATCAGGGCTTTAGCGCAAGTAGTACAGGACATATTAGTAATATAGGCTGTTGCCCCTTTTACACTTATGCCATGTACTGCGGCCTGAACCAGGGCATTGATTTCGGCATGGTTTGTCCGCACACAATGATTATCAACTACAAGGCAGCCAACATCCTCACAGTGCGGATGCCCCGGAAGAGAGCCGTTATATCCTGTTGCAAGAACAAACCGGTCTTTAACAAGCACACAGCCGCAGTGCATCCTGGGGCAGGTTGCTCTTTCCGATGCAAGCATGGCAAGTTTCAAAAAGTATTCATCCCATGATGGGCGTTTGTTTTTATTGTTATCCATAATCCTCTGTAAATTTTAAATCGCATTGTAAAAAAATGAGATGAGCAAAACAAATATAATTTAAAAATTCTTTTCCGGCTATCGGGGTGAAGAAATATATGATGTTAATGATAGCACATATAAATATTTTGTGAAAATTTTAGAGCGAAACGCTGTTTCACTTTCTGTTATTGCGCAAAACTTAGAGTATTCGTTAAACTACATGAGCGATTCAGGGATTCGTTGCATAAACAAAAAAGCTGCTAAAATAAATTAAATTAGCAGCTTTTGGCAAGGAGATGACCAAAGTGTGACCATGAGTTTTAGCTATTTGTTCTGTTCAAGGAATTATAAATCATAGTCATCTTCTAAAGTAAAAATGATGAATCAAGTTCCTACATAATCATATTCGTATATATGTACTTCGGTATTATGTTTTCAATTAGTACTGTTAATTCTCTATTACAGAATCAATTCTGGTACAATTTTTCATATTCAGGAAAACTACCTTAATTAACTTTCCCACTGATATGTACAGGAATAAAAGAAATAAAGTATTCCCAATTTTTTTTAACCTTTTCATAATAATTCCACCATAATATTTAGATTATTTAAATTCATAATTATTGAACCTCATTTATTACATTTGTCCTGCGCTTAAATAATTTAATTAATGATTTGAATCTGCTTATTAGATGCATAATGCCAACAATTATTAAAAGTTCTCCCAGCTTGGAATGAAGCAGCCCTATATGCGAGTCTTCAAACATCATACTAATTAACCCGGTTAAAACAACCAAAAGGAATATTATAGCAGTAGTTATTGTTATTCTGCTTTTATTTTTTGCTGATATAAATAACTGCTTAAACCATCCCCAGTGCTGATAAATATGCATACCGCTTATGGCAAGGAATAATAATGCAGCACTTACATGAATAATCGTCCATCCATGAAGACTTATACCACAAATGATGCTGTTAAATCCTTTATTGGCAACGTGTAGATTTAATCCTGATATAGCAGTTGTTAAAAATCCCGGAATTAATAAGATATCAAATGTTAAAAGTTTTTTTCTTTTGTCCATGTCTAAAATGCTCCCTTAAGAAAATATTTTACGAATAATCACGGCCTAAACTTAATACCAGTTTTCCCTGTTTTGTAGACTTCCTGTTGAAAACGAAAAACAGGAGGTTAAAAACGAAAGGCTTTATCTGGTTTATTTGTGCTCAATTGGGTATAATTGCCTGCCATTAATTTATGCTGCAATATGAAAAGCAATGTCATAAAATTATCTCTGATGCTGGCCGCAACTATAACACTGGGAATAGTATTTTCACTTAAAGATATCAGCCATAGTATTTACTTTTACAATGTCTATGGCCATGAAAAAATACAGCCGGTTATAATTAATACTATAATAATCAGTGTATATTCATTTATATTTATATTTTGTTTGGTATGGCTTAACCTGGTATGGAAGGGAAAAGAGAGAAAGATAAGATTGTTCTTAGCCAGCCTTACAGTAACCTTAATATTTTACGGTTTAGCTGCGATTTTTATTGGCACGGATATCCCGGATGAGTATTACAGATTGGACGAGCCTGAATATCAGCATGATTCCGGCCACAATGAAAACCTAATATTCCTTGGAATAAAGTCTTTTGTCATGTTATGTTTTGTATTCATTGGCGGATTAATTTATAACCTTTATATGAAAAAAATAGAGGTAGAGAAGTCCCTTGAAAAACTAAGATCAGAATCATTACAAAGCAGACTTACCGCCTTAAGCAATCAAATTAATCCTCACTTCTTTTTTAATGCCCTTAATTCACTTCATTCATTAATAAATGAAGATAAGAAGGAAAGTTCACTGGCATATCTTTCGCACCTTTCAAATGTTTTCCGTTATATTTTGCAAAGCGAAACAAAAAGCCTTGTTAATCTGAAGGATGAGCTTGATTTCCTGGAAAAGTATAAATATATGCTTTCAATTAAATTTGGGGATAGGCTGAGTTTTGACTGCCAAATAAACGAAAGCAGCTATACATACCAACTGCCTGTTCTTTCCCTGTTGCCTGTTGTTGAAAACGTTGTAAAACATAATGAAATAAGCAGCAGGAACCCTTTGCTTATACGTATTTATTTGAATGATGGAGAATTGGTCATTACAAACAAGATTAAGCAGAAAATTGACTCAGTTATTTCTGATGGAACAGGATTAAAAAATTTAAATAACAGGTATGAGATACTTGTGAACAGGGAGGTAAGGATTATAAAAACCATTGATGAATTTTCAGTTTATCTACCCTTAATCCCGGTAAAAAAATGAAAGTTATAATAATTGAAGATGAAATAGCTGCAAATAATAATATGAAGCAGATTCTAAATCAAATCGATCCTTGTATTGAAATACTTGGCAATTTTGATACAGTTACAGAAAGCGTTCTTTGGCTTAGAAGCCACCCGGCACCAGACCTCATATTTATGGATATTCAACTGGCCGATGGATCTTCCTTTAATATATTTGAGTGTGTAAATATTGAAGCCCCTGTAATTTTTACAACGGCTTACGATGAATTTGCGATTGATGCGTTCCGGGTAAACAGTATAGACTATCTGCTGAAGCCTATTACGCTGGAAAATACCAGGAAAGCGATAGAGAAATATAATCGTATAAACCAACTGGCGCTTCAAAAAATAATCAATAAGTTTGATATTCTTTATAAACCAAAAGAGTATACACAAAGAATTTTGGTACCGGTCAAAGATAAAATATTATCGGTTAAAACTGACAATATTGCTTATTTTTATAACACCAGCGGTTCAACAGAAGTATTAACATCTGAACAGGTAAATTATAAAATTGAAAAATCCCTTGATTCAATTATTAATAATCTTGATCCTGCATGTTTTATAAGAGCTAACCGACAATTTATCCTGTCTAAAAATGCAATGAAAGATATAACTATCTGGTTTGACAGCCGGTTGTTAATTAACCTTATTGTAAGTACACCCGAAAAAATATATGTAAGCAAAAACAGGGCATCTGAATTTAAAAACTGGTACGCTCTATAGAGTTTTGGAATTGAAGCAGGTAAATCATTCTGATCTGTTTTATGTAATACTTCAAAAAATTGCTTGGAATTAAAGGGTGGTCAGAAGTTACTACCATCCGGGCAGTTGTAACATATGCAAGTAATTTGCGGAGAGTTTTTCTGCCCATTTGGTGCTCAAATAGGCTGTATAGGCGGTATAACTGTGGACATAATAAATAAAAAAAGCTCGAAATTGCATAATTTTAGCATATTCGAGCTTTTCTGTTTTATCTGCGGAGATTCAGCGAATCGCTTTACATCAGAAATTTTAACACATTCTCTCCGTATGTGATGACAATGATTATTTTATTATTCACTCGAGTTGTGCAGCACTTTTTGCTAAATTTCAATTCAACAATTAAAAAACATTTTTTATAACATATTGAACCAGGCAGTTGTAATAATAGGCGGCGGCGCGGCGGGTTATTTTGCAGCAATAAATTTTGCTGAAAAGTACCCCGGGAATAATATTTTAATCCTTGAAAAAACCAATAAAATTTTAAGCAAGGTTAAAATTTCAGGCGGTGGGAGATGTAATGTTACAAATATTATATCGCAGCCTGATGAACTAACCAAATTTTATCCACGCGGTGCAAAAGAGTTAAAAGGAGCTTTTCACCGGTTTACCTCAACGGATACTATAAGCTGGTTTGAGAACAGGGGTATAAAATTAAAGTCTGAAGCCGATGGAAGAATATTTCCGGTTACTGATGATTCACAAACTATTGTTAACTGCCTTATCTCCTCTGCCGGCAAAGCTGGTATAAAAGTTTTAACAGGTATTAATGTAAAAAACATTTCGCCGGATGATTCGGGTAAGTGGTTAGTTGAAACTGCTGAACAAAATATGAGTGCCGATAAGCTGCTTATTGCTGCAGGAAGTAATGAATATATGTGGAAGCTGCTCGGCAGGATGGGACATAAAATTGAACCCCCCGTGCCTTCACTGTTTACGTTTAATATAAAGGACGAAAGGATTAAGGGCCTTGAGGGAATTTCTCTCAAGAATGCAGAAGTTAAAATTGATAATTCATTATTGAAATCAACAGGAGATATTCTTATTACTCATTGGGGGGTAAGCGGACCGGTTATATTAAAATTATCGGCATGGGGCGCACGGGATTTATTTCATAAAAATTATAAGTTTGATCTGATTATTAATTGGATAAACAAAAATCCTGAGCAGATTAGAAATTACCTGTCAGACTACAAACAATCTAATTTAAATAAATCGGTTCAGGCAAATCCTCTTTTTAATCTTCCGGTAAGACTGTGGGAAAGGCTGGCGGAATATTCAGGTATTAATCCTGAATTAAAGTGGAACGGCGTTTCGAAGTTTATAATTAATGCATTTACGGCTGAGTTAACCTCAGGGAAATTTTTAGTTTCGGGGAAAAGTACATTTAAGGAAGAGTTTGTTACATGCGGCGGAGTAAATCTTAAAGAAGTTGATTTTAAAACAATGCAGAGTAAAATTCATAAGGGATTATTTTTTGCCGGCGAAGTTCTTGATATTGATGCGGTAACAGGCGGCTTTAATTTTCAGTCGGCATGGACTACAGCGTGGATAGCCGCTAATGCAATGGGTAAGCAAAACAATGAAGACACACCTTATAAAACTAACATATAAAATAAAATGAACGATAAACAGTTTAAAGCAATAATAGTAAAAGAATCTGATGAAGTTAAAGGAAAATTCATCCGTTCAGTTTCTTTAAAAAATATTTCAGAACTGCCTGCTGGAAGTGTATTGATCAAAGTAAAATACACCGCATTAAATTATAAAGATGCATTATCTGCAACAGGCAATAAAGGTGTAACAAGAAGGTATCCGCATACACCCGGTATTGATGCTGCGGGTATAATAGAAGAGACCTCTGATAAAATATTTAAAGAGGGAGATGAAGTATTGGTAACCGGCTACGATCTTGGTATGAATACATCGGGGGGTTTTGCTGAATATATAAGGGTGCCTGCTGAATGGGTTTTAAAACTGCCCGAAGGATTAAATTTAAAAGAGAGTATGATACTCGGTACTGCAGGTTTTACAGCCGCACTTTCTCTTTATAAGCTTGAGCTTAACGGATTAAAAAAAGAAAACGGTGAGGTGCTTGTTACCGGTGCAACCGGGGGAGTTGGTTCGCTTGCAGCAGCAATCCTTTCAAAAAATGGATATGATGTTGCGGCATCTACCGGGAAAATGTTTGAGAAAAATTATTTAACTACGCTTGGCGCCAAACGCATCATTTCACGGGAGGAAGCAACCGATCACTCATATAAGCCAATGATAAGCAGTAAATGGGCTGCCGTTATTGATACTGTTGGAGGAAATATTCTTGAAACCGCAATTGCCTCTACAAAAATGTCCGGCTCTGTTGCATCATGCGGCAGGGTTCAGTCTCCCGAATTTTCAACTACAGTATATCCGTTTATCCTGCGCGGTATTAACCTGCTGGGCATTAACTCCGCCGAAACCACAATGGATTTAAGGCTTTATCTCTGGAATAAATTATCATCTGACTGGAAGCCCGATGTGTTAAATGATATATGCACGGAACACTCCCTTGAAGAATTAAATAATGATATTGACCTGATATTACAGGGCAAAGTAAGGGGAAGAATAGTAGCACGCTTATAGATCATACCGGATGTGGTTCTATTTCTGCTCTTATTTAAAACACGTACCTTTAGCAGTCATCCAGGGATGAATTTCATAAGATAATCTTCCGGCTATTACTGCGGGATCGGTTTTAACAAGCTCTTCGGCTTCTTCTTTTGATGAAACATCCATTATAAATATTCCCCGCAATTCACCATCATCCAGAAACGGGCCGGCTACATTAAGTTTACCTTCCTTTGCAAGCCTCTCAATGTTATCCATATGTCCCTTTTGTAAGTTAGCCGCAGCAGTAGAATCCTGAGATCTGTTTTGACCTTTTTTCAGAAAAACCATATAGTATGTTTTCATTTCATAGTCCGGTTCCTCCTGTGCAAAAGAGGTGAAAGACAGAATTAATAAAAATGACAAAGCAATAGTTAGATTTTTCATTTGTACTTCCTTAATATAATTCTCTACTAATGTTCACTCCTAACGGAGCAAAAAAACAAATATCACACGCTATTGTGCGTGTTCGCATTTCATTAAATGAAATTAATATTTTATTTAATAGAAAAAGTGGTGCAGTAATGGCCGAATATTCACGAATCGATAAACCAAAATCAAATATTTTTTTGATAATAGCAATATTAATAGCAGTGATAGTTACTGTGTGGATTATTTTTTCTTTTGATGATCAGCCGGGTGAACAGGATGGGATAGGACAGAGTGGAATTCAGAAGATACTTGTTAGTCATGTAACTCCGGTAATAAATCAGATTTGAGGCCGTGATAAAAGAGACTAAAGAGCCATAACTGGCTTTAGCCCTGAACTGAAGCTAATTCAGGGCTAAAGCCCGATAATCTTATCTCATGTGCCCCCCAGGCTGAAGGGTCTGTTGCATAACTAATAATTTAAATGTCTTCTCCTTGAAAGAGACTGTTTATTTATTGCCACGACATTTATGTCGTGGTTTAGGATTCCAAATATTTTTGGCTTTAGCCCCCGAAGGGACGGGACATGCACAATTAAGGCAAATTGTGGC
>JAWOJF010000165.1:0-3831 GCA_046481785.1 Ignavibacteriaceae bacterium | reverse complement strand
AATTAAGTTAGATTAAAACAAGACATATCTTCCGGATTTTTAATATTTTTCGCATCAGTCTTTGAGAAACTTTGTTAAACAGATTGCAGTATAATTGTTCGTTTAACCCGGGCTCAGTATTTAGAGCCCTTTAGCAGTTTTAAATAAATCATGGAAAAAGTTTTAGAATCCTTACATCAAATAAAAATATTTAATAACCTCATCACCGGGCTGATTAATAATACATATATCTCCCCACTAACCGGTGCTTCAAAAAGTCTTTTTATTGAGAAGCTGATAAAAAAGGAAAAACAGGTAGTTGTTCTTCTTCCGGATATACAGGCTGTGCTTGAATTAAATGTAGAGCTGACTGTCATTGGGCTGGGAAAATTTATTTTACCCATTTCCGAATTCAAATCGGAAATAATGCAGGAGAAACTGACTGAGATTTCAAAAAGAGAGAAGTTCATCCTGGTATCTTCATACAATCTTCTCAACTGTCTGCTTCCTTCAAAAGATAAAATTGAAAAAAATACTACACATGTACAGGTTGGCGGTGAGTTATCATATAATGATCTTATTGAATACCTGAACCTGCTTACCTATACAAGGGATAAGTTTGTTGAAGCGCCGGGTGATTATGCAATCCGCGGTTCTATAATTGATTTCTGGTCCTACAGCGAATCAAATCCTGTACGGGTTGAGTTTGACGGCGATTTTATTGAATCAATCCGGTATTTTGACCCTGACAGCCAGCGCTCTGTTGAACCGGTTGAAAAGGTTTCACTTGCAGGTTCACTTACTAACGGGGTTAACCCGGATAATTATACGGATATATTCAGCTATTTAACTAACCCGGTAATTATTGCCTCTTCTTATGAACTGCAGAATCTGAAGAATGAAAAAATAAATTGTTTTGCTGATTCAATTCATGCCCCCGCTGAAATCAGCAGTGAAGAAAGCCCGGAAGTAAAAACAGATTTTCTTGATGAATTTCCTGAACCCGGTACTGACACAGAAGGCAGGGACGATGAAATAGAAACTGTACCGTCATCATATAATTATACATCCCTTCTTTCAAAAGAAAATACCCGCTGGCTGATTGAAGAAGAACTGGCTTCAGGTAAAAGAATGGAGCTGGGTTTTTCTGAAGCACCCGTAATAAATAGCAATTATGAAATTCTCTTTAATGTTATTAAAGAATATTCTGCTCAGAACTTTATAATTACTATTACTTCCGAAAATGAATTACAATCTGCCAGATTAAAAGAACTCCTTTCGGAGTTTAATGATGAACTTGCCGAACTTATAACTTCAGGTAAAGTAAGGATTGAAACTCTTCCTATCAAAAAAGGATTCCTCCACAGGGAAGACAAAGTTCTTGTTCTTACCGATTACCAGATATTTAATAAACCATACCGGTCGAAGATATCTGCTTCTAAGAAGTACAAGAAGTCAAAATCAAAAGCATTTGCTGCTATTAAACGGGGTGACTATGTAGTTCATGAGGATTTTGGTATAGGCAGGTACACCGGTCTCGAAACAATAAAAATCGGCGAGACCAAACAGGAATCCATGAAGATACTTTACAGCGAAGGGGGAGTGGTTTATGTTAATCTGAATTATCTTACACTTGTAAAAAAATATTCATCAAATGAAAACTTAACTCCCACTCTTTCAACTTTAGGTAATTCCGACTGGGTAAATACAAAACGTAAAGCAAAAAGAAGAATTAAAGAAGCTGCCCGTGAGCTTATTGTACTTTATGCAAAGCGTAAGGCAACAACCGGTTATTCGTTTGGCACCGATACAATCTGGCAGAAGGAACTTGAAGCTTCTTTCTTTTATGAGGATACTCCCGACCAGGAAAAAGTTACAGCAGAAGTAAAAGAAGATATGGAAGCAGTTAACCCAATGGACCGCCTGGTTTGCGGTGATGTTGGATTCGGCAAAACCGAAATAGCTGTCCGGGCTGCTTTTAAAGCAGTGCAGGATGGTAAACAATCCGCCGTACTGGTTCCCACAACCATTCTTGCAGAACAGCATTATAATACTTTTAAAGACAGGCTAAATCAGTTTCCTGTACGTGTTGAAGCTCTTTCAAGATTCCAGACTAAAAAACAGCAGTCTGAAATACTAAAAAAACTTGAAGAAGGACAGGTTGATGTTGTAATTGGTACTCACCGGTTAATTTCAAAAGATGTGAAGTTTAAAGATCTGGGGCTGCTTGTAATTGATGAAGAACACCGGTTTGGTGTAATGGCAAAAGAAAAACTCCGTTCATTAAAAACTAATGTTGATACTCTTACGCTTACTGCAACACCTATACCTCGTACTCTAAACTTATCACTGCTGGGGGCAAGAGATCTTTCAATTATTGCAACTCCGCCGCCTAACCGTCAGCCTATATATACAACGGTTGCTATTTTTGATATCTTCAAAATTAAAGAATGGATTTTAACCGAGCTTAGAAGAAACGGCCAGGTTTATTTTGTACATGACCGCGTCCAGTCAATAGATAAGCTTGCAGGATATTTAACAAAATATATTCCCGGTATTAAAATTGGTATTGCACACGGACAAATGAAGCCAACACAGCTTGAGGAAGTTATACACGGTTTTCTTAATAAAAAATATGATGTGCTCCTTTCTACAAAAATAATTGAATCAGGGATTGATATACCAAACGTTAATACAATTATTGTTAACCGGGCTGACCGTTTTGGACTTGCAGAGCTTCACCAGCTAAGAGGCAGAGTGGGAAGATCCGACAGGCAGGCCCATGCTTATTTTATTGTACCGTCATTAAGCGGTATTACAAAAAAAGCTCTGCGGCGCCTGCAGGCAATTGAGGAGTTTACCGATATTGGATCAGGGTTTAACCTTTCCATGCGTGACCTTGAAATACGCGGCGCAGGAAATCTCCTCGGTACAGAACAGACCGGTTTTATTAATGATGTGGGCTTTGATCTTTATGTAAAACTTATTAATGAAGCTGTTGAAGAACTTAAATATCAGGAGTTTAAGGAAGTATTTAAAGATCTGCCGAAAACAGAAGAACGGACTGACCCGACAATAGATACGTTTTTTGAAATTGGTATTCCCCAGGAGTATATGCCCGAACAGATGGACAGGTTGAATTTTTATACTGCTTTGTACTCAATAAAAACCCTGCAGGAAATTGATGAACTAAAAGAAGAAATGGTTGACAGGTTCGGCACCCTTCCTGTATTGGTAAAAAGATTAATATCTACAGCAGTACTAAAGTTCAATGCTTCGCGCGCATTGTTTGAAAGAGTAATAATACAGAGGAAAAATATTTTAATAATTCTGCCTAAAGGTGAAAAGGAGGATTATTACAAGGTAAGATTTGTTGAACTTATGCGTTTTATTATGGATGAATATAAAGACAGGATAAAATTCAGTCAGCAGAAGGAAGTAATGAAGCTCGTAATAAGTAATAATTTTGAAAGTCCGGAAAAGCTGCTTGAGTTTTTAATTAAGTTTACAAAAGAAGTGGCCGCTCTAAATCTCCCCGAAGAGGAGACTTAAAAAAACAAAAGCTTATACCATAAACCGCCAACTATATGTTAAAATATAATTTCACATTACTGTTTTAAGTCCCGTCAGGGACGTTATGTTTATAGAAAACTGGTAACCTCAACAATTTAAAAGTTCCGTTAGGAACGAAACAAATTACTATTTTCATATTAGTCTAAAACATTTATTTTTATAGACAGCTTATACCATAAACAGCCAACTATATGTTAAAGTATAATTTCACATTACTGTTCTAAGTCCCGTCAGGGACGTTATGTTTATAGAAAACAGGTAACCTCAACAATTTAAAAG
>JAWOJF010000107.1:0-9112 GCA_046481785.1 Ignavibacteriaceae bacterium | reverse complement strand
GCCGGAATTTTGATGAAACTGATCAAAGCTAAGCTCATCACTGATAAATAAAAATATAACAAGACAAACAGCTATGCCAAAAGCTAAGCCCATTATATTAATAAACGAGTATAGCTTTTGACGAATAATATTCCTGAGAGCAATAGTGAGATAATTCTTTAACATGATCCCCTCTCCCATTTTATATTATAAAAAGGAGCTGCTTAAAACTGAGCATAACTCCATTTCACTCATATTTCAAAGATTTAACCGGGTTAGCAGTTGCTGCTTTTATTGCCTGGAAGCTTACTGTTAGCAAGGCAATGGAAAGGGCTATTCCCCCTCCCAGCATAAAAAACCACCAACTTACGTCAATACGGTAAGCAAAATTTTCAAGCCAGAGGTTTAAAACATACTCTGTTACCGGGACAGAAATTAATGCAGCCATGGCAACTATTAAAAGGTATTGCCGGAGAAAAATAAATACTAAAGACGAGACTGATGCTCCCAGTACCTTCCTAACCCCAATTTCTTTTTTACGATTATTTATCATAGAAGCAATCAGGCCATAAAGCCCCAGGCATGCAAGTACAACGGCCAGAATAGAAAACCCGCTTACAAGGTATGACAATTTTTCTTCTTTACTGTATAATTGATTCAGGTGATCGTCCATAAATTGAATATCCAGGGGAACACCTGCAATTTGTTTCCATGAATTTTCAATAGAAACAATTTTTTCTGAAATATTTCCTGGAGCGATACGTATAAACATATTTTCCAGATTAATAAATGGCATAATTAAAACTGCAGGAACAATATCCTGATGAAGTGAGGAGAAGTTAAAGTTTTCAACAACCCCAATTACAGTACGGGGGCCATCAAAAGAAAAATAGTTTAATCTTGTTCCTACAGGATTTGTTAATCCAAGGTATTCTACGGCCTTTTCATTAATTATAATTGATCTGAGAGAATCCCCGGCAAATTCCCTGGAAAAAGGCCTGCCTTCTTTTAATGATATCCCCATAGTCTCCAGATAATCATAATCTACCCAATTACCGGAAATTAATTTTGCCTCAGACCGGTCCTGCCCATCAGTGAAAATGGGATTAGCAGGCCAGGGATCACCCATCAGCCTGTCTGACCTGCTGATGTTTAAAACATCTTTATTTTGTAATAATACATTTTTGAATGAATTATAATAACGGGTCATATCTTCAGAAAGTAATTTAACAACCAGAATGTTTTCCTTGTCAAAACCAAGTTCCTTATCTCTCATGTAACTAATTTGTTTTGTTATAATTATTGTTGATACAATTAAACCTATAGATATTCCGAACTGTAACATGATAAGAGAGTTCCTTAATTTTTGGCTTCTGCCTGTACCGGAATTATGTACGCCTTTAAGTGCGGTTACTGTTTTAATACCAGACAATAAGGATGAGGGATATAAACCTGCTAAAATTCCAAATATTAAAGCAAACAATAAAATAAATGGCATTGTATAAAGAATTTTATTCATTTGAAGCATCAGGTCCCATGCCAGCAAGTGTTTCAGGTAAGGAAAAATAACTATGGTTATAGCATAAGATATTATAATACTTATCATTATAATTAATAATGATTCAATTAATATCTGGATGATAAGTTTACTTTTATCAGCACCCAATACCTTTCTAACACCTATTTCCTTCCTCCGATTTACCGAAAAAGCAATCTTAAGATTAAGAAAATTAAATCCGGCTACTAGTAATACTAATATTGCTATTGTAATAAGTGCATTGATCGTAAATTCATTACCTGACCGTATATTGCTTGCTAAATCATCCTTCAAACCGGCAGAACCCAAATAAATATCTTTGAGCTCCTGTACACCGGCTTTATAAGGAATCCTGCCGTGAGATGTTCTATCCACATAAAGCTGGTCAAGTTTATCCTTAAATTCTGCAGGATTTGATCCAGCAGCTAATTTCACATATGAAAGGAATCCTAGCCACCCCCAGCTTGTTAAATCTGCCAAATATCCGTCAGGTATCCTGAATGTTGAGAATGAAATAAGAAAATCGAACTGTATATGGGAGTTTGTAGGAATTGAATTTAAAATACCTGTTACTTTAAGCGGAGTATTGTTATTCATGATGAGGAATTCGCCGACGGGATTAGTTTTGCCGAAATATTTTGCAGCCATGGCCTCCGTTAGAACTATGGAGTTGGGTTCATCCAGTACCGATGACTGACTACCCTCCTTTAATTCAAAACTAAATACATCAAAAAAAACAGAATCTGCATAGAACCCATTGGTTTCGTAAAAAGAGTTATCATCTTTCTGCAGAAGAGTTCTCATTGTATACCTTAACCGGGTTGTATTGTCTACTTCCGGAAATAATCCCCTTAAAGCAGGTACAAGAGCCGGGGGAGTATTTATCATTTTATTAAGGCCACCTGATTCATTATATACTTCGGTTGTAATCCTGTATATATTATCACTATCAATATGAAACTTATCATAAGTATACTCATGGTCAATAAAGTAAAATATAAGCAGGCAGCAGGCAAAACCAGCCGACAAACCGCCAATATTAATTACTGAATATATTTTATTTCTTTTCAGGTTTCTTACTGCTATTTTAAAATAATTCTTTATCATTATTACCTTTAATTTTTAAGATTCAGAAACTCTATTCGTATTTCAATGATTCAACCGGGTTTGCCGTTGCTGCCTTAAATGCCTGGAAGCTTACTGTAACTAAAGCAATAATAAGTGCAATAAAACCGGCGGCAATAAAAAGCCATAAGCTTATGTCTATCCTGTATGCAAAATCCTGCAGCCACTTATTCATAAAATAATATGCAGCTGGAAAAGCAATTATATTTGAGATTAACACTAATACTGCAAAATCATTTGTAAGCATGGCGGTTATAGTTTTAATATCTGCGCCAAGAGTTTTCCTGATTCCGATTTCTTTTCTTCGTTTCTCTGCTGTAAACGCTGCAAGGCCATAAAGCCCAAGACATGCAATAAAGATTGCAATGGAACTAAAATAGTTGAATAATTCCTGCGTTCTCTGCTCGGCTAAATATAATTTTTCATAAGTCTGATCGAGAAAATGGTATTCAAAGGGAGAATCGGGATTTATTCTTTCCCACGTACTTTTTAAATATGAAAGAGCTTCAATATGCGTCTTACTATTTATCTTAATAAGGATTACGCCTGTATATGCTGCTTCGGTTCCGGTGTCATTCATAATATTATAAACTTGTGGATTTACCTTCTGATGCAGTGATTTAAAGTTTGTATTTTTAATTACGCCAACAATTATTCCCGATTTATTCCATGTAGTAAACTTTTTACCAATTGGTGATTTTATACCGGTTTGTTTTACTGCTTCCTCATTAAGAATAAATGCATTTGCATCTGTAGAAAACTCTTTGGAAAAGCTTCTGCCTTCTGCAAATTTGATATTCATCATTTCAAAATATTGGTAATCAACACCTGCTAATTCCATCAGCACTTCCTGTCCGGGTTGTTTCTCATCCCAGTAAAACTCAACAAGAGTTCTCCGTGAATCGGTGGGAAGGCAATCTTTAGCCGTTACTTTTAATATATTCGGATTTTTTAACAGCTCACTTTTTATAGTCATATACTTACTGCCTGTATTTGGAGTTATAGGCATGTAAACAATATTTTCTTTTTCAAAACCTAGTTTTTTATTTTGTATAAATTGGAGTTGTTTGTAAACAACGAATGTTCCAATTAGAAGTATAATAGAAATTGCAAACTGGAATATTACAAGTAAGGATCTGATTCTCTTTGTCTTTACTGAACCAATAAACTGGCCTTTTAAAATTCTAACCGGATTTAAAGATGAAAGATATACTGCCGGATAAAACCCCCCTACGAACGTTACCAGCAGGATAACTGACAAATAGGGAATCAGATTATTCGCATGATTGATTACTATTTCCTTCCCGCTAATTTGATTAAAGTATGGCAAAAAGAGCTCAACACAAACAATAGCAAACAGGAAAGCAATAATACTTATTAAGAAGAATTCGATTAAAAATTGTAAAGCAAGTTGTGCTCTTGATGAGCCGATTACTTTCTTCATACCGATTTCTTTTATCCTGATACCGGAGCGTGCTGTAGAAAGATTCATGAAATTGATACATGCCAGTATAAGAATAAACACTGAAATCATGATAAACATATAAATGGTATCTTTGTCTTCAGTAACAGTAAAGCTACCTAAGTATTGATCATTACTTATATCTGCACTTGTGTGGCATTTAACTAATGGCTGCAATTCAAAACTTTTCCAGAAAGGAAGCAAATCAGAAGGAATCCGCCCCGCAGCTATATTATTTAAATTTATAGTGACAGCATTTATATCTACATTATCCTTTAACTGCAGGTAAGTTGTGTAATTAAAAGCGCCCCAACTTTGTACATCTGAAGGGTTCAATATTTCCCATAAGCTGAATGGCATGACAAAATCAAATTGTATATGGGATTGTGTTGGAATATCTTTTAAAACCCCGGTTATTTTAACTTCATTCTGCCCATCTATCAGGATAGTTTTATTAATAGGGTTATCATCACCAAAATACTTTTTTGCTAATGATTCAGTTATAATAATGTTGCCGGGATCTGAAAGAAAAGTTTTTGGATTGCCATTCAAAAGTGAAAAATCAAACATTTTAAAAAATTGTGGATCTACAATAATGCCATCATCTTCATAAAAAGCATTATTCTCATGCCTGAAGGAAAGTTTTGGTAGTTTAACAATACGTGCATATGCATTTATTTCCGGAATTGCATCTGCAGCAGCAGGTGCAAGCTGTGCAGGTGAACGGGAGTTTTTACCGTTATTATCATGCTGAACTATCCTGTAGATTTTATCTGCATTTTCATGGAACCTGTCATAATTTAATTCATCCTGTACCCAAAACAAGATAAAAAGGCTGCATGTAATTCCAACTGATAATCCTAAAATATTTATTAGTGAATAAGTTTTGTTCCTTAAAATATTTCTTAAAGCTATTTTCAGATAATTATTTAGCATAATTCCCCTAAATGATCAGTTATTAAAATGGATATCCTATTCATATTTTAAACTCTCTACCGGGTTTGCAGTTGCTGCCTTAAATGCCTGGAAGCTTACTGTAAGCAAAGCAATAGCAAGAGCCGCAACCCCTGCCGCTATAAACAGCCACCAGCTTATATCTATCCGATATGCAAAATCCTGCAGCCACTTATTCATAAAATAATATGCAAGCGGCCATGCGATAATGTTTGCTATAACTACCCATTTTATAAATTCTTTTGAAAGCATTATGATAATGGACATGATAGAGGCTCCCAGAACTTTTCTTACACCAATTTCTTTTGTGCGCTGCTCTGCAAGAAATGTAGCAAGGCCAAACAAACCAAGACAAGCAACAATAATTGCAAGTGATGAAAACAGAAGTGCAATTATCCCTATCCGCTGCTCTGTTCTGTATACTTCATTAAATGATTCATCCATAAACCTGTAACTGAATGGAAGTGACGCCGACAAACTTTCCCATTTAGCCAGTGTCTCTTTTAATATAGATGGAAGGCTGGCGGTATTTATCCTGAATGATATAAGCCCGGCACTCCGGTATTGAGAACGTGCACTTGAAACTGCATCATTCCCGCCGGGTACAAAACATAAAGGACCAATATCCTGACGCAAAGATTCAAAATGGAAATCCTTTACTACACCGATTATATTATAATCAATTAACCTGCCGCCGGTAACCCATGTATATATTTTTTTACCAACGGGATCCTGATAACCTAATTGTTTAACTGCTGTTTGATTAAGGATTATTGCTGAGGAATCTGTTCCAAACTCCTGTGAAAAATTTCTTCCTTCAACTAATTCAATTCCAAGTGTCTCCAGGTAATCATAATCAATTATCCATCTTTGCATTGTAAGTCCGCTCTCTGAAACCATACCTGCCTCTTTAAAGAAGGCGCTATTATTTCTCTCGGACGGAATGGGAAGATAGTTAGATATAGTTCCTGATATTACTCCGCTTACATTAAGCATTTCATTCTTAAAAGCATCAATATTATTTCCAAGGCAGTAAGAATCATTTATAATCAATATCTGATCTTTTTGATATCCAAGATTTTTGTTTTGGATATAGTTAAGCTGGGTGTAAATGATAATTGTTCCGGTTATTAGAATTATGGAAGTTGCAAACTGAAATACAACCAGGACACTCCGCAATCCGCTGCTCCTGCTGCCTTTGGATAGTCTGCCTTTAATAATTTCCGAGGGCATAAACCGCGAAAGAAAAAAAGCAGGGTAGCTTCCGGCAGTAACTCCAATTAAAAATGGAAGAAGTAAAGTGAAGAGAAGAAAGAAAGGAGAATACAGCATAGCTGCACTTAACTCTTTTCCGGTAAGATCATTAAAGTAGGGTAAAACATGATATACAATTATTACAGCCAGTGCAACAGCAATAAAAGCCATCATTGTTGATTCGGTTAAAAACTGGACAATAAGATCTTTACGTTCCGTGCCGAGCACCTTACGGATTCCTACTTCCCTGGCACGGTTTGCTGAACGAGCTGTAGTAAGGTTCATAAAATTTACACAGGCAATAAGCAGAATGAATAAAGCTACTGCTGAAAAAATGTAAATATACCGGATATTCCCTGCCGGCCTCAGTTCCTGGATAAAGTTTGAATATAAATGAATATCAGTAACAGGAATTAAACTATGTTCGATCCTGTTGCCGGCTTTTTCAAACTCTTCCTTGCTGTTAACCTGGAGGAATTTTTTTGCATAAGGCATCGCATATTTATCATTGTATTCTTCAAATTTACTCTCAAGCTCTTTGTAGCCTGTACCTTCCTTCAATAAGAGGTAGGTGTGAAAATTCATAGAAACAAGATTTCCCCAACTATTATAATTCAGACTTGCCATTGGAAAAAGAAAATTAAACCTGAAATGCGAATTTTCCGGCATGTCGGCGATAACTGCTGTAACTTTATAAAAAGTTCCCCCGTTATCATCGGTTTCAATAGTTCTTCCAATCCCGCTCTGCGGGATGCCGAAATATTTTTTTGCAATTGATTCTGTAATTACAACTGTGTTTGGTTCATTAAGAATTTTATTTGTTTGTCCGGCTACAACCGGAAAAGTAAACACCTTAAAAAATGTTGAATCCACGAAAGCCACATTATGTTCAAGATTATAATCGTTTTTCCCGGGATGATTAGAATTCTTCACACGTTTATCGCCGCCCTGAATAAAAATTCTTGTATATTCTTCTACCTGTGGATAGTCCTGCTTCAGTAATTGACCCATCATATCAGAAACAACAGGTATGTTTAGTTCAGTGTCACCAAATTTAAGGTAGGTATTTATCCGGTAAATTCTGTCCGCTTTTTCATGAAAGCTGTCATAGCTAAGCTCATCATGAATAAAAAGGAGAATTAAAAGGCAGCAGGCAATGCCTATTGCAAGCCCAAATATATTTATGTAGGAATATACCTTATACCTGAGAAGATTACGGACTGCTATTTTTAAGTAATTTTTTAACATATTAAAAATTCCCGCATTTCCTAAATCCCTGCCGGCCCGCCCTGCAGGCAGGGGTATAGGCAGGCTGTTTATTCATATTTTAAACTATCTACCGGGTTTGCTTTTGCCGCTTTTACGGCATGCATACCCACTGTAAATAAAGCTATTAGTAATGCAATTAAGCCGGATACAGCAAAAACATTCCAGCTTATATCAGTTCTGAAAGCAAAGTTCTGCAGCCAGTTCTGCATAAAGTAATATGCAATAGGCCACGAGATTATATTAGCAATAAGCACCCATACCGCAAATTCTTTAGACAGGATCATTATTATTTCAGTTACAGAAGCTCCGAGAACTTTACGTATGCCTATTTCTTTTGTACGCTGTTCGGTAACAAAAGCCGCCAGTCCGAACAACCCAAGGCATGCAATAAATATTGCAAGCCCGGAAAAAACAGAAGCAATAACGGCTGTTTTTTCTTCAGTTTCATAAAGGAGTGCTAAATTTTCATCAACAAAACGTGCATACATTCCCTCCCCGGTTGTAAAACTTTTCCATGTCCCTTCAATAAAATCCAACGTTTCTTTCATATAAGCTGAAGATATTTTTACTGTAACTACATTTGCAGGCATATCCGGCGGATAAAGATGAATAGCAAGCGGCCTTACCTGCTGATGCAGTGATTCGTAATTAAAATCTTTTATAACTCCTATTATTCTATAAGTTTTTGACCAGTCTTCTCTTCCTACCCTTGTCATTTCTTTGCCGGTGGGATTAGTATCACCAAAAATTCTTGCAGCAGTTTCATTAATAAGGACGGATGCAGAGTCAGTGGAAAATTTTTTAGAGAAAAACCGCCCTTCCTTAAGCTCAACCTGGTATGTTTTCAGGAAATCATAATCAGCATCAACGAATTGAAAAGAGACAGGATCAGAGCCTTGCTTTTTATTAAATAAATAACCACTTCCCGGAACACCTGCCCTGAACATCTGTGAAGAATTACTGACAGAAATAATATTTGAATTTTGCAGCAGGGCATTTTTAAATGCTTCGGTTTTTGTGCCTATACAACTGGCATTAAGAATTGAATAAAGATGGTCCTTCTTAAATCCCAGCTTTTTATTCTGTATAAAATCCAATTGGTCTTTTATAACAATGGTACTTATAAGCAATGATATAGATATAGTAAATTGAAGAATAACCAGTGAACTTCTGATGGTACTTTTCCTGGCACCTGTGCCGGAAGCTGCTTTAAGAACTTTTACGGGCTGGAATGATGATAAATAAAATGCCGGGTAGCTTCCTGCAAGCACACCTACTACAAGAATAAAAATAATAAGTGCAGGGATTGTGTAGATATTTATAAAATCAAGCTCCAGGCTTTTACCTGATAAACGGTTAAACAGGGGCAGAATTATTTCGAGTAAGGCAATTGCAATAATAACTGAGAGAGAACTCATTAATACCGCTTCACTTATAAACTGCCACATCAGCTTTGCCCTGTTTGAACCAAGAGTTTTCCTTATACCAACTTCTTTGGATCTTCTGCCTGAACGGGCCGTGCTGAGGTTCAT
>JAWOJF010000355.1:0-19263 GCA_046481785.1 Ignavibacteriaceae bacterium | reverse complement strand
ATCAAGTTCAGTTCCATTAAATTCATCCGACCAAACAAGCTGATAGTCCTGTGCTGTAGTTTTATTTGCCTGAATTGCTAATAAAATTATTAAAAGGAAAAACCAGTTGATTTTAGCGTTTAAAATTTTGATACATATTTTTTTCACAGGTTCAAACATAACTCGTTACTCCTATTAACTTTGAATAATTGCTTCAGCTTTTCTTGCATTTAGTTCCATTTCAATATTTTTCATCTTGTTTTCATCCAGTTCATAAAAGAAAGCAGCAATAAGGGCAATCAGACTTCCAAGAGCAGGAATAAAACTCATCATCATCTTAATCCCGTCAAGGGTACCTGCAGTTTGTTGAGCATTTGCAACAAAGCCAAAATAAGCTAAAAGCCATCCTGCCAGTCCACCGCCGACAGCCATACCCATCTTTTGTGAAAATGTAGCAGCAGAAAATACCAGGCCGGTAGCTCTCCGGTTATTTTTCCATTCGGAATAATCTGCTGTATCGGCATACATTGCCCAAAGAAGAGGTGCCTGCGGAGCCATAACAAATGAAATGATAATATGTAAAACAAAAATCAGAATAATTTGTTCGGCGGGAATAAAGTAAAATAATATTGTAAGTACAGTGGTCAGTCCCATTACCACAAGATAAAATTTCTTTTTTCCATATTTTTTTGCAAAAAACTGTGTACATGCAACTCCGGCAATTACCGCAACAGTACCCAGCACCATAAAGAGAGAAGCAAGAACTTCATCACCTATGTAATACTTAAAGTAATACAATATGGTTCCGCTGCGGATAATAATATAACCTAAAGTAAAAAGGCTCATAATCAGCAGATACATCCATGGACGGTTTTTTAATAAATTTCTTATATCTTCTTTTAGTGATGTTTTTTGAGAAAGCGGAACAGTTACCCGTTCACGCGTTGTAGCAAAAGTTATATAGAATAAGATGCAAGCCAATACACCAAAGGCTGCCATAGTAATTGGAAAACCAACAGCCTGGTCTCCGCCGCCAAAGAAATTAACAAGTGGAAGTGTAAGCCCCTGTACAATAAATGCTCCGACAAATGCAAGCACAAACCGGTATGTTGAAACGCTTGTTCTTTCCAGTGAATTTGATGAAATTACACCCATCAATGCGGAATATGGTATGTTAATAGCAGTATATGCCATCATTACCAGGGTAAAAGTTATATAGGCATATATAATTTTACCTGTTACGTCAAAATCAGGTGTTAAAAAGGCAAATACCCCTGCAAGAGCAAGCGGTATTGACATCCAGAGTAAATATGGACGGAATTTTCCCCATTTTGAATTTGTTCTGTCTGAAATTATTCCCATTAAGGGGTCATTTACTGCATCCCAAATTCTTGAGACAATCATCATTGTACCTGCCGCAGCCGCAGATATTCCAAAAATATCCGTGTAAAAGAATAATAAAAAATTAACGAACATTTGGAAATACAAGTTGGAGGCGGTATCACCGAGGCCATATCCGACTTTTTCCTTGAATGAGATTTCCCCAAAATTTTGTGCCATAAATTCTCCCGGGCTGGATATGATTTTTTCTCAAATTATATGGCCAAATAAAATTCAATCAGGAAAGAATATCTCGGTTTATAGTAACAAAATATAGGATTATAGTAACAAACCTCTTAAATTTTTCATTTAAGCTGTTTTATCAAGTTACACTTATGTTCTCAAAATTAAAAAGTTTTTATGAGAATGATCTGTTTATTAGAATTATCTAAAGAGGAAAGCTGATAATGCAATGATTAATCCCAGGTAAAAACCGAATAAGTTCTTGACCATTTTCTGTTTTGACCGGGTGGTATGTCAAAAAAGTAAAAAATTTCCGGACTTATTACGTGAGAGGCTCCCCATAAATTTATTTTTTGAATATTAAAATCAGTTTCTTCCTGAATTCCTGCTTTTTCTGCGGAATTAATTAATAACCATTTGCCTTTTGAATTTTCAGCAAACTTCTCATTTGTAAGAAAAAATTGATTTCCCGGTACTTTATTCCATGTTATAAAATTTTCATTTATTTCTACAACATTACCGGGATTTACTACCTGTTTAAATTTTTTAGGTTCAACCGGATAAGGAAAAAACAATTTATAACTTTCATCAATTGGCCTCCCATTAATGGAAAGAAAATTATGGACATATTCATTTGTTCTTAAAGTTTTCTCACCAAAATTTGATAAGGAATAAAAAATGGTAAATGTATTTTTTACTAACTCTATTCTCTTTTCTAATCTGAAAGAGTAAGGTTTTATTTTCCCGCTTTCGCAAATGAACTGCACTAAGCTCCCTTTAACTGCGTGCTTAAATGAAAAAGGGGTAATATCATAATTTTCAAAAAAATCGTAGGGTTTCTCCGACTTCCGGGTAAGTAAACCAACACCTATTTTAGGAAATTTTCCACCAACCGGACACTCCTCATAGCCAACCGGATGATCAATACCAAATTCATTATAAAGTCCACGTCCTTTATTATCCGGTGCAAATTCATCTGTTGTTTCTGTAGTGCAAAATGTATGTTTATTTAGAAATGTAATTTGTTCTATTTGACCGGTATAATCGAACCTGGATCCCCTGTAAGGTTCACCAGGTTTATTTATCAGGAGGAGGAGGCAATCATTTTTTAGTTGAATAGACAACTTAAATTCATAAAGATGTTATTGTATAATTACTGTCTGTAAGGAATTCCCGGTAATATTAAATCTTATAAATTTTCCTTCCAACTGGATTGCATACTCAAATGATTTTTCTGTAGGATTAAAAATCTCTACTGCAATACTTTTATCAGGATTTTTGCAGGCTGTAATCATCAAATCATTAATAGATGATTCTACACCAATCCTGAATGCACCGGGTCTTATGTACCTGCTAAAATGATTTAATATGTAAAACAACGGAGTGTAATAGACTTCATTGGTTTCAGGCTTAACTATTACAGGTGCAACAGCCCAATTTTTTGCATGGTTCGGGCCGCCCTTATCATCCAATACTATATTCCAGTCAATCCACCCGGTAAGCCAGCTATTTAATCCGCCTATTATATCATTTGCATAACGAAAAACAGGTTTGTATACAGGATGTAATGGTTTATCTTTTTCGGGAGCCCAGTCAAAACCCCAGTCAGTTGCTTCTTTGCTCCAATACCATTTATCATCCTGCCAAACCGGAACTTCGGCATCAACACATCCTTCAGTATGCATTAAGTGTTTATCAGGAAATTTTTCATGCACTTCATTTAATACTTCCGGATACCATGAATTTGTGCTGCTGTACCAGTGGACAGCAGTGCCCCACACATACTTTGCCGCATCGGTATCATTTAAAATTATATCTGCCCATCTTTTTAATTCATCACGATTCTGGTCATATATTAAAATTTTAGCCTGTATATTATCTTTTGAAAACTGAGGGCCAAGATTATTTTTAACAAAATCTGCCATCTGCTCAGGAGTATAAATCATGCTTTCCCATTGAGCGCTGTTTCCCATTGGTTCATTCTCTACAGTTACTCCCCAGATATTTATTCCTTCTTTTTCATATGCTTTTATATATTTTGAAAAAAACAATGCCCATGTATTATAATATTCAGGTTTTAACGATCCGCCGTTCCATTCATTATTATCCTTCATCCAGGGAGGAGCAGTCCATGGTGATGAAAGAATTTTAAATCCATCTTTGGAAATATGCATTGCATCTTTAATTAAGGGAATAAGATCATCGATATCTTCTTTTATGCTGAAATTTTCAAGATTTATGTCACCCGGTACTTCAGCATAAGAATAATTATTCAGGGAAAAATCACAACTGTTGAAATGTGTACGTGTAAGGCTGTATGCTGCTCCTTCAGCGCTAAAATATGCCCGCAATACCTCATCTCTTTTATCTTTACTCAACTGATTTAAAACATACGCTGAGGATTCTGTAAATGAACCGCCGAAACCAACTATTTCCTGGAAAGATTTTTCCGGATTCAGTTTTATAACCGGAATATTGTTTTCTGTTTCTTCCGACATCTCAAGAATACCTTTTTCAGCAAGTTTATCGCCGGCTTCTGATGTCTGAACGATTGTTGCTTTACTGTAGTGTGTTACATTTGTTTTACCGCAGCCGGTTAAAGTAAGCAATAACATAATTATATACCCCGTAAAAGATAGAATTTTCATATATCTTTCTCTTTTTTTAATATTTAATAATAGATCGGATTCCTTTTATTTTCAGTTTTTAAATGAAGGTTAAAAAGTAAACACTGTATTAATTATTGTCTCGGCATAGAGTAACAAATCTGCGGATTATAGTAACAGCGGATAAGAAAAGAAGGCAAGATATGTAAGTAATCCCTGCCTTCTTTTTCTCTGATCTGTTACCAGTTATTTAATGAGAATTCTTTTCACAGGTTAAAACTAGTTTATTGTCTTACTTCCGCTTAATGACATAATATGACTTTTACTCCATACATGCCCCGGATTTAGTTTTAATGCTTCCCGGTATTCAGTTATTGCCTTATCGTTTTCGCCCAAACCTTCATAAGCTAACCCTGCAAGGTAACGCCTGGATGCAAGCTGCTGATCTTCGGATAATCCGCCTTCAAACTGGCGGAAAAATGTATTTGCATCCTGAGACTGCGCTCTTGAAAGTAAATCTTCAAATAATTTTTTAGCTTCCCCATTTTTTCCAAGTTTTTCCAGTGCCAGACCATGATAAAAGCCATAACCCTGATCATCTCCAAATCCTTCTACAGCAATATCAAGGCATTGCTGATAAGATTTTTTTGCATTTTCTTCTTCACCGCGTATTTCATGCATCCTGCCAATCCAGTAGTGAATTTGTGCCAAACGCGATCTTCCCCAGCGGTCAAGAGGATATGCCAGGGCTGTTTCAAAATCTTTCATTGCCAAATCATTTTTTCCCTGATTTAAATATTCAATACCCCTCAGGATAAAAGTATTTAAATAAGCATCCTGCATCTCACGTCCCCCCTCAAATTGTGGAAATTCATTATTAAGGAGTATTTCAAGAGCTTCATCATATTTTCCTATTTCCACTGCGCGCGTTGCAAGGCGCAGCATTGTTTCGGTCCGCTTTTTGGCCGTTTCAGTATTGTTACTTAATAATGCATATTTCTTTTCTGAAGATTCTTTATTCTTTTCATAAAGTTTATCCATTTCAAATAAAAGTCTTGGATCGTCATTATTGGATTCAACTGCCAATTCCATACTCTTCATAGCTTTTGTGATATCCTTTTGTACTTCCTCATATGCCTGTGCTAAATTTCTATGAACAATATAAAATGATTCATCAATATCTCTGGATTTCTCCCAGAGTTCAATGGATTTTTGAGGCTGTTCCTCATAAAATAAGTTGCCGAGATAATATGGCGCTTTGGCATCCTGAGAATTTATTTTTATTGCAGTATTCAAAACATCAACTGATTCAATTCTGAAGGGGAAACAATATGCATGAGGTTTTTTTGAGGCAATATTAAAATAATCCGCTGCTCTGTTTTGCTCACCCATTTTTGAATAATAATATCCTAAATAATAATACAGCATTGGGAAATCATTCCCTTTCTTTTCGAGCCGGTTAAGGACATCAACCGCTTCCTTAATAAAACCGGCATTGCTGTATTCCAGGGCTAACTCCAGATAGGACTGTACCTCATCACGCATTATTTCAGACAATTCATCTGCAATTTCATCTGCACGTTTTTCATCACCCGCAGATGAAAGTATATAAAACATTTCATGTCTTGCCTGATGATTCAGTATATCCTTACCTAAAATTTCCGCCAGTTGATTTTTAGCTTCATCAATATTACCCAGCTTCCGAAGAATTACAGCTTTTAGATTTAATGCCTGCAGATTTTCTGCATTGGTTGAAACAGCACGATTCACATGATCCAAAGCTTTTTCAAAGTCACCGCGGGCACAGTCAATTTCAGCTAATTGATAATAAGCCGCAGTATACCATGCAGAGCTCCATGCTGCATCATATAAATAATCGTAAGCTTCATCTGATTTACCCTGCAGCTTTAAAGTATAACCGAGATAATATAAACCTTCACCATCTCGTGGTCTGGTATACCTGGATGTAATTCTTTCAGCCGCTGTACGGAAACTTTTTTCTGCTTCCTCAAGATTATTCCCTTTCAGTGCCAGTATGCCTAACTGAATATTTGTACGGTAGTCGCCGGGATCCCTGTTAAGAGCCTCTTCATAATAAGGCATTGGATCCAGATTAGCATTATAAAATTGATCTAACCGCAGACCGGTAAGATATAGCTCTTCAACAGAATTAATCTCTTTAGGATCTTTCGGCGGTTTTAAACCTTCCGGCATAGGATCATCTGAGGGTTTATATTCAGCTGGTTTATATGAAAGAATTAACCCGCCTTTTGAATCAAGCAATGATAGATCAAGGTCATCTTCAGTTGTTCCGGCAGGTAGTTCAACATCAGCAGAATAAGGCGAAGCGGGGCTTATCAGGACATCATCATTAAAAATAATTTTATTTTTTGATTTAAGAACAACCCGGGCATTTTCGTATGGTGAAGTAGCATTCAAACGGATTAACGCTTTACTATCGGCAACTTCCAGGTTTAAAGCTCCGTTTCTGTTAGCATATTTAAGTCCGCCTAAATTGCGGACAGGAAACCAGATCATTTTTACATCTTTAAACTCATATGGCTGAAGCCAGCTATAGTCAGGCTGATTATCGGTAAATGCGCCTGCCATTAATTCTATATAGTGTCCGTCATTATCGGTTAAACCCGCATTGGCTCTGTCACCCCCGGGATTATTACCCCATGCCCAAAATTTCATGCCGGGCATTGTATGATGATCGCCTATCCATACTGTACCAGCCTGTTTCCCATGATCATATCCGCCGAAGTAGTCTTCTTTAGGATCCCATGAAAAAAATGAAGAGGGTACTCCTATGTTTTTCCACCAGCTAATATCAATATCTTTATAATCAAAATTGTTATAGCGGCGGTCGGCAACAGGCCAGGTTGTCATTTCCCATTTTCCATGCTGAGTTACATATTTAACTGAAGGAGGAAAAATTACCTGGTAATTGGTATCCACATGAACTGAAGGATTTGCCCAGAATAAAAATGAGTTAACTATTGGAGTTCTGTTAATTGGACGGATTGTCATTTCAACAATTGAAGAATTTGGAAAAATTGTATAACCAACTATAATCCTCATCCGGTGGCGCTGGTCAGTATTTGCAATCCAGATTGTTCTGCTGCCATCAGAATTATTAACAATTTCGTAATCCATCGGTTTTACAGTATTAGGGCCATGATGATGGGGGAATCCCCATGCATTAGCACCCGAAACCCAGTAACCAAGCATACCAATTAATGATGGCTTAATTACATGCTGCCTGTAAAACCAATCATAGTTATTGGTTTTATCCAAAGCAGCAAAAATACGTCCCCCCATATCCGGCATTATATTCAACTCAATAAATTCATTTTCAAAATTCACAAAGTGATATTTTCTATCCACCTTTTTCCCAGTCAGATTATCATTCATAGGGTATGGGTACATTCTACGCTGAACCCCCTGGTGGCCTGTGCCTTCATAAAATCGGGGCATCGGATTTGGGGGCTCAACAAGATATGTGGGTATAGTTAATGAATCTTCATTAACCTTAACCTGTCCATAAATATCAGCCGTTATACTAAAGCAAAAAAATACTAAAATAAGATGTATTACCGGGAATGGGCCCACTTTTGAAAATGTAAATACTGTATTTTTTCTCATTATAATCTCCTTAACAGCCTGGAAAATTTTTGTGTGAGCAATAGTTTTGCTAACAGGCAATTTTTAAAATGATTTTAAATTTTTTGCAACACCGGCTGGTAAATTCAATAATGAAGAGTGGAAAGTCTCGGCGTGGAATATCAAATGTGCGGACTATAGTAACAAAGCGGAAAGCGACAAAACTTATCTGTTTCTAACCATTACCTGAAATGTATTCTGAAGGAGATTTATCATATTGCTTTCGGAAGCAGCGGGCAAAATAGGTTAAATCATTAAAGCCCACTTCATAGGCAATTTCGGTTATAGTCATCCGTTTTTGTTCCAATAATTGAACAGCACGCTTTAAGCGAATATTGCGGATAAATTCATGGACAGTCTGATTTGTAAGTCCTCTGAGTTTCCTGTATAACTGCATCCTGCTCATCCCGATTTTTTCACTTAGTATATCAGCATTAAATTTTGTATCAGATATATGTTCTTCAACAGTTTCAGTAAGACGCTTGAGGAATTTTTCATCAATATCAGTAACAGGGATTTTATTTGGGCCCAAAACAAACTCACTGCTGAATTTTTCCTGCAATTTTTTTCTTGTCTCCAGCAGGTTTATCATCTGAGCCTCAAGGATATCAATATTAAACGGTTTTGTTAAATATACATCCGCTCCTTCGGATAAACTTTTAATCTGGTATTCTCTTGATGAATAACTGGTAAGCATAATGATTGGTATATGGCTTGTTTTCTCATCGTTTTTAAGTTTACTACATAAAGCTATCCCGTCAACCTCATCCATTTTTATATCTGTAATTATTAAATCGGGAATACTTTGTACGGCTTTTTTGCATCCCAGGGCACCATTCTCTGCTTCAAGTACTCGGTAATTTTCATCAAAATTTTGCTTTATATAATCCCTGATTTCTTTATCATCTTCAACTATTAATATAACCGGGATATCCTGGGATTTATTTTTACTTTTAGCTGTATCAGAACTGTGTAATCCCTGCAAAGGTAAATAGCTTGGAGGTGTATGGCGAAAAACCGGTGCTGCCCCAAATTTTCTAACAAGCTGGTTCTCTTCAAGATAATGTTCATCAATAGGTATTTGTACTGTGAATGTTGTTCCCTCACCTTCAACGGTATTTACATTTATATCACCTTTATATAATTTAAGGAGTTCACAAACAAATGCCAGTCCAACACCGCTCCCCTCATAATGGAATCCTTTATAATCCTCGAGATGATAAAAACGTTTAAAAACATGTTCTATTTTATCCTGTGGAATACCAATACCAGTATCCCTCACACTAATTTCGGCATACTGTGATGCTTTATCTTTTCCATTATTATTTTTATGAGAGATATCTGCATTTATAATTGATATAGAAACAACAATTTTTCCCTCATCAGGAGTAAATTTGAAAGCATTTGACAACAAATTATAAATAATTTTATCTACTTTATCAGGGTCAAACCAAGCAGGGTGCTGCTCCTGATTTGCTTCAAATTGAAAATCTATCTGGTGATCCCGGGCAAAATCCTGGAATGAATGAAAAATTTCTTTAACAAAATGAATAATATCCCCTTTTGAAAGGAATAACTGCAGATCTCCGGTTTCCAGTTTGTTAAAATCTTTTAACTGGTTTATCATACGCTGAAGTCTTTTTGCATTCCGGTGAACCAGTGTCAGGCTGTTTCTTATTTTATCATCAACCGAAAATGAACCAATAAGTTTTTCGAGCGGGCTTAAAATAAGAGTTATTGGAGAGTGAAATTCATGAGAGATATTCGAGAAAAATCTTGTCTTCGTCTGATCAAGCTCATACATTTTCTCTAACTCCAGATGCTCTATCTTTAAAGCATTCTTTAAACGCTGCCTGCTTATATAGTAGTTAATAATAAAATAAGAAATCATTATAACTATAGCTGCTTCAAGCATGTAAGCCCACCATGTTTTCCAGAAAGGAGGCTCTATCCTGATATTAAGTGATGCTCCCTTTTCATTCCATTTCCCATCATTATTTGATGCCTTTACTCTGAAGACATAATTTCCCGGGTCAAGATTTGTATAAGTAGCAGTCCGGTTTGTACCAATATAGTTCCAATCGTCATCAAAACCTTCCATCATATAAGCATACTGGTTTTTTTCAGGACTGGTATAATTAAGTGCAACAAAACTGAAAGAAAAAACAGATTGCTTGTAAGACAAAGTAAGCTCATCGGTTTCAATAATACTTTTTTGAAGAGGAGAATCTTTTTCTCCTATTGCAACCGGCTTATTAAATATTCTCAAATCATTAATAACAACAGTGGGAACAACCGGGTTGTCTTTAAAATCTTCAGGCTGAAAAATATTAAACCCGTTATTACCACCAAAAACAATTTCACCCTGCCTTGTTCTTATGCCGCTGCGGTTATTAAACTCGTTTCTTTGCAGACCGTCTGAAACATCAAAGTTTTTAAAGGTCTCAGTTTCAGGATCAAATCTTGAAATACCTTTAGTGGTACTTATCCACAAATGTTTGTTCTTATCTTCAACAATACACATAATTTCATCATTGGATAACCCGTTTTTTGTATTGTAATGGATAAAAGAATTGGATTTCCTGTCGAATTTATTCAGCCCCCCCATAGTACCTACCCACACAGTGGAGTCTGATGACTGCATTACAAAGGAAATAAATCCTTTGCTTAAACTATTCTTATTATTCTCACTATGCTGGTAATTTTTAAAAACATTTGTTTCCGGATTAAAGTGATCTAACCCCACATCAGTACCTATCCATAGATTACCTTCATAATCCCTGGTTATTGCTCTAACATCATTATCACCCAAGCCGCTGTTCTCTTTACTGTAAATAGTAACAGCAAGGTTTTCAGTATTAAAACGGGTAAGCCCGCCCCAGAAGGTACAAAGCCACAGTTCTCCTTTTTTGCTTTCCAGAATTTGGAAAATGTTATTGCTGGCAAGCCCGTTTTGTTCTTTAGTGTATCTGCTTATGGTACCCGATTTCCTGTTAAACCTGTATAAACCGTTAGCCCAGGTACCGATCCAAACATCTTCACTGTCATCCTGATACAGGGATAAAATAACATCTGCACTTATATCACTATTTGTACTATTATAATTAGTAAATTTTTTATTTTTCCTGTCAAACTTGTCCAGCCCGCTTGCGCCGGTTGCAATCCAGATATTCCCATCGTTATCTTCCAGGAAATTATTTACATTATTATTACTAAGACTATTATCAATACCCGGCATATGCCTGTAATACTCAAAATAGTTTCTTGTTAATAAATTAATGCCGCCGGAATATGTGCCTATCCAGATATTTCCAACATGATCTTCATATATATTATATATAGAGTTATTGTTTAAACTTGAATAATCGAAAGGATCAGTTTTATAGTGATAAAATTTCCCTTTTTCAATATCAAGTATATTCAGCCCTTCATCTTCAGTTCCTATCCATAACCTGCCGTAACTATCTTCCATGAGAGAAAGGATTACGTTACCTGTAATAGTGTTCTGCTGCCGCGGGTGATACAAATAATGATTAATTACTTCCAGATCCGGTGATTTATACTTTACATGAAAGAGACCGTCTCCCTGTGTTCCTATCCAGATATCATTATGGGACTGGACAATAGACATGATTGGAGAATTGGTAAGCTTTTTTCCCTGATAGGTAAGACGATTAAATTTCTTTTGACTGCTGTTAAAAATATCTAAAGACCCATCTCTATGCCCGATCCACAGATTTCCATCACTGTTTTCAAAGATTGCACTTATAAAATTACTGCTTAAACTCTTAGCATCTTTTTTATTATGGACAAAATGCTCAAACACTTTACGGTTCCTGTCATACAGATTAAGTCCGCCGTTCCTGGTTCCAATCCATAAGCGATGGCTGCTGTCTTCAAAAATAGCTTCAATCTGGCTGTCACTAATACTTGAAGGTGTTTTACTATTATGCCTGTAGCGTTCAAAACTATTAGTAGTTTTATTATAACTGTTTAATCCGTCACTTGTGCCAACCCATAATCTGCCTTCATGATCTTCAATCATAGAAGAGATATAATTATGCGTTATACTATGCGAGTTGCCCTGATCATACTGATATACAGTAAACTCATAACCATCATAACGGTTCAGACCATTAAAGGTACCAATCCATATAAAGCCTTGTTTATCCTGTAATATCCGGGTAACACTTGATTTTGATAATCCATCGTCAGGGGTAATATGCTTGAAATGAAGATCCTGTTGTTGTGCATTCAAAGAGGAAGTTGAGAATAAATAAATAATGAAGATGCTAAGTGCTGCCGGCATTCTCCTGCAAAAAAACAGAACGGGGAACTTTTTCATCTTTATAAATTCTAAATAAACCACACAATTACCAAATGAAAACTATTATTTTTAAGGGTATTAAGTTGATATTAATAAGCAAAATTTGCAACTTATTTTTACTGAGTAATGTTATGAAAAATTTTATTCATTTTACAGGCAGATATTAATATGATAAAACGGATAGTACTAAAAGCAAAAAGCAGCATTTTTTGCTGTATTCAGGCTTTTTTATAGGAAAGCACAAGAATTTGTTCCAGTTCTAAAATACTTTTCCGATTCAATAAATTTCCAATTCATAAAATTCTTTAAAAAAACTTCTTTAAATAGCATTTTAGCTTAACTGCTGCTTGTAAAATAAATACTGCATTTTGTATATTTCCAAACCTTTCTGAAAAACAATTTAATGAGTTAAATAAATGAACAGAAGAGAACTATTAAAAGTTTTAGGCCTGGCATCGGCAGGACTTGTATTAGACCCCTTTAACAGTCTGAATAAAATACATGCAAAAGGCATTGAGAAAAAATTAAAACACTGGGCATGGTTATCTATAGATACCGATTTTACAATAGATGAATGGAAAAAGAAGTTTGAGCGGATACGCGCCGCAGGTATAGATGCAATTATCCCTGAAGTTACCAGCAGCAGGGTTGCCCTGTACGGCAGTAAACATCTTCCGGTAAAAGATAAATTACTTGAAAAAATATTACCATTAGCTAAAGACTCCGGCCTGGAAGTACATACCTGGATGTGGACCATGGTCTGCAATAATGAAGAAATATTAAAGAATCATCCTGAATGGTATATTGTAAATGCAAGAGGAGAATCATGCCTGCAGCATCCACCATATGCCGCATGGTATAAATTTCTGTGCCCTTCAAGAGAAGGACCGCAGGATTATATAACAAAAACAGTAGATGAACTTGCCTCTTATGAACTTGTTGATGGAGTTCATCTGGATTACATACGCTATCCGGAAGTTATTATTTCAGAATCGTTACGCCCTAAATATGGAATTATACAGGACAAGGAATATCCTGAATACGATTATTGTTACTGTGAGGTCTGCCGGGCAAAGTTTAAAGAACAGACAGGGATTACTCTTTCAGATTTAAAAGATCCAAGCATTAATATGGAATGGAAACAATTCCGGTATGACAGCATTACCAATCTTGTAAACGGTAAATTAATTCCGGCAGCTAAGAAATACAATAAACAGGTTACTGCAGCGGTATTTCCTCCATGGAATCAGCATAATGTACGTCAGCAATGGTCAAACTGGAATCTTGATTCGGTTCACCTGATGAATTATAACAGTTTCTATTGGCAGGGGCATGAATGGATTAAAAACCAAAATGAAATAGGCATTGAGTCATTAAAAAAACCGATGGAATTATACAGCGGCTTATTCATCCCCGATTTGTTCCCAAATGGTTTAAAGAAAGCGGTAGAAGCTTCTTTAACCGGCGGAGCTAATGGCATTGCTCTCTTCTCAGCTCATTCGATGACGGAAGAACACTGGAAAGCTTTTGAAGATACGATAAGAAATTATAAGTAATTCTTTTAAAATGTATAAAATGATTTTTAATTGAAGGTGTTTTAGAATAAGCTTGCGGTTTTATCCGCAAGCTTATTGGAGTTACTCTAAGCTAACCTTTACTGAACAAGAGCTTTTACAGGCATAGCTGCACCGGCAGCGGGAGCCTGTTTTGAAGATGAGTTATCCTGAACATAACCTATCTTAATTGTACTTGTATTTGTAATACCAAGCTGCGAAAGCGGTACACGTACTTCAATAACAGTATTGTTTTCAACATATTGAGCAGCGGGAAGGGTTGCTATTGCAGTCCATGACCAGCCGCCGCCATTATGCTGATAGATAATATTATTCTCAACCATGTAGTCACATCCGTTTGAAGCCCAAACGGAGGCGCTGTATCCTGTTGCACTGTTATTATCGGTATCAATGTAGAAATTGCCATATGCAGCAGCAGTTAGACCTGTTCCCTGTATAAGCAAATACAGATTAGATGAATTGTTTGTTACCTTTAAGGTTTGGACAGTACCCGTATTGGTTGCCAGTGCGCTGATACTTCCCCATTCACTTGCATTTCCATTAATAGTAATGGCAGTAGTAGCAGGATTTATTGTATTGCTGTTTGATGATATATTTCCGGCTGCATCCCTTGCTCTAATATAAAAGCTGTATGTTGAGCCGGCAGCTAACCCGGTCATGCTGGTTGATGTTCCTGTAACTGTCTTATTATATATTCCGTTTTTATAAACATCATAACCTGTAACACCAACATTATCGGTTGATGCATTCCAGCTAAGGTTTAAGCTGCTTGCTGTAATACCGGAGGAAGTTAAGTTACCCGGAACTGTTGGCGCCTCTGTATCACCCCCCAGAGTAGTTATGTTAACCGTATTGCTGTTAGCGGAAGCATTTCCTGCGGCATCTTTTGCTTTAACATAAAAACTATAGGCTGTATTTGGGTTTAAGCCTGTCATTGTAGTTGAGGTACCGGCAATATTCTTAATAAATATACCATCCTGGTAAACGTCATATCCTGTAACACCAACATTATCAGTTGATGCATCCCAGGTTAAGTTTACACTATTTATAGTAATGTTAGAAGACACTAAATTACCCGGGGCAGTTGGAGGGGTATCATCACCTCCGCCTCCGCCAATTGTATAAGAAGGCATTGTACCTCCGTTCATAGGCAGAAGTTCAGTAGATGAAAAGTCCTTCCAGAAGCCTATACGTATCGTACTTCCTGTTGATATACCAAGATTTGACAATGGGATTGCCACTTCTATTACGCTGCTGTTCCTGACATACTGTGAAAGTATAACCTGGTTCGTCCAAGACCATCCGCTTGCATTATGACTGTACAAATACTGATTTTCAACTAACCTGTCGCAGCCGTTTGATGACCAGTTAGTATTATTATAACCTGTTGTATTATTGTTATCAGTATTAATAAGAAAATCAGGATAGGCACCAGTGTTTAGCCCGGTTCCCTGTATCAGAAGATAAAGGGTTGAAGCATCGCTTGCCGCCTTTAAGGTTTGTACCGCCGTAGTGCCGGTTGCAATAGCAGGTATTGAGCCCCATTCACCGGCATTCCCGTCAACAATTATTGATGAACCGCCGGAAGTAGTTATGTTCACCGTATTACTGTTTCCTGATGCATTACCCGCGGCATCTTTGGCGCGCACATAAAAACTATAAGCAGTAGCGGCTGACAGCCCGCTCATTGTTGCAGATGTACCCGAAACATTTTTATTAAATACACCATTCTGATAAATATCGTAACCTGTAACTCCTACATCATCTGTTGAAGCATTCCACGTAAGATTAACAGAACTGCTGGTTACATTTGAAGATGCAAGCCCTGTTGGAGTACTGGGTGGTATTGTATCACCCCCGCCTCCTAAAGTAGTTATATTTACTGTATTACTATTGCCGGAAGCATTATTAGCTGCATCCTTAGCTCTAACATAAAAACTATATGCAGTACTTGGATTCAGCCCTGCCATAGTAGTTGATGTACCTGAAACATTTTTATTAAATACACCATTCTGATAAATATCATAACCTGTTACACCTATATCATCTGTTGAGGCATTCCATGTAAGATTAACAGAACTACTTGTAACATTTGAAGATGCAAGCCCTGTTGGAGTAGTGGGCGGTGTAGTATCGCCGGCGCTTCCTGAAACAACAAATGACGGCATAGTCCCTCCATTCATAGGAACACGTTCGGTTGATGAATTACCCTTCATAAAACCAATGCGGATTGTACTGCCTCCGGTAATGCCTATTGTTGTAAGCGGAATTTTAACTTCAAGTGTTGTACTGTTTATTACATGCGTTGATATTGCGGTTAGCTGAGTCCATGACCATCCGCTTGTATTATGTTTATACAAATAGTTATTTTCAATTAAACGGTCGCAGCCGTTTGCAGACCAGCTTGGTTCAACATACCCTGTTGAATTATTATTATCTATATTAATTAAAAACTGGGGAGTTGCGCTGTTTATATCTGTCCCCTGTATAAGCAGGTAAAGACTGCCTGCATCGCTGGTTGCTTTTAAAGTTTGTACTGAAGTTGTCCCGGTAGCTAGTGCGGGTATCGAACTCCAGTCGTTTGCATTCCCATCAATAGTTATTGGAGCACGGCCGCCTGTACCACCGAACAAAGAGTTGCACATTTGCTGAAAGTATGGCGGTAATGTAGGCCATGGATTAGGCATTGTGCCGCTTGTACAGTAGAACCATCCATAATCGTGGTTCATTGCCTCTATAATCATTGCTTCCATATTTGAAGCATTTGGCGCAGAGTGAGGAAGGAAATAAAATCTATCGTATGTAAAATTTGTCTGCCATGGCTGGTACTCCCATGCAGGTGGGCCTGTAATTACAGTGTATTCTCTTTCGAAGGTACAGATAACATCTGTAACTCTGTTGCCGTTCCATTCAACATAAGTAGGAGTTGACCAGCCTCCCGGATTACCCACTACTATATCTGATGAACTTTTACTTTTAACATGAAGATAAAGGTTCCGGTAAAACTGCTCCTGCCCTCCATCCCATGGGTACATCTGGTCATAGAAAACGCCGTCTATTATTGAATTGCCGTACCAGCTATACCATTTATCAACATCCGATTTTACCGTTGCTTCGGGTACCGGAGTAAAGGTTGGATAATCCCATGTATTTACATAAACCAGTATCCTGCCGCCGGCGTTATGAAAATCGGTCATTTTTGTTAATAAATTAGGATCAACTGCTCCCCCGGGACCGCTTGATGCTGTGTTAACAATTGCATAAATCAAACCGGGATAAAGTGCCGCTTCCGATGTAATTGCCAGCCAGTTAGGATCGCTTGTTATCCAGTAAGCCGGAATTATCATTTTCATATTTGGTGAAACAGAAACCGAAGTAGCTGATTTATTTAAGTTCCCGGCCGAGTTGTCCGGCTCTGTAATATTATCTTTATCATTACAGGATAGCAGCACCAGGATCATAGCACCAAATAAAAAATTAAGCAGTATTCTTTTGCTCATACATTCGCTCCTTTATTTTTGATAAGTGGTTGAATTAAGCATAGCAATCCCCTGACAAATCTGTTTGTTTTTTGAAATGGTAATAAATATGAATCAGGAAACTGAGCAGTTAAATTTTATTACTTCATTCCCTTAAGATGAGCAGCCATGGGACTGTTAATTTAGAAATTGCTGTTAATAAAAATTCTAATAATTAATCTGTTATTATTTCAGATAAACAATTTTACCGTATGAAAACAATCTTTCTTTTTTTCCGGATATCCGGAAAAGGTATATGCCGCTTGGTAACTCCCGCTTTCCTGAGTTATTAACTTCCCAGGAATATTGAAACTCAGTTTGGCCTGCACCTGCAATAATATGGCTGTGTATCAGACTTCCCGTAATATCATATATCATTATTTCTATCTCGCCGTTAACAGGTCTGTTAAAACTTCCGGAGAATGTAACAGCAGAATTAAAAGGATTAGGATATGTATAATGAGTTACTTCAAGCGAATGCGGTAACTGCTGCTGAATTTCATTTACACTAACTATATTAGAACTGTAAAAATCCTGTGTATAATTATTTGGGGAGTAATCATCATCAACTGAAGCATCGGAATTATCAATATGATATATAAAAGAAATTGACTGCGAATTGCCGGAAAGTAATGTTCTGGGTATAGCTAATTCAACCTGGTTACTATTGTTTAACCCAACCATATAATCTATTTGCTCCAGGTATTCCCACGACCATGTATTATCAGTTCCAGTGTAACGCCAGAGGTAACCGTTTTCACACATTATATCAATGCCAATAAAGGAATTATTGGAATGATATCCTGTTTGCGGATTATTATCTTCATCAATAAATACATGATAATAGTATGGAGGGGCTAAAACCGGCCCCCCTGCAGAAAAGGAGAAATAAAAATTATCTTCATCTTCAGCGAACCATACATCAATTAAATCACAGGATTTTGAAACAATAGTATCTCCCTCAAGTTCTGTTCTATCGTTATAATCTACCTGGTTTGAAATTGACCAATCATCAAAGTAACCGTCAATCAATATCTGATTATTTTCACCGGGTAATATCTCAACTATTCTCCGGTTTGGATCTGTATTTTCAGGGGCTGAACTGTCAGATGCACGCAATGCAGCTTTATAAATTTTAGTTTTATCAAGTCCGTGAACAATGAATTTGAAATCAGATATATCGGAGCTTTGCGGAGTTAAATTTGGATGCTGCGGCGGAGATGAAAAATCTATTTCGGAATCACTTATATACAAATGATATTTAACCGGAAGTGTTTGATCGACCGCTTTATCCCAGTACAATTCAAGATCATCTCCATTCCATTTGTACTTGCTGATACCGACTATGTTAGTCCATGTAGGCGGGTTGATGTCTGTTTGATGGTGATGATAAGTATCAGACCTGATTGAATCAAGATATATTGTTGTTACCGAGATCAGCCATCCCTGATCCCGTTCGGTAACTTTTACTACTGTATCAAGTAATGAGGAATAATTTTGCTGGTTTAGTTTCAGGTAATCCAGTATAAATATATCAAACCCATCCTGCTTGTTAGCCTGGATATTAAGCAAAGGTGCAAAATGATCGCGGAGATAGGGAAAGCCGGTATTATAAATACCAACCGACTGATTCCAGTCCCATTTTGCATAATAACTTTCAATCATTAAACCGTCAATGCTTTTACGGTAGCGGTCAGAATAGGCATAGTGAGCTGCTAAAGCCGGATCAAAATAAAATATCCCCCTGTTACCAAGAATATACTTGCCTGAATATGTTTCTCTTAAATATTCAATATACTTTATCATCCCTTCAGCGGTCCATTGATAGGGCAGCCCCCATGAGTTTGGTCCGCCGGTATCAACAAGGTCCAAAAACAATCCGTCACATTCATGTACAGCTAAAACATCATCAGCCAAAGGCCTGTTAAACTCCCACCAGGCTGTATCCCCGGCATTTACATAATAGCTGTTCCATATGCCGTCTTTATCCGGAATTCCGTCTTTATCTTTATCGTCAACATAAAAAGAGG
>JAWOJF010000335.1:0-16200 GCA_046481785.1 Ignavibacteriaceae bacterium | reverse complement strand
ATAATACCTTCCCGCGGGGATTGTGTGAAAAGTAGAAAGTGGTGAATAAAGGTACATTAACCCCTGGCTTCAGGGAGTGTTGCACAACTCAGCCTTAACTTCACAAGGAGAAGATATCAATTGCCACGACTTTTAAGTCGTGGGAGAAAACAATTAGCATGGAGGCTTTAGCCACAATTTGCCTTAATTGTGCGTGTCCCGACCCTTCGGGGGCTAAAGCCAAAAATATTTGGAATCCTAAACCACGACGTAAATGTCGTGGCAATAAATAAACAGTCTCTTTCAAGGAGAAGACATTTAAATTATTAGTTATGCAACAGACCCTTCAGCCTGGGGGATATGAGCTAATATTATATGGGCTTTAGCCCTGAATTAACTTCAGTTCAGGGCTAAAGCCCGTTATGGTTCTTTAGGCTCCCCCATGTTAAAACATGGGGTTAATCAATAAAGTTAATATTTATTCCAGTCTTTAATTTTTACACAATCTCTTCGGAGGAATATTAAAATCTTTAATAATCATGCTAATTAAAAAAATAAAAATATATTCACTCAAATTGACTTTTGGGACAGCCTCATCTTTAGTATAGGTCATATATCTTTAATTTGTAACTATGGTTTTAGAATTTTAATTATCTCTTTTATATCCGAAATAACAAAATCAGGTTTTTCATCCTGCAGAACTTCTAATGTTCTGTAGCCATAAGTAACTGCACATGATTTTGCCCCGGCATTTTTACCACATTGAATATCAAGCTCAGAATCTCCCGTCATTATTGTCTCTGCCGGATCAACGCCCAGTTCCTTACAAATTAAAAGCAAAGGAGCCGGTGATGGTTTTATTTCGATCCCGGTTCTTCTTCCCATTATGGCGGAAAAAAAATGTGTTAGATTAAAATGCTCCAGTATTTTTTCTGCCTGATCCTGTGCTTTGGTAGTAAGAAGAGAAATTTTTATTTCCTTTTCTTTCAGGTAGTTAAAAACATTCTCTGCACCTGCGTATATAGTTGAATCATCGATAAAATCGAAATAGAATGATTTATATACGTTAATAAAATGTTCAATATCGGGGACATTGATATTCAGATCCCGGAAGATATGAAGAAAGTGATGGCCGATCCGTTTTAAGAATTCCTTCTCTTCAAGAGGGTCGGTAATTTTAAAATGCTCAAGAGTTTTTATTGTTGTTTTATAAATAGTTGAGTATGAATTTATTATTGTACCGTCAAGATCAAAACAGATATGTTTTATTAAGCTGGAATTATTCATCAGATTTATTGGAAAGTATATTGTTGGTTTATAGTTGACATAAACAAAAATAAGTATAATAAAAGAGGTAAAAAAGCTGGATTATTAAAAGGTTAGCTTTGCGGACTGAAGCAAATATTATATTCTACTCCTACACCGTTCTTTATTTCCATAGTGCCGTCTATCTGCTTTGTAAGGTTTCTTATAAGCCTCATCCCAAGAGAATTAACTTCCAGAATATTCAAACCGGGTGGAAGGCCTATACCATTATCCTTATAGGTAAGAAGATATTTATCGTCTTCCGCTTTAGTCATAATTATACTTATTTCACCGGGCCTTTGTTCGGGGAAGGCATATTTAATTGAATTAGTTACCATTTCATTAAGTATTAGACCAAGGGAAATGGTTTTATCAATACATAAATGAATATCGCAGATATCGGTTTTAAGTTCAATTGAAGCTCCCCTGCTGCCGAATAATGTAAACAAATCTTTAGTAAGAACATTCACATAATCCCTTATATCGATGGAACCAAGGTCTTTTGTCTGGTACAATCTTTCATGCACCATAGCAATAGATTTAATTCTCATCTGGCTTGCTTTAAATATTTCCAGGGAATCCTTGTCTTTAATTTTCATAGAGTTAAGCTGAAGGAGGCTCGAAATAATCTGAAGGTTATTTTTTACACGGTGATGGATTTCCTTTAACAGAACTTCTTTTTCTTCAAGAGAACTAACAAGTTTCCGTTCAGTATCAAGCCTTTCCTTATTCTCGGCTTTCAGAGCTTTATTCATTTCCTCAAGCTCAAAAGTTCTCTCTGCCACTCTAATCTCAAGCTCATCATGAGCCCTGATAATAGCGGCTTCTGCTTCTTTTCTTTCCGTAATATCGTTACCAAGGCAGATAATATCCTGGATCTCATTTTTATGGTTATAAATAACTGATCCGGAAAATGAAACAGATACTGTTTCTTTATCTTTCCTGATTAAATCGGCAGGTGTATTCTTAAGCTGATTCATCTCAATAAGATGGTCAATACTAATTCCCCTGGATTCATCTTCTTCAAGTATATTACTTATATGCATGCCTGTTAACTCTTCTTCAGAATACCCAAGAAGTTCAACAGTGGATTTATTTACAAACTTTATTTTTCTTTCCGGATCCAAAACAATTAGTGAACTGTTTATTGACTGAATTATATTTTCAATATAGCTCCTGGATTTTAATAACTCCTGTTTTGTATCGCGGAAGGCCTCTGTTATCCCCTGGATCGAATTACCCAGCAGAATAAACTCTTTTCCCTTTAGTAATTTCAGATTATCAAAAGCTTCTCCCCGGGCAATCTCTTCAGAAGCATTATGAAGTTTACGCAGCGGCAGCAGGATTTTACATGAAAGGACAAGTGTAACAACTATAGAAACCAGGAGGCTGATAAAAAAAGAATATAATACTTTACTCAGGAGGCTTTCAACAGGCATATAATAATCTTCAGAAGCAAAAACAGCACTTATCCATCCGGAAGTATCGGCCTTATTATAAAATGGCTGCCTGGTATACACAACTTTTTTTTCAGACGATATACCGTTCTGCTCCCTGTTATCATTCAGGAATGATTCCAGATTATACTTTTTAATTCTTTCATTCTGTTTTTTATTAACCCAGGTATATGAAAATTTATCATCTGCAGAACTGATTTTAATTAGTAAAGCCAGGTCATCATTTATAAGAAGATGACTGATATTTTTTTCAATCATATCCTGCTCTTTATTATCAAGAGCATTGCTTAAATAAAAGGAATAAAGAGAGGTTGTTTTATTAGCGCTTTGGATGGCATATTCGGCATTTTTTTGAGTGCTGAAGATTTGAGTATAAAAAACCGTAAGAGATAAAATCAGAAATATAATTCCCCAGAGAAATAGAAAAGTGCGCAAAAGTGCACTTTTGAAAATTCCTTTCAAACAATTAAGAATAAAACTTATCCCCGGCAGTTTGTCATAATTTGTCACAATTTATCCATAAATATATGAGTTTTTTTCCTTACTCATATTAAAAACCGGCCTTGCAAAAAACAAGAATAAGGTACAACCGGTTGGAGTACCTTATTCAAATAGATAAAAGCCCATGGTCTTTAGTTCAGGTTGTTATTAATTGTTTTTCAATTTTTTCTATTTCTTTTTTCGATTCAATTCTAACATAATAGTCCTTAGCAGATACAAAGTATTTGTTTGCCTCACTATCTTTTTTCATCTGTTTATAAAGCAGGCCAAGTTCATAAGAGGTTTCAGCTTCATTTAACTGGTTATTCAGTGCCCGGTTAATACGGATACTGGTGAGGAAATAACTTTCGGACAAAGAATTATTTTTAAGATTTTTATTAATGATTCCTTTTACTTTGTATATCTCGGCTATTGAAACCTTATCATTTACTTTATTACAGATTTCAAGAGCCTTATCGGCATAAGCAGTAGCAAGAAGATGATCCTGCATTTTGGAGTACAGATACGCTTTACTTAGATAAGAAGCTCCGATTATAGGCAGATTATTTGCTTCAATTCCTGCCTCAATACTTCTATTGAATTCAACCACAGCAGAGTTATAATCATTTTTCTGCAGGTACATCATTCCGATGTTGTGCCTGACATCTGCTATACGCCGTTTGTTATTTAGCTTCTCAAATTTTGAAAGAGCTGCATTACTGTACTTCAGTGATTCGTTAAACAGTCCCTGGATATTTGAAATTATTCCAAGGTTAGTTTCCAGCAAAGCACTTAGTTCAAGATCATCTTCATTAGCAAGGAATGAAAGACTGCTTTGGAAGTGAGCCTTAGCTCCTTCCAGGTCGCCGCACTCGCCTTTAATATTACCAAGCGAGTTTTCACATCTTGCTAAACCATTCTTGTTGTTTAGTTTTTCAAATAACTTCTTTGCTTTATATGTATGCTCGGAACTTAAATCCCACCTGGCTTCTCTTCTGTATATTGTGCCCAATGCAAGGTATGCATCAGCCGCAATTTCACTATAAGCAGAGTTATTTTCAACCTGCTTAATGATTTTTTCATGAACATCTGCTGCAAGCCTTAGCTCACCCGAGGTTATTGACAGTTGGCCCAATTTCAAAAGGAATTCATAAAATTCTTTAGGGGCCAGCTTCAATTCCATTAGGGTAATCAGCAGATCTATCTGCGACCCTAAGTTGAAGCTGTGATCCACCTCGAATTCTATTTGTTCCTTGTCAACCGGGCTAAAACTGACTTCAATATTTAAAGGAAGTTCAGATTTAGCAAATAGCTGATTTTTAATTTCTGAGAATTCTTCTTCCCCAAGAAACTTTTCGAGTATGTCCTGCAGCATCTGCTTTATGTTTTTCGCATTAGCGTTGAGGGACATTTTTTTTCCTTAATCTACAAAGCCGTATTTTGAAAAATGATATAATTTTGCATTAACAACTTTAATAACACCGGTATTTACATTAACCTCTAAACGATCATAAGTAATTGCTTCAAAGTTCCCAGTAGGCGGCAAATAAACAAAATCTACTTCATCCGGGTCAACACCTGCTAAATTAAGCCCTGTATAAGTAATATTAGCTATAACAGGAGCATTAAAATATAATGGAGTTGGAGTATATGTTGCTGATGCTTTGTCATTACTAAATGTTATGACAATCGTTTTCTGACCACTAAATACTTTTTTGGGAAATTTGTAATTAGCCGATACTGTCGCATTTCCACCCGGAAAGTTAAGGTACATGGTTTGGTAAGCGCCTTCCCAGCCATTAACATTAAAAGTAAATGTATTTGTGGCTTCAGTTGCTGCGCCGTCTGTACCGGGTAATTCAATTAAAGATTTTTGTTTCTTTGTACCCTGCAAATCCGGATTTGATATGGAATTATCCTTTGAACAGCCAAAGAATAATCCCACAATTAATATAGCTAAAAAATAAATATAACGTTTCATAATTTTTACACTTTTTTATTGATGATAAATACTATCATCGATGATAAAATACTATCATGTTATTGTTAGTCCAGGGGACCATCAACAAAACCGTATTTAGAGAAATGCCAGATTTTTGCATTGATAACCTCAATTGTACCGGCTTCTCTGTCTATAACAATCTGATCAAACTGAACTGGTTCAACTTCGCCTGAGTTTGGAGGCAGATAAACAAATGTTATAACACTTACTCCTGAAAGATCGAGGCCTGAATAAAGAATATTAGCTGTTAAAGGAGCATTAAAGCTATAAGGAGAAGGATAATACTCTGCGGCCGCTGTAGCTTCATCAAAAACAACTGTAATCACTTCCTCGCCTTCAAGGCAGTTTTCCGGGAAGAAATAAGAACCGGATACTGTAACCGAACTTCCTGGAAATTGCATATCAAATGATTTATATGCACCTGTTGCACCATTAACATCAATGTTTAAGGTTAACTGAGCTTCTGATGATAATCCGCTTGTACCAGGCATCTTTAACCAGTTTATTTCTGATTTTCCAGTACTTGTTACCGGATCAACTATTGAACCTTCCTGTGAACAACCAACGAACATTAATCCTGTTAAGAAAACAAAAAGAACTAGTAACTGTTTCATGATTCCTCCCTCACTATGTGAGATTTTTTTAATTTATAGTTTGAACGAACTATTTGCAATTCTGCTTTTATTTAATTTGTTATTTTTTTTAATAGAGTTTAAAAGCGATATGTTAGTCGATTACTCCCCTCAGAGCAGCAATATAAAGGCAACAATAATCGGGCCTCCATATAACCTCTATTTTTTTTCATAATTATTGTTTTTTCTATCTTAAAAAGTCTCAAAATAATATTTCGCCATTTTTTTTCTAAGAATGATACAATTTTTATCGTACCTATTTGCTTAATCATCAATTTTCCAGTTCCAGCATTTTTGTATTGCACCAAGCGGATTTATGTCTATATTTTTTATCCGGCTGTTATATACCACAAGATTATCTGCCCAGAATAAAAATGTAAATGGTTCATCCCTGTGAATTATTTCCTGGAATTTTTTATAAAGTTCATATTTGTATGAATCATCAGCCCTGATCTGAAGCTTTTCCAAAATATCATCTGCTTCAGAATTTTTATAAGAAGCTAAATTAAGATGTCCGACTTCCGGGCTGGAGTGCCAGAATTGGCTTAATTCAATAGGCAGAGGAACTGTCCACCCGCTTAACCATGCATCAAATTGTTTTGAAAATAATTTCTCCAGAAATACGCTCTTTTCAAGCGATACTACATTTACTCTTATTCCAACAGCCTTAAGATTATTTTGTATTATAACGGCTGCATTTTTTCTATGCGGTTTATCGGGTGAATAATTAAGGGCGAAAGAGAACTCCACATTATTCTTTTCCAGTATCCCATCATTATCAACATCAGCCCAGCCTTCTTCTCTTAAAAGTTTAATTGCCAGTTCTGCATCATAGCTGTATGGTTTTAGCACCGGGTTAACAGATTTTTTAAAAATAGGACTAACCGGCCCAACCGCTAATTCTCCATAACCATAAAGGAATTCATTTAATATTTCTTCCCTGTTAATAGCATGAGTAAGTGCTTTGCGAACCTTTGCACTACTAAAAAACCGGTTTGGTTTAGTTCTATTATTTTCCGAGTATTCTTCAGGATCTACCTCATTCCAGCCAATGTAATCGTAACTTCTTCCTCTTACAGGCATTATTACCAGTTTTGAATCCGATTTTACCGTGGATAGGTTATCGGGACGCACGTTTTCAACAAGGTCGATCTCCCCTTTTTTTAGCTGTATAAGCCTGTTGCTTATATTAGGTATTACCTTAAAAACAATAAGATTTACATTTTCCGGATTGTGCAAAAATGAATTTTCGTTTGCAATTAATGAAACGAATTGATTTTTTTCCCAGGTTTTTAATTTAAAAGGCCCGTTGGAAACAACAGGTAATTCTTTTTCTTTCTGTGCCAGGTCTTTTCTTTTAATGTTAGAATAGATATGTTCTGGTAAAACAGGATAATCAAGATTATTTAGGTCAGGTGTGGATCCGGGAGCAAACTTAATTTTTAAGTGATAAGGAGAAATTATCTCAAAGGATTTTTTTATATCAATTTTTTGATTTTCAAGGAGATAGTAATTTTTAAATAAGCCATAAAATTTACTTTCGGTTTCAGGATCAGAATATACATCAAAAGTGAAAACAACATCTTCTGCAGTCAGTTCTTTACCATCTGTCCATTTAACATCATCACGTAATAAAACATCAAGTTCTGAAAAATCACTGTTCCAGGTAATTTTTTTTGCAAGCATTAATTGCGGTTCAAGATCACCCGTTTTGTCATTCCATGCATGTTTTACCAGTGGTAAGTAGAGCAGTTCACTTAAACTGCCGTCAACCATGCCGAAAGCATACATTGGATTTGTTGTTTCAATATCGGAAGGAATTCCAATTGTAACAGTTGAATTTTCATTTTTTTCAGAGCAATTAAACAGGAAGGCTGAAGCCAATAAAATAAGTACAATATTATATGTTATTGTTTTCATATATGTTTAATGAGACCTTTCCACTTTCATAATCGGCTTATACGATTAGAAGTTTAGCCGTTTTTTTATCCTATTATGCGAATATGGACAGTTACTTAATTCGTTAAAAATTAAAATGCAGTAAACGAGCAGATTCTGCAGTAAGCGAGAAGGCTAAACCCCTGGATTAGGAGATTTTGGGGTAATTATTGATTTTTAACAACGGCAGATTGGGTTAATTGTTATAATTTAGCAGAGGAAGAATAACCTTAAAACTTGTACCTTTATTTAATTCACTTTCCAGATATATTTTTCCGCGGCATACTTCCACGGTTTTCTTAACAATTGAGAGTCCAAGCCCGGTTCCTTTTATATCTCCAACATTACTTGCCCTGGTAAAAGGATCAAAAAGAGTCTTTTGTTCTTCTTTAGGAATACCCATCCCCTCATCGGTTATTGAAAGAAATATCTCTGAAGGATTAAAAATGCAGTATATGAATATATTTTTTTCTGCTTCAGTATATTTTACAGCGTTTACCAGGAGGTTATGAAAAATAAATCTGAGCAGTTTTTTATCATGTTCAGTATTAAATTCTCTCCTGTTAATGTTAAAATGAATTACAGGATGAGTTTTAAAATTACCTTTTACCTCATCAATCAATTCTTCAAAAAAGGATACAAGTTCAAGCTTTTCAGGTTTAAGTGATAAAACTGTGGATTCGGCCTTACTCATCAGAGAAATTTCATTAAGCAAGCTTATGAGATAATCTATTGAGCCTTCAATCTTTCTATAATAAACTGACGATTTTTCTTTGGGCCATGTGCTGCCATAATTCTCAAGCAGTTCCACAGAGGACAGGATTGTGGAAAGAGGGGTTCTGAATTCATGAGATACCAGTGTAACAAACCTGGACCGCATTTCTGCAAGCTGCTGCTCTTTTGCAAGATTATTAAGCAATTCTTCTTCAGCTTTTTTTCTTAAACTGATATCTTCAATAACAATAAATAATCTAACGGGATTTTTTAATTTATCAGTTTCAACAATTTTTATTTTGGTTAAAAACCACTTCCAGTGCCCTGTTTTAGTCAATAATCTGTGAATAACTTCGGTTGATGGAAGTTTATTTGTCATAAGGTTTGAAATTGCATCTTTTACCTTATCAAGATCATCCAGATGCACATAATCTTCCCATTTAGAAATCAGAGTATCAAGCTCTTCTTTAGTATATCCCAGATGTTTGGTAAGGATAGGGCTAAAATAAATTTTGTTTTCAGCAAGCTTAAGATCAGCAAACCCGTTTTCAGATGCGTCCAGTGCAAGTTTTAGTCTGCTGTTGCTTTCAACAAGCTGCTGTTTTGCTGCGTCTTTTTTTCGCAGTTCTTCATTTAAATTATCAATTTCTTTTAATACAGAGGAATTTGCAGGAACAATTTCCACGGGCAGATTTTGTTTTTCTTCAGGCGGTATTTCATTATTACTTTTCCCGCTGGTTATACTATCTTTAAATGAATGATTGTCAGCATCTTCTAATAATTCATCTGAAATTCTTTTATTCTTTAAAACATCATATAATAAACCAAATGTTACCCCTGCTGTTAAAATGCTTATAATGCTTTGCCATGATGAGGCAAGAATGAGTGAAAAAGAATATCCAGAAAATTTTAATAATAAAACGGAGGTGATAATAAAGAAAAATGCAGCTATCAACCCCTTCCGGAAACCGGTAAAAAAAGCAATTGTACTAACCGGAATTAATGCCCAAATAATGCTGAATTCATTAATAATAGGGAGTAAAATGAAAAATAAGATGATGTATACAGCAGAGGATAAAAAGCTGAGTTTACTTCCTGTTTTTAATTTCCTCCCCATATTTTTATTTTTCATATAAGAAAACTATAAAATTATTGCCAAACAGCACTATAATCGGAAAAAAATATTAAAATCTTAATTATGGATTAATTTTTACTTAATTTTTATTAGCTTTATTCATAATTAATTATGAAAAATATTGCTGTGTGCATAATATCATAAGGGGTTACATTCATGGAACCAATTGAAGAGATTATTTCAGAACCGGAAATTTTAATTGTTGAAGATGAAACAATAATTGCAATTGATATTGAAACCCGGTTGTCTTCATTAGGTTATAAGGTTATCGGTTCAGCAAAATCAGGTGAAGAAGTATTATCATTTGTAGATGACAAATTGCCTGACCTGATTTTAATGGACATAAACTTAGGTGGAAAACTGGACGGAATAGAAACATCTGCCAAAATAAGGGAGAAGTATGATATTCCAATTATATATTTAACCGCCTATGCTGATGAGAAGACACTTTCCAGAGCAAAACTAACACAGCCGTATGGATATATTATAAAACCTTTTGATAACCTGGCAGTCCGCTCCACCATTGAAACCGCTCTTTATAAATATAATGCAGAGAAAAAAATAAAAGAAGATGAAAAATGGCTTAACATTATTCTTAACAGTATTAGTGATGCTATAATTGCAACTGATTCAAAAGGAAAAATATTGTTCATTAACCCGGTTGCAGAAAGCCTTACAGGCTGGGCAAAAAAAGATGCATTAAATAAAGACTTAAACAAGGTATATAATATTTCAGTTTATGATAATCCCGCAGCAAGGTCTATTATTGAGAAAGATCAGAAAGATGAAATGGATAACTCTGCAAAATACAGTCTTTTAACATCTATGGACGGTACAAAAACAATCATCAAAGATTCTGCTACAACAATAAAAAATGATAACAATATTATTATAGGGGTTGTATTAGTATTCAGAGAAGTAAAAAAACTTGCCGGGGACAGTTGATTACATATTACCGGCTAAAATTTAAAAACCGGAAAGGTTAAAGATACCTTAGTAAATTTGCCGTCTTTACTTTCAATATTAAATTTCCCTTTGTAAATTTTCATCAGCTTCCTTACAATAACAAGACCAAGTCCAAGTCCATTTCCATCCCCGCCGAACACATTCCTGTCATTCTGAACCAACGGTACAATTAATGGAATTTTTTCTTCAGGTATTCCCCTGCCGAAATCAATAACTTCAAGTTTATACCTGCCGCTTTCAATTGTACCGTCAACTCTTATTTTATTTCCTGTATTAGAGAATTTAAGGGCATTAGTAACAATTTCCTCAAGTATCACCTGGAAATATCTTTCAGGTATTTCCAATGTACAATTTTCCAGGTTTATACTAACATCGCTTTTCCTGTTATACTCCTCAAAATATCCTAAAAGAAAGGTTCTTGTTTTTTCTTCATCAATAACACTATTATAACCATTAGTGCCGGCTACGTCTTTACGGGGCAAAGAAAGCTCCGAATAGAGCAAAAATCTTTCTATTGTTTTGTGCAGCTTTGCGCCGGCTATCTTAATTTTATTTAAATAATCAAGAAGTTCTTCTTTGGTTATTTCTTCATTGTCTTCAATCAGGATTTGTGTAAAACCTAAAATAGAAACAAGCGGTGTTCTTAACTCATGCGGGACATATTTTGATATGCTGTTTGTTGTTTCCGAGATAATAACTTCAGTCTTTTTTTTCTTTTTTAATCTTGCATCAACAGCCTGCAGCAAGTCTTTTACTTTAAAGGGTTTAGTAATATAGTCATCAGCTCCGCCATTCATACCTTTTCTTATATCTGTTTCTTCCGCTTTTGCTGATAAAAAAATAAAAGGTATAGAAGAAGTACGAGGATTTTTCTGAAATTCTTCAAGCATTCTATAACCATCCATACCGGGCATCATAATATCGCTTAAAACAAGATCAGGAAGTTCATTTTCGCATATTTCTATTGCTGTTAATCCATTATCTGCAGTAAGAATTCTGTAGTTATTCAGCGCCAGCGTTTCCTGGATATTTTCTCTTAATGATATCTCATCTTCTACAATAAGGATAGTTTCCATTAAATTCCCCTAATTTGAACAAATATTCTTTATTTTCTACTAAAAGAAATACATTTTAATAATATATTCGAACAAAACAGCCGATTTATTTATATCTGAAACCGAGGAACATATATATTTAAATTTTTTTTATTCATTTGTGCAGTATTTCTTGTAAAATACAGTATAAGTGAACAAAACGAATATACATCATTTAACTTTTTATTAAATTTGTGTACTATCGTTACAAAAAAATTAAACATTTATGACCAATCAATTTGATGTTATTATAATTGGTGCAGGCCCGATAGGTTTAAGCTGCGGTATTGAGGCAAGCAAAAGGAAATACACCCATTTAATCCTTGAAAAAGGCCCGATTGTTAACTCTATATTTTATTATCCAACTAATATGACCTTCTTTTCCACATCGGAAAGGCTGGAAATAGGGGCAATACCTTTTGTTTCCCATGGCGATAAACCAACACGCAGGGAGGCTTTAGAGTATTACAGGCGGGTAGCACATGCATGGAGCCTGAATATAAAAACTTATGAAACTGTTACTGGCATAAAGGAATCTGCCGGCGGATATGAAGTTACAACGAGTAAAAACTCATACACGGCAAAATATGTTGTTGTTGCAACAGGATTTTATGACAAACCTAATCTGATGAATATACCCGGTGAAGATTTGCCTAAGGTAAAACATTATTTTGATGAGGCACATCCATATGTGTACCTTAACGTTGTTGTTGTTGGCGGAGGCAACTCAGGGGTGGATGTAGCACTTGAAACTTACCGCAGAGGTTCTAATGTAACAATGGTTTTAAGAGACCCTTCAATTAAAGACTCTGTTAAATACTGGGTGAGGCCCGATATAGAAAACAGGATTAAAGAGGGCTCAATTAAGGCTTATTTTAATTCTGTGCTTACTGAAATAAGAGAAGATGAAGTTGATATTCAAACTCCCGCCGGTAAAGTTACAATTAAAAATGATTTTGTTCTCGCTATGACAGGCTACCACCCTGATTACAGTTTTCTGGAAAAGATAGGTTTGGAAATTTCGAGTGACTATTCAAAAATACCCTGTTTTCATCCGGAAACATTTGAGACAAACAAAAAGAACATATTTCTTGCCGGAGTGGTATGCGGCGGAATGGAGACCGGCAAGTATTTTATAGAAAATTCAAGAGAACATGCAGAGAAAATATTTGATGCAATTGAGAAAGCATAACCCTTACACCTGCCCCGGGTGAAAATTCAATTTGCCAGAATAAATATTAAGTCGTGGGGAAAAGGACAAAAAGTATCGAGGCTTTAGCCACAATTTGCGTTTAAATTGTGGCTAAAGCCAAAGAAATTAGGAAACATTGAACCACGACTTGAAAGTCGTGGCAATTAGAACTTAAAGAGTGACGGATAATATTAATTCTAAGAATAGCCATGGCTTTTAAGCCGTGAGAATGATTAAAAACACAACTGGCTTTAGCTACAATTAAATTGCCACGACATTTATGTCGTGGGGTAAAAATAACAGACAACATCAGGGCTTTAGCCACAATTTCTTTATGCCACCGGAGGAAGAATGCCATATTCAAAAATTTGGATTCACCTTATTTGGTCAACAAAAAATCGTGAAAAAATAATAACCAGCAGTTTAAAAAATTCTCTGCTTGAACATATAATAAGTAATGCAGGTACAAAAGGAATTCATATTGATACCATAAACTGCGTGCAGGATCATATACACATAATCTTATCTCTGGGAAGAGATCAAACGGTTAGTAAAGTTACGCAGTTAATAAAAGGAGAATCTTCAAACTGGTTGAACAAAAATAAGTTGACAAAAACTAAATTTGAATGGCAGGACGAATATATTGCCGTATCAATAAGTCATTCTATGATCGATAAAGTAAGAGAATATGTTAGAAATCAGGAAGAACACCACAGGGTTAAATCCTTTTCTGAAGAATACCATAATTTTGTTGAAAAATATGAATTTGAAAGAAATTCCGGCTAAAGTCTCCATCTTTTATCCATGACATTTAGTGTCTGTTGCCGAACTCCCTACTTCATAAAGAGTGGATTTATTTTGCCACGACTTTTAAGTCGTGAGGAAAAGGACAAAAAGTATCGAGGCTTTAGCCACAATTTGCTTTTAAATTGTGGCTAAAGCCAAAGAAATTAGGAAACATTGAACCACGACATAAATGTCGTGGCAATTTGAACTTAAAGATTGATACCTCGAAGCTGTTGAAGAAATAAGTAAAGATAAGATTTCAAGATATGTAGAAATAAATAGTAATGTCTAAGCTTGCGGGGATAAGTCATTAGCGCGCAATTAAGGCCTTTGAAAATGGGGAATGGATAATAGTAATACCAAGGGCAAATCCAATAAATGCCCACACAATGGGTGGCATCATTAAAGACTCAGGATTATCTATAGATACTTTTAAATCTCTTCCTTAATTTTCGCTTAATTTATAAATGGATTGATAATTTTTACACCTTTAATCATTTGCTCACTATTCAAGTCTTCCGTTAACAAAACATGGCATTTTGCATTCTCAGCAGAAACAATTATCAAAGCATCCCAGAAGGAGATTTTATGTAACATACTAAGGTCAATTGCTTCTTTAATCATACTGATACTTATCTGTACTATTTCAAATTTTTCAAAACTATTTATGATTTCTTTAATGAGTAACGGATTGATGCTTAGTTTTTTAGCAGCTGTGACATAAAACTCCTGGATAACCTGTGTTGACATTACACCGATATTTTCTACTGCAATTTCTTTTAAAAGCTTACGGGATTTTTTCTGTTTATCTTTATCAAAAGTGTCAATGGTATAAACAAGGATATTAGTGTCTACAAATATTTTATTTTTCATAAAGTTCTTCTCTGGACCATTTCTGTCCTTTCGAGTTAGCCTTTGTTTTATCCATTAACAGGAACACTTCATCCAACCATATTGAATCCCTCTCTTCCAACTCTCTGTTTAGTAAGTCCCGCACCAAAGAATTCAACGATTTTCCACGTTTCTGCGCATATTTTCTGCTTTTTTTTAATAAATTCTCATCTATAGATAAAGTTATATTGGGCATTTTAGCTCCTGATTCATTACACATATTATGTGTAAATATATACTTTTAAATCTGCAATTTAAAGCGTAAAAATCATTCACTTATTGATTTACCCCGAATATTTATCACCCTATGCGCACAATTTCTTAACAATCCAAATTATTGTTGCTATCAAAATTGAATTACAGGGTATAAAGAAGTATTTTTGTAGTTTGAAACTGTAAAAAAGTACAGTAAATAAACATATAATGGGAGTAGAAATGATAAACAAACTAACTGAGCTTTTAGGAAAAGATGCTGACGCATTGCTAAGCTATAAAGCTAAATTTCCTAAAGAGCAATTACATTTACCCGGACCTGATTTTGTGGATAGAATATTCGCACAAACAGACAGAAACATTAACGTATTAAAGAATTTACAATCGATCTTTATGAGCGGAAGATTAGCCGGCACAGGCTATGTTTCTATTCTTCCGGTTGACCAGGGAATTGAACATAGTGCAGGCGCCTCCTTTGCTCCAAATCCGCAGTACTTCGATCCTGAAAATATTGTTAAGCTGGCTATTGAAGGCGGATGTAATGCAGTTGCTTCAACTCTTGGCGTACTTGGCATGACTGCAAGAAAATATGCACATAAAATTCCTTTCATCCTAAAAATTAATCACAACGAGCTTTTAACTTATCCTAACAAATTTGACCAGATTATGTTTGCCGGTATTGAACAGGCATGGGATATGGGAGCTGCTGCTGTTGGTGCAACTATTTATTTCGGCTCTGATGAAGCTACAAGGCAGATTGTTGAAGTAAGCGAAGCTTTCCAGTATGCACATGAACTTGGATTGGGTACAATACTATGGTGCTATACAAGAAATCCTGAATTTAAAAAAGATAAAGATTATCATGTATCTGCAGATCTTACAGGACAGGCAAATCATCTTGGTGTTACTATTGAAGCTGATATTATTAAACAGAAGCTGCCCGAAAACAACGGCGGTTATAATGCTTTAAAATTTGGAAAAACACATAAGAAAGTTTATTCCGATTTAACAACCGATAATCCAATTGATCTGGCACGTTACCAGGTAATTAATAATTATATGGGAAGAGCCGGATTGATAAACAGCGGCGGTGCTTCAGGTGAAAATGATTTTGCTGAAGCTGCCAAAACAGCAGTCATTAATAAACGTGCAGGCGGTATGGGTCTCATCTCAGGAAGAAAAGCATTCCAGAGACCAATGACTGAAGGTGTTAAACTCCTTAATACAATACAGGATGTTTACCTTGCAAAAGAAATAACAGTTGCTTAATCGTTCTTTTTTATTCTAATAAAGATAACATCTTTTTAAAGAGATGTTATCTTTTTTTATTCTGTTAAAGATGACATCTTTTTAAAAAGATGTCATCTTTAACAGAATAAAAAAAGATAACATCTCTTTAAAAAGATGTTATCTTTA
>JAWOJF010000308.1:0-3026 GCA_046481785.1 Ignavibacteriaceae bacterium | reverse complement strand
TCTTGTATGAGCAAATGATGAACTTATAAATAGCAGCATTACTGCTAACCGAAGAAGTGCTTTCATAGTTCCTCCTTTTTTTAAGGGTTGAATTTTACCTGCTATCACTGTCCATCCTGCCTCAGGCGGAAGATTGATCAGGTGACAGCTATTGCTTATAAGCTTCCCGTTACTTTTTCCGGGGTATATGGTGAATACAGACCATGAGTTGCATCTTTAAATCTTATTTTATAGTAGAAAACTCTTCCGATTGGTAAATTCCAGTTTACTGAATTATCTGTATAACTTGTGTTTGATTTCGAAACAGTAGCTATTAAGGAATAAGCAGTAACGGGTTGATTATTTCTCCGCCAAATTTCAACATGTGTTACATCGTTATCTGATGTTTGATTCCAGCTTAGAGTTGGCTTAACATTAGGATCTTCATTAAAAGTAGGAGTAACATTAAACCCTGTTGGTGCATCAGGGGGAACAATTACCTCTACCTGTAACTGTACCTGATCCGGCTCAGTCCATGCCGCAACTATTAATCCACTACAGTCAGCTAAAGACCCCTTATTTATATTGATCTTCATAGGGACATTATTATATGAAAAATTAACCCAGCCAATCCAGCCATAACTCGGATTGTATCTTGGATCTGTCCAGGAAACCGAAGTACGGTACTGATTATTTACATAAACACTCACCGAACCATGTGTATAATCACCGTCTAATACTCCACCATTCCACACCAATCTAAAACTATATCCTTCATATCCAATGTTCATTTCCGGGGCAGAAATTATTATATTTTCTCCCATACAATCTGTTAGGCGTATTGGCCAACTATATACTGAAGAAGTATTATACACTCTTTTTGAAAGGCTCGATACTTCACTATTAAGGTCTAAAACTTCCGGCTCATTAACATTTTGATTACAACTTGTAAGTAAAAGCAGGAATAAAAAGGCAGGAAAAATCTTAAGTAGTTTCATAACATTACTCCGATTATAAATAAATATAATTGAACCCGTATTTCCCGGAACGTTTTATTAAGTTAGTGAAAGTGTAAATCATTGTATATATAGGAAACCCACATTTTTGCCTATGGGTTTCCTATATTTTTAAAGCGGGATTTTTAAGAAATAATTTGAGATTTATTGGTTATGGCAAACATTGTAAGTTCTGATGATGATTTGAGTTTTAATTTCTTCAGGAGGTTTGTTTTGTGAGATTCTACAGTGCCCTGGGAAATAAAAAGTATTTCTGCTATTTCTTTATTCTTTAATCCATGAGATATTAATTTTAATATTTCTGTTTCTCTTTTGCTAAGATGTTTTAAATAACCGTCTTTTTGTACCTCTTTTACCAGTACCGATTCAATAATTATTGAATTAACATAGTTATCAAAATACACTCCCCCTGTACTTAACAATTCAATTGCTTCTAATGTCTTTTCTTTAGTCGCTTTTTCGTGCAGTATTCCTCTTATACCGCTGGCGGCAAGATTATTTAAATACTCATTATCATTACTGCGCGTAAAAATAATTGTCCTGGTTCCGCATGGAGTTTTTAACAAATTATTTAAAAAGAACGCTGCTTCTTTTTTATCAAGGTAAGAATCATCAATAAGCAGAATGCCGGGGAAATTTCCTCTTGCAAGTTTTAGTACTTTACGGATATTTTTTGATTCGGAAGAGACAGATATTTTACCCGATTTTACTACGGATTTTATCCCCTCAATAGTTAACGGCACCATGCTGAAAATATGAAGGTGAATAAGTTTCATTTACCCCCCATAGGTTTTAAAACATTACTTCTCCATAAAGATTATAAATATCCCGCTCTTATTCAACAGGAAAATTATGGGATTGATTAACAGAACATTAACATCAATCATTTGCGGCTGTTAATTGTTCCTATAGGAAACCCATAGGCTCGTCTATGGGTTTCCTACATTTTTAAAAAAGCGTTGCATTAAGAAATTTTTTTAGATAAAATTATTTTAAAATTCTGTGGGGGCATATGTTAGTTTCGAAATATGAGAATTCAATTCCTCTTGTTCTGCGGCTGATACTGGGACTCGTATTTTTTGTTTCATCAATGTCAAAGTTATTTGATATTGATACATTCACTGATACCATCTTCAATTATGGTTTCTTTTCCCATTCCATTTCCGGAGTAATTGCAGTAATTGTAACTATTACAGAGCTGTTATTAAGCATAATGCTGATTTTTAATATCCGTGTTAAGCTGGCAAGCCTGTTTTCCGCTCTTTTTATGATAATTTTTATAGCTGCTACAATTCCCCAGATACTTGTAGGTAATGTTGTTGACTGCAACTGTTTCGGTTTCCTGCTCCCCGGCAAAACAGATATTTCACTGGTAATAAAAGATACGGTGTTACTAATAATATCGTTATTCATATACGCTGTGGAAAGTAATTTTATTATAACAGGCAAACGAGCCTTAGAAAGCGGATTTTCAGAATAGTATTTCGGTCTCTATAATCTTTTTAAACGGGCAAAATTATGCAGAATAGTAAATCCTGATTCATGATTTTCCCGATGGTAAAAATCAATAACAAATAAAAGGAGTAGTTATGAAAAAGCTGCTTTATTCATTGTTTTTTGTGGTGACATTATTCGTCCTTACAATAGGTTTTTTCCAGGTAAATGATGCCTATGCCGTTCCTTATTGCAAAACGGTTTGCGGAATTCCACTACCTGGTGACTGTCTTCTCGACAAGACAATTCAATGTTGGTATGACGGACGTATTACAAACTGCCTCTTTTATTGCGCAGGCTGATTATTTTGTAACATTAAATCATTATAACATTTTGTTATTCTATAGTCCATGCAGCAAATACTCTGCATGGATTAATATCGAGTTTATTTACTAATAAAAATTTTATTTATCGAACTAATAAGTAACATTATGAAACTAAATCTAAAAAAAATAAAAGTTATCCCTGTTATTGGGGTTGTTCTTATAATACTGTTAGGCCTTGAAGTAGTCTTTTTAGCAATGCAGAACAAGCAGC
>JAWOJF010000275.1:0-9597 GCA_046481785.1 Ignavibacteriaceae bacterium | reverse complement strand
GCGGAGGCGCTGCATTAAGAGTAGAAGATCTTGCAAGCGGTGCAGACAGCCGTGAAAGGTTAGAAATGGGAGACCTTGTGTTTAATAATAATATCTGGTGGCAGTTTGGAGCAGGGAATGATTTGGTAAGTATGGTGCCGCAGGATTTTGTGCAAACACATTTCACGGCAAATAATAACCAGATAGTTGATCCTCAGATAAACAGCATCAGCAGAACTAATGATGGCAGCCTGGATCCAAAGCCTGCATCTGATGGCCCGGCAGGCAGTGGTGCTTCAGCAGCATCTGATCCCTATTTTACAACAACCAGCTATTATGGTGCCTTTAATCCTGATGCACCTTTATGGATCAGCGGCTGGACTGCTTTATATCAAAATGGTTACATTTCTAACATAATAACAGTAACCGACGCTGATATATCACCCGGTGAGTCTTATACAATGACATCTAATAACATATATCTTTTAGATGGCTTTGTGTTTGTTGAGGATGGTTCAGTATTAAATATTGAGGCCGGAACAGTAATTAAAGGAAAAGCAGAACCCACAACAGGAGATAATGCAAGTGCTTTAATAATTGCCCAGGGCGGACAGATTTTTGCAGAAGGAACTGCTGAACTGCCTATAATATTTACAGCAGAAGTAGATGATATAAATGATCCAAATGATTTAACTCATTCAGACAGAGGCCTATGGGGTGGGGTAATAATACTTGGAAGAGCATCAATAAATACAACATCAGGTGTTGGTCAGATAGAAGGAATTCCTTCAGATAACCCAAGAGGCGCTTATGGCGGCGGAACAACGCCAAATGATGATGATAACTCGGGTGTATTTCGCTACGTTTCAATACGCCATGGCGGAGCAGAAATAGGTGCAGGGAATGAAATTAACGGGTTAACAATGGGCGCAGTAGGAAGAGCAACAACGATAGAATATGTAGAAGTATATGGAAATGTAGATGACAGTTTTGAATGGTTTGGCGGTACAGTAAACACAAAATATCTTGTATCATCATTCCCCGGAGATGACTCATTTGATTATGATGAAGGGTGGACATCAAACAACCAGTTTTGGTTTGCAATACATGATGCGGATGAAGGAGGAGGAAGAATGGGTGAGCATGACGGGGGAACAACCCCGGAAGATGGTCAGCCGTTTGCCATTCCGGTAATTTATAATGCAACGTATATAGGTCCCGGTGCAGCAGCTACTCCACAGGGAGATGGAGCAGAAGCATTAATAATAAGAGATAATGCGGGTGGAAAATATTACAATAGTATTGTAACTGAGTATAACGGCGGTGGCGGAGGCGCTGCATTAAGAGTAGAAGATCTTGCAAGCGGTGCAGACAGCCGTGAAAGGTTAGAAATGGGAGACCTTGTGTTTAATAATAATATCTGGTGGCAGTTTGGTGCAGGGAATGATTTGGTAAGTATGGTGCCGCAGGATTTTGTGCAAACACATTTTACGGCAAATAATAACCAGATAGTTGATCCTCAGATAAACAGCATTAGCAGAACTAATGACGGCGGCTTAGATCCAAGACCAAGTGCGAGCGGGCCTGCAGCAAGCGGTGCAGCAGCTCCAACAGACGTATATTTTACAACAACCAGCTATTATGGCGCTTTTGATCCTAATGCTCCTTTATGGATTGGCGGCTGGACTGCCTTATCGCAAAATCGCGTAACACATATTAAAGAAACAAAGAATAAATTAGTGCCTTCTAATTATATGCTTTCCCAGAATTATCCTAATCCTTTTAATCCAAGTACAACTATAAGCTTTGCTTTACCTGAAGCAGGGAATGTTAAACTTACTGTTTATAATATAATAGGACAGCAAGTTGCAGTATTACTTAATGGGTTCAGAAGCGCTGGTTCATATAACATACAGTGGGATGCCGCAGGCTTATCAAGCGGTATGTATCTGTACAGACTTGAAGCGGGCTCAAATGTAATTACTAAGAAGATGACCTTATTAAAATAAAAGTTCCCTGACCAACAGGGAAGTAGAATTTCTCTTTAAGTCTCCCAATTGTGGAGATTTAGAGGGGGTAGTCTCTTTCTCTCTCGTTCTCTCCTTCGACTAAAGGGCGTCCATCAGGACGTCCTTTTTATTTTGTACTCCCCGAATAATTACATAACAAATACTTAATATCTGAATAACATCTATTTAATATTCCGGGTTTATTTTTGTGTAATCAAAAAAAAGAGATTGTAATGGATGATATAAATTTTTTTCCTTTCTATTTTGAGTTAACAGGTAATGATACTCCGGAGAGTGCTGATAAAATTAATTATGCTGGAAAAGAGAAAATGCCCACCCGGAAAGAAAATGAATGGCAGCAGGAATATAACCTAATCTACAGTTCGTATGTACTTGAATATAATTTAGAATTTATGGGTTGATATATGGATGTTAAATTAAACGAAAGTATAAGATATTATTTCCCAAAGCCGCTTAACTCAGGAAAAGAATTCGTAAAAGGTCAGGTAACATTTATCGGCGAAACAAAAATTGTAATTATTTGTGAAGATAACAGCAAGCTAACAATTTCAATAAATAACTTTAACAGGATAGTTAGTTATAACAACGAAGTAATTACGAATGAAAAAGTTCCCGATTATGTATAAATAATCACAGCAAGTTATAACAGGTATTATCATATTAACACTGATAAAATGATATTAGGAAGGTGGCGATATGACTAATAATTCGAAGTATAAACTGCATTTGCCGATTGTAAGGGTAACTACAACTCAAAAAATTAATTCAGTTTCACCCCATAAAATTCTTATTACAAAAGATAAGTACCAGGACAGGACAAATAATGAATGGGAAGAAGAGTTTTATGATATTTATAAGTCTTTCAACCTGGAAGGGAAAGGCTGATTAATTCATCAGCGGGGAGGCAGGCACTATCCGGTAGTTTTTCCTATCTGATTCAGTTATACCTATTTCGGGAAGTATATCTTTATTCTTAAGAATTGTATTGTTCCCGGAGAGGTGAATATTGTGTATAACTATATCAGTTTTAACGGGACTGATATCAACAAAATTAATATTAAAACTATTTTCAGTACATCCTTTAATACACCCTCCGGCATTCAGGAATTTTACCCCTTTTCTTTCATACTCAATATTTTCATGTATGTGTCCATGTAGTACTAAATCTACCTGGTGTGTATTAAATAATTTTAGCAGCCGTTTTTTCTTCCGCAGTTTCATAGTTTGTTTTTCAATATTCTGCCATAAGCTTAAAGTGGAATTATCACCAGCGGCGGTCATTTTGTTAAAGTGATGATGAACCAGGATTAGTTTAGTTTTAACTAAAGGCCCGAAATTTTTTAAGATATGTTCAATTTCGTAAAACTGGTTTAACTCTATCTCACCGTTAGAAGCGAAGGGATTTTTTATTTTCGAGTATTTTGCTATTGAATTTAAACCGATAAAAAGTACATCGTCTAATATTTTGGCAAAAGGGAACATACTTTCTTCCCCCTTATATACACTATTTTCAAATACCTCAGGGAAATAATTTTCATATTCCTTTACTTTAGATAAGTAGTCAGTTGTTTTACATCTTTCAGGAAAAGTTAAAATATCCTCGGCAGTCTGCAGGCCTCCGAAAATATCGTGATTGCCCGGTATAAGAGAAAGCTTTTCAGGATTTAGCAAACCAAAAGACTTAAAGAGGCCTTTCAGGATTTCAAAATCACCCGGTTCAGCATTATCTGTTAAATCCCCGGTAATTACCATATGATCAAATCCTTCATCAAAAGCATATTTAATTAATTGGTTGATCTTATCAAGGTTTGAATTTTTAAAGAATGAGTTTAAGTGAAAGTCGGATAGATGTGCTATCTTCATAATTTCTCTCTATTGTTATTAAAATATCTTTGTTTGCAGGTAAAGATATAACAGTACTATTAAGATATTGTGAACGGAATGTGATGGAATTGTTAATAAAGCTGTTTTAAACAAGGCATGGTAAAGGGAGCATGGTATTTGGTAAACAGTACCTGGCAGATTATCAGGTATGTTTCAGCAGGTTATCCCAGTATTTTATTCTTTCTTTAACCAAAGAAGGATTAGGCGAACCATATGTTTTTTTTCGTTCGAGAGATGTTTTTATATCAAGGCATTCCAAAGCAGAGGAAGTAAAAACAGGATCGATTTTTTTAAGTTCTTCTAAAGTAATACCCTTAAAGTTTCTTTTATTATCTTCAAGATACTTAACCACGTTACCTACAATTTCGTGTGCTTTCCTGAAAGGAACACCCTGCAAAACCAGCCAGTCGGCAAGATCAGTAGCAAGGGAAAAATCTCCTTCAAGTTCTTTTACAAACCTATCCTTATTAACTTCAAGTGTACCTAATAATCCTGAAATTATTTTTAATGATTCCGAATAAGTTATAAAAGAATCAAATAACGGTTCTTTATCTTCCTGCAGGTCCCTGTTATAGCTTAAAGGCAGCCCTTTTAATGCGGCAGAAAGGGAAACATAATTACCAAGAGTACGCCCTGATTTACCGCGTGTAAGCTCAGCCATATCGGGATTTTTCTTTTGGGGCATAAGGGATGAACCTGTAGTGAACTCATCACTAAGTTTTACAAAATTCCATTCAGCAGATGACCATAAAATAATTTCTTCCGATATTCTGCTTAGATGAATCATTCCAATTGAGCAGGCGTTCAGAAAATCAAGAATAAAATCCCTGTCGGCAACAGTATCAAGAGAATTACCTGTGGGGGCAGTAAACCCAAGTTTTCCGGATGTAAAGTGCCTGTCAAGCGGAAGGGTAGAGCCGGCAAGGGCACCGGATCCAAGAGGAGATTCATTAATGATATCCCGGATAAACAGGATCCTTTTTTTATCCCGCTCAAACATTTCTACATAAGCCAGCAGGTGAAATGCATACGAGACGGGCTGAGCACGCTGTAAATGTGTATAGCCCGGTATAATAGCAGCAATATTTTCAGAGGATAAAGATAATAGTGTTTTCTGCAGGTTAACAAGGGTTAAGTTTAGCTCATCGCACCGGTTCCTTACCCATAATTTCAAATCAGTTGCAACCTGGTCATTCCTGCTTCTGCCGGTATGAAGTTTGCCGGCAGGTTCGCCTATTAGCTCATATAATCTTGTTTCAATTGCAGAGTGGATATCTTCAAATTTTGTTTCATCAGGATGCCATTTATCTGCTTCATATTCCTTAAGGATATTGCGGAGTCCTTCAACAATAATTAAAGAATCATCAGAAGAAATAATCCCGGTTTTACCAAGCATTTCTGCGTGGGCAATACTTCCCTGTATATCTTCTTTCAGCAGGTTAATATCAAATGAAAGGGAAGAAGAAAAATTAAAGGCATCTTTATTAAGCGATTTTTTAAATCTTCCTCCCCAAAGCATTATGCATTTACCTCATCTTTAATACCGTTGTAAACCTGTGTAATGGTTTTGTATGGAAGTCCGAATAATTTAATAAAACCAACTGAAGCCTGATGATCAAATGTATCTTCAGTTGTATAGGTTGCAAGGTCTTTCCTGTACAAACTGTAGGGAGATTTTCTTGCAAGTGTTTTTATTGAGCCTTTGTATAATTCCAGCTTTACTTCTCCTGTTACATATTCCTGAGTTGCATCAACAAAAGCAGTTAATGAATTAAACAGGGGAGAAAACCATAAACCATCATATATTAAATTAGCATATTTAATAGAAACTTCCTGTTTAAATCTGAACGTTTCTTTATCAAGTATCATTCTCTCAAGTTCGGAGTGTGCATGATGCAAAATAACAGCAGCAGGGGCTTCATATATTTCTCTCGATTTTATTCCCACAACTCTGTTCTCAATCAGATCAAGCCTCCCTACTCCATGTTCAGCACCAATATTTCTCAACTGGGATACAAGTTCAACAGCATTAAATTCAATACCGTTTAAGCTTACAGGTACCCCTTTTTCAAACCCAATAGATATTATCTCGCCTTTATCGGATGTCTCTTTTGGATTTTTAGTAACCTGGTATGCATCTTCCGGGGGAGCAGCTTCAGGATCTTCGAGTATTCCGCATTCAACCGAAATTCCCCAGAGATTTTCATCGGTAGAGTAGGGGGATGATTTGGTTGCATTTATAGGGATATTATGTTTAACTGCATAATCAATTTCTTCTTCACGGCTTTTAAATTCCCACTCTCTTAAAGGTGCAATTACATTAAGCTGAGGTGCAAGAGTATTTATACCGACTTCAAAGCGGACCTGGTCATTACCCTTTCCTGTACAGCCGTGAGATACCGAATCTGCATTTTCTTTTATTGCAATATCAACAAGCATTTTTGCAAGCAGGGGCCTGCCAATGGCAGTTGCCATAGGATAAGTACCCTCATAAAGTGCTCCGGCTTTTAATGCTTTCCACACATATTTGGTAATAAATTCCTCACGCAGGTCAAGAACGTAAGCTTTAACCGCACCGGTTTGTTTTGCTTTTTCTTCAACACCAACAATTTCTTTGCTTTGGCCGAGATCTGCAGTAGCAGTAATAATATCGGCATTATATTTTTCGCTTAACCATTTAACCATAACGGATGTATCAAGTCCGCCTGAATAAGCAACAACAATTTTTCGTTTAGCCACTTTTTAACTCCTTATAATTTTCTTAAACCTGTCCTGAAAGACCGGGAAAGGTTTTACTCTTAGTATTAATATTTAACTTTTACCGTTTTGTTCAAACATCATTCTTTTAATCAATTCAATAATTTGCGGGATATTTTTATGAGAAGCGGGAATGATAAGCACCGTATCATCTCCGCCCACTGTTCCAAGTATATCCGGATTATTAAGCCTGTCAACATGGTGAGCAACACCCTGGGCCCTGCCTGCAAGCGTTCTAATAACCACCATTGTTTCATTAAAATGAACGCTTAATATTTCAAACCCTATAAGTTTTGAGATTTGTTTTCCGGATTCATGTGCATCAAGGATGTAGCGGGGTCCGTAATCTGTTACTATTCTTACCACACCAAGCTCTGCAAAATCCCTGCTTAATGTTGCCTGGGTTACCTGCAGGCCTTCTGCATTAAGAAGTTTTACAAGATTCTCATGTGAAGTAATGTTCCTGTTATTGAGCAGCTCTTTTATCCTGTTGAGCCTTCTAAGTTTTGCTGACATAACGCCCTCAAAAAAATATTTATAAATTATTACTTTTAACCGGAATGGCATACCGCGTTTATTCAAAAAAATGCCCTGCATGCCCGCTTTAATTGCCAGAGGTTTAACTGGCGTCTGATGCTCAATTTTTTAATGAGCCGGCTGTTAAGCTACTTTAAGCTTAGCACGTTTTACTTTATGAGATTTTACTATGCAAGTACCATGATCAGAAAATCCGTTTAAGTAACTTATAAGATCAGAGCCAATCCAGATTTTATGGACACCCTGGTCTAACAGCCCGGAACAACTTTTTAGTTTAGGAATCATACCGCCGGTAATCTGATTACTGTTAATTCCGGCAATAATATCGTCCGGAGTTAAATACTCTTTAATTTCATTATCTAAAATAACACCGTTTACATCTGATACAAAGAAAACAATTTCCGCCTTAAGCGCAGCAGCCAGTACTTCTGTAAACAGATCCGCATTTACATTCATAAGATTCCCTTCTTCATCGCAGCAGATGCTTGAGAATACAGGAATAACCTTTTTCTGTAATAACTCTTTTATCCAGTCAGCAGAACCCTTAATCTCAGGCCTTCCTACAAAACCGATATTTTTATCAAGATATTTTGCTGTAAAAGTATTTTTGTCAATACCGGAAAGACCCAATGCTCTTATACCGGATGAATTAAGTTTTGCACTTAATTTTGTATTAACTAATCCACCCTGAACGGCAGAAACAATCTCCATCATATCCGAAGTAGTAACACGGTGGCCTTCAACAAATACCGAGCTTATTCCCATTTTCTCTGCCCATTCGGTAATTGTTTTTCCTGCACCATGAACAATAATAACACCGCCATATTGGTCTTGCAGTTTTTTTATAGCAGTAACCCATTTGTCAGATGAAATAAAATCATTTATCGATTTACCGCTTAATTTTATTATTGCAATTTTTCCCGTATTACGGGATTTAGTAGAATTCAACATATTATACCTCATGATCTGTAATCGGCGTTTATACTTACATACTCTTCGGAGAAGTCGCATGTCCACCATGTAGTGTTTTCTTTACCCTGGCCGAGATCGATATTTATAGAAAATTCAGCCTGTGAAAGAATTTTAGATGCGGCTTTCTCATCGAGAGCCAGTTTATAATTAGGCAGAAGAACAGGTAAATCATTAAAACTTATAGAAACTTTAGACGGATCAATATCGGCACCGCTTTGCCCGGCAGCGCTTAATATTCTGCCCCAGTTAGCATCTGCACCATGAATTGCAGTTTTAACAAGAGGAGAATTTGCAATTGATTTCCCAACAAGTTCGGCATCGGATTTTGTTCTGGCATTTTTTACTGTTACTGTTACAAGTTTTGTAGCACCTTCACCATCTGCAACAATTGATTTTGCCATATCTCTGCACAGAGCTTCCAGGGCTTCTTTAAAAAACTTAAGTTCTTCTGTTCCTTCTTCAATTTTAATCCCTGAAATACCGTTAGCCAGAATCACAACCATATCATTGGTGCTGGTTTCACCGTCAACAGTAATTTTATTAAAGGTTTTGTTTACTGCTTCAGATAAAGATTCCTGGAGCAGTGACTTATCAATAGAAATGTCGGTTGCAATAAATCCAAGCATTGTTGCCATATTGGGCATAATCATTCCGCTGCCTTTGCATATCCCGCCAATGGTAATAAAAGTATCCTTTAACTCTACTTTAACAGCAAATGATTTCATCTTCTTATCTGTTGTCATAATAGCTTCCGCAGCATCTAAGCCGCCTTCACAGGTAAGCTGAGGAACTATATCATCAATACCTTTAAGGAGCGCCTCCATAGGGAGTCTTTGTCCGATTACACCAGTAGATGCAAGCAATACTTCATCAGGAGCAATTCCAAGTTTTTCTGCACAAACTTTTTGAGAAAGTACAGCATCATTGTATCCCTCATCCCCGGTACATGCATTTGCATTTCCGGAGTTAACAAGCACAGCTTTAACAGTTTTATTTTGACTTGTTATACTTTGTGAAATAAGAAGGGGAGCAGCCTTTACTTTATTAATGGTATAAGTTCCGGCAGCAACACAATCCTGCTCAGAATAAATTAAAGCAATATCTTTTTTCCTTTTTTTTATACCGCAGTAAATACCGGCTGCTTTAAATCCTTTTACAGATGTTACTGTACCGTTATTAATATACTGATACATTTTTCACTCCTTTGCTGATAATGCCCATCGTTTCATCCCATGAAAAAAACTTATTCATATTCTGGATCGCTTGTCCTGATGCGCCTTTAATTAAATTATCAATTGCTGAAGTAACAATAACTGTGTTTCCTTTTACTGCAATATTTATATCGCAAAAATTTGTATTTACAATCCAGCTTAATTTTGGGGGTTCATTTCTTAATCTTACAAAAAATGAATTTTTATAGAAGCTGTTATAAATATCT
>JAWOJF010000082.1:0-35852 GCA_046481785.1 Ignavibacteriaceae bacterium | reverse complement strand
TGTGAGGTCAGCAGGAAAGCGCGAATGCATAGTGATCCTGCGTATATTCGATCGGATCGGTACCCTTCCCAGGGTATTTGAAGGTGTGCGATCCGAGTACTCTGCGCGTGCCGGTCCAGGAACCTTGCCCTGGCTTCGGCTGTCTTCACCAGGGTCACCAGACCTGCCACTGGAATGCCATGAACGACACGAACATCCCTGAACGGCCCGTGGTCTTCTACGATGGTGGTTGTCCGCTGTGCCAGCGCGAGATCGCCCATTACCGGCGCCTCGACCGGCAGGCGCGTCTGGAATGGCTGGACATCGCCGCGCAGCCGCAACAGCTGCAAGCCTACGGCGTGAGCTGGGAAGCCGCCATGCAACGCCTGCATGTGTTCGGCGCCGACGGCCGCCTGCACACCGGCGCCCATGCCTTCGCCGTCCTCTGGAAGCACCTGCCCTACTACCGCTGGCTGGCGCGCATCGTTTCCCCGCCCGGCGTGTTGAGCCTGCTCGATCGCGCCTACGCGCAGTTTGCGCAGCGGCGCTGGCGGCGCCGCTGCGGTGAGCAGTGCGCCATCGACCCCACGCGCACGCCCACTGGGGGTGATGGATCCTCGTGACCGGCACGTCGACGGGGAGCCGGGGGGAGCCGGGGACAGACCACGGTTTCCTCCGCTCCTTGTGCTGGCATTCATTAAGTGAGCGCGCTGACCCGCACCGCCACGCGCAGTAGTGGGCGCTGGCCGGGCGCACCCAAGTAGCTTCCAGCCACCGGCGGTACGTCCTCCGGGTGGCGTGCCACGGCCGCCGCGATGTGTCGGTTGCCCGCCACCACGCCACTGGTGGGATCGAAGCCCTTCCAGCCGGCGCCGGGCAAGTAGACCTCGGACCAGGCATGGGTCGAGGCGTTGCCAGCCTCAATGGCCGCCGAGTACACATAACCGCTGACGAAACGGCTGGCCAGCCCCAGGTGCCGGCATGCCTCCATGAACAACGCCGCGAAATCTCGGCAGGAACCGCTGTTGCTCTTCAGTGTCAGCGCAGGCGGCTGCACACCCGGCTCCTCGCGCATCTGATAGACGAACTTGTTGGCAATCTCATGGTTCATCCGGTCCAGCAGTGTGAATCTTCCATAAAGAACTGTTATATCACAAAAATCGCAGTCATAAGGGCACCCGCGGGAATACTGGAGATTCATTGAGGAATAGTTGTTAATATCTATAAGTTCCCATAGAGGCAGCGGGGTAGCAGTAATGTCTGCCCACTCTTCAGAATTGTATTTTTGTTTAGGTTCACCTTTGCTAAGGTCAATTAAAAACCGGGGCAAAGTTATTTCTGCTTCATTAAGAACCAGGTGGTCTATTTGTTTGTAAAAGTCAGGATTACTTGTAAATAATGGCCCTCCTGCTACAATTTTAGTTTTTAACTTTTTGCATTTTTCAATAACAAAGTTTACAGATTCAGATTGAACTGACATAGCACTTATATATACGTAATCTGCCCAAAGAATATCCTGATCTGAAAGGTTACTTACATTCATATCGATTAATTTTTTGTTCCATTCTCCGGGCAGTATTGAGGCAACAGTCAATAATCCCAGCGGCGGAAAACTGGCGCCTTTTGAAACAAATTTTAATGCATGCTTAAAACTCCAGAATGTATCAGGATAAGTTGGATAAACCATTAAAATATTCATTTATCACCCCCGTAAGAACTATACAATTCATTACCCGATTTTGCTTAATTTCACAAATAAGAGGTAAAACTTCAATCGCTCGTATGGATGAAAAAGGAATTAATCCTAATGGAATAAAGTTGTGCAGGAAAGCTGTAAAAGATTACTCATCTTTAAGAAGGGAAATATTCTCTATAGTATAATTTATTTCATGTGAATATTTTGCAATCTGGACGCGGGTATGAAGAGCAAGTTTATCCAGTATATTATGAACGTGGCTTTTTACCGTATGCGGTGAAAGATGCAGCCTTTGAGCAATCTCTTTATTAGTTAAACCATCAGCTATTAATTCAATCACCTGGCGTTCCCGTTTTGTCATACTTACCGATTCTTTTAATACAGATGACTTCTCTTTCTTAATAGCATTGTCCACAATCTGGGAAAAGAGTGAACCTGTAAGGTTAGGCGGCAAAACTTTCGCACCTGCAGCTACTGATCTTATAGTCTTCAGGAACTCATAAACGGAGGCATCTTTAAGTATAAACCCTGTTACTCCTGCACGTATGAATTCCATAATTTCCATTTCCAACGGAACCAGGTCCATCAGTATTATTTTTACTTCCGGAAATTCTTTCTTAAATAATTTAACAATTTGCAGGCTGTTCTGGCTTCTTAAACCGATATCCAGCAGAACAATATTTGGTTTGGCCTCACGGATTTTTTTAATATCCTTTGCATCTGCATATGAGGCTGCTGCCTTCAGATCAGGCTGCTCTTCAATCATCGAAGTAATGCCTTCACGAAGAAGCCGGTTATCTTCAATAATTAAAATTCGAATTTTTTTCATCTCCAATAAACTGCCTGTTATTCAGGGAATTGAAAGTAGTAAATATAATATAGTTAAATATAATAAATCATAGCACATTATACAGTGCTGATACATTTGTTGCGGGAAAGGAGCACATCCTCAATTTGCGGTAAAGATTTAGCGGTACAAATTTATAAAGATACCAGCACAAAGAATCCATTTTATGACAATAAAATCAATAATCGATTTTAGATTCTTAAACTTATAACATTTACAATAGAATGTAAACCTAAGACCGTTAAAATTGCAGGGCGTGTTATTCTGGCCACCGGTCTGGCAGCCCAAATGCCGGATAAATGCAGCTATAAATTCAATTATTTCCTGCTAATGCAAGATCAGACAAAAACATAGCAGATGTTTTTATTATTTAACTTGAGAAATAACATAGAAAAACGATTCCCGAAAAGAATCTATAACCTTTATTTACTATAAATTTAACTTATTCTCTTTTAAGTGCATTTTTATTCAATATTTACTTGCCATTCATTCATTTTGCTTAAATCTTTAATAAAAGTTCTAAAATGATTACTTGACAATAAAAAAAAGAGTTATATATTTACTTTTCAAATTATGAAAAATTTCACCGGCTCATATTATAACAACTATTTTAGACCATATTTCTGGTGGTGGTTTAGTATGCGCAGCAGTATGACCCAGTGAAATTGAGATAATATTATTATTAAAAAACCCTTCTCAGACCACTGGGAAGGGTTTTTTTTTGCCCTCTCCCGAAGAGGAGAAGGATATGAAAGAAAAAACTTAGAATATTTTTCAAGGCTGATTATGAAATTTGAAGAGTTCAAAGAGTTATCTAAAAGTTACAATCTTATTCCTGTTTATGAAACAATAACGGCGGATTTGCTTACACCTGTTCTCGCCTACCTGAAAATAAGAGAAAAAGGGAAACAGAGTTTTTTACTGGAGTCTGTTGAGGGATCTGCCAGTCTTGCACGTTATTCTTTCTTAGGTAAAAATCCGGAAATGGTTTTCTCTAATAAGGGCCTTGAACTAAGTCTTAGAAAAAACGGGACATCCGGAAAAATTAACCGGAATATATTTGAGCATATACGTGAAGAAATAAAAAAATACAATCAGCCCAAAATAGATTCACTTCCCTATTTTACAGGCGGCATTGTCGGTTACCTTGGTTATGAGAATATTGCTCTTGTTGAAAAAGTTATTAAGTTCAATGCCGAAGGATTTAATAACCCTGATTCCATTTTCGGTATCTACAACACAATCCTCGTTTTTGATCATTACAAACACCAGATTATTCTTATTTCCAATGTAGCGGTTGATGAAACCACTGTACTTGAACAGGCTTATGAAAAGGCTAAAAAAAGTATTAAACAACTACGGGAAGAACTTAAAAAACCTGTTGATCATATATCTGATTTCAGCCTGTCGGGTGAACTTGGTGAAAACTTTAATCCTGATGAATTTTATAAGCAGGTTGAAGCCGGAAAAACAAATATTGTTGAAGGCGATATTTTCCAGATAGTCCTGTCAAAAAGATTTTCTGCAAAATATAACGGCGACCCGTTTAATGTTTACCGTGCACTTAGAATAATAAATCCCTCCCCTTACATGTACCACCTGGAATTTGATAATCAGTTTACAATTATAGGAACCTCCCCGGAAGATCTGCTGAAAGTAAAAGACAGAAAAGCTCAGGTACTGCCTATTGCAGGTACACGCCGCCGCGGAAAAACAGCCGAAGAGGATAAAACACTTGAAGAAGATCTTAAGAATGATCCTAAGGAGCTGGCGGAACATACAATGCTTGTTGATCTGGGAAGAAATGACCTGGGGAGAGTATGTGAATATGGTACAGTAAAAGTGTCTGAAAGTATGAATATTCAGCGGTATTCCCATGTAATGCATATGGTTTCAAAAGTTGAAGGAACAATTTCTGAAGATAAAGACTCGATTGATGCACTGATGTCATGTTTCCCTGCAGGCACTGTAACAGGAGCGCCAAAAATTAGAGCAATCCAACTAATAGATGAATATGAAAAGCTTGAGAGAAATGTTTATGCCGGCGCTGTGGGATATTTTGATTTTTCAGGCAATCTTGATATGTGTATTGCTATAAGAACTTTATTTGCAAAAGGAAATACAATATACTGGCAGGCCGGAGCCGGTATTGTTGCAGACAGTAAACCCGGCCTTGAGGCTAAAGAGATAAGGAATAAATCAGCAGCAATGGTTAATGCATTAAAATACGCAGAGGTTATTGATGAAAATACTGGTAATTGATAACTACGATTCATTTACCTACAATCTTGTTCAACTGCTGGGCAAGTTTAAGAATAAACTTATCATTAAAAGAAATGATGAGATAAATGAAGAACAAATAGCAGATCTGAATCCGGATAAAATATTAATTTCGCCGGGTCCGGGTAAACCCGAAGATTCTAAAGCATCTCTTACTGCATTTGCAAAGTTCGGGAGTAAAATTCCTGTGCTGGGAGTATGCCTCGGCCATCAGGCAATGGGAGTTGTTTACGGCGGTAAAGTTGTTAAAGCCCCCCTGCTTATGCATGGCAAAACATCTTTTATTAAACATGATTCAAAAACAATATTCAAAAATGTACCGCAGGATTTTGAGGCAACAAGATACCACTCTCTGATTGTTGACAGAGAATCACTCCCCTCTTCACTTGAGATCTCCGCAGAAACAGCAGACGGAATAATAATGGGTATCCGCCATAAAGAATATCCGGTAGAAGGTATTCAGTTTCATCCCGAGTCAATTTTAACTCACGAAGGAAAAAACATAATTAAAAACTGGTTAGCCTTATGATAAAACATTTACTCGAGAAAGTAATTGAAAAAGAAGATCTGTCATTTGATGAATCTTACCAGGCCATGAACCTTATAATGAACGGTGAGGTTAATAACTCCCATCTTGCCGGACTCCTTGTTGCATTAAAATCAAAAGGAGAAACTTCCGCCGAGGTTGCAGGTTTTGCCAAAGCCATGAAAGAAAAGGCTATAAAAATAAACTGCAATGATGATAATGTAATTGATGTATGTGGTACAGGCGGTGACAACTCAGGCAGCTTTAACATTTCCACTGCTGTCGCTTTTACCGCAGCCGGAGCCGGAGTAAAAGTAGCTAAACACGGCAACCGATCTATATCAAGCAAATGCGGCAGTGCCGATGTTCTGCAGGAGCTTGGGGTTGATATAAATTTAACAAAGGAACAGTCTGAAGAGGCATTGAACCAGATAGGGATTACTTTTTTGTTTGCACCCAATTACCATCCTGCAATGAAATTTGCGGCATCTGTTAGAAAAGAGCTGGGAATGAAAACAGTATTTAATATGCTGGGGCCGCTAACTAATCCGGCAAATGTAAAAAAACAAATAATCGGAACATTCAGTGTTAATGCTGCAAGAACTATGTCGGGTGCTGCAAAATATCTTGGCCTTGAAAAAGTATGTTTCCTTTGCTGCAATAATAAGTATGATGAAATTCATCTTGGCGATTCAACTGATATTTACGAATACAATTCGGAAAGGGATATCCTGAATTATTCTGTTACTAATGAAACATTCGGTTATCCTAAAATAACCCATGAAGAGATAAGGGGTGATTCACCAGAAATAAATGCAAATATCATCCTTGATGTTTTTGAAAACAAAAACACAAACGGCGCTTTTCATACAATTGCAGCAAATACAGCATTGGCCCTATACTGCTCAGGAAGTTTCGGAACTCTTGAAGAGTGTACAAAAGCGGCAGAGGAATCAATACTAAGCGGTGCCGCTATGAACAAGTTAAATGAATTAAGAAATTTCACGAAATAACATATCCTGCTCCCTCTGCCTGATAAGGTGAGGGTTGGGGTGAGGTAAAATGAATATTCTTGACGAAATATTAGAAGTAAAAAAACGGGAGGTTTCTGAACTGAAGAAGAGCTATTCCCTTTCTTCTTTTACTGATTTTGAGTTCTTCTCCTCCAATGGTTTCAGTTTCAGCAAAAATATCAGGACTAATAAAAATCTTTCAATCATTGCGGAGATTAAAAAAGCAAGTCCCTCAAAAGGGATTTTAAGAGAAGAGTTTAACCATCTTAAAATTGCAGAAGAATATTTTAAGGCAGGTGTGCAGGCAGTATCTGTTCTAACAGATAAATTATTTTTCCGGGGTGATATAAATTTTCTTTATGATATAGCAAAGTTTAAGGAAGCTCCTTTATTAAGAAAAGATTTTATTATAAGTGAATACCAGGTTTATGAAGCCAAAGCCAAAGGCGCAGATATTATTTTACTTATCAGTGAAGCATTATCAAAGGCACAAATAAATGAGCTTACCAATTCGGCAAAAGAAATAGGCCTTGAGGTTTTACTTGAACTGCATTCGGCAGATCAGTTTGAAAAAATTGATTTACGTCTGAACAACATAATTGGTATAAATAACAGGAATCTTGAAGATTTTTCTGTTACCCTTGATACAACTGCAATTCTTTCTGAAAATATTCTTAACCGGGCTGAAGATGTACTTATTGTTTCGGAAAGCGGGATAAGTACAAAAGCCAATATATCTTTCTTAAAAAAGCTGGAAATAGATGCCATACTTGTAGGAGAGTATTTAATGTCAACTAAAGACATAAAAGGGAAAATTGAAGAATTAAAGGAGTGGTGTTCCGATGAAAGTTAAAATATGCGGAATAACCAATACAGCAGATGCTATACTGGCGGAGCAATCCGGCGCTGACGCAATTGGATTTATATTTTATAAAGGAAGCAAAAGATACATCAGTCCTGAGGATGCAAAAAATATTATCAGACAACTCTCACCATTTACTATGAAAGTTGGAGTGTTTGTTAATGAAGATACTGATACTGTTAACATGATTGCTTCTAATATTAAATTAAATGCTGTACAATTGCATGGCGCTGAATCCCCGGAATATATTGAAAAGATTGCTTACCCTGTAATAAAAAGCTTCAGGGTGGAAGATGATTTTAACTATTCCCGTATCAGCAATTATAATGGAGTATCCATATTACTTGACACATTCTCCGCAGCAGAGTACGGTGGCACCGGGTTTCCGTTTAACTGGAATCTTATTCCGGTTGAATTAAGAAGCATGATTATCCTTGCCGGCGGTATCTCAATTCTAAATATTGATGAAGTTATAACTACAGTGAAACCAGCGGCAGTTGATATTTCTTCTTCACTTGAAAAAGAACCGGGGAAAAAAGATGAACGAAAGATTAAACAGTTTTTTCAAATTATAAATTCATACAGGAGTAATATAAATGGTAATCATGATGAAACTTAATGCACCACAGGAAGATGTTGACAGGGTTAAAGAAAAAATCCTGTCTTTCAACTGTAAGCCGCATGAAATATTCGGCGCAAGCAAGCTTGCTATCGGTGTTACCGGAAGTACAGCCAAATTGTCTATTGAAGATTTTCTTCCATTGGATTCGGTAGAAGAAGTTGTAAGGGTTTCAAAACCTTACAAGCTTGTAAGCCGTGAAATGAAATCTGAAAATACCGTTATTAATTTTGGTGATACATCAATAGGCGGTGAAGAGTTAGCCATTATTGCAGGGCCCTGCTCGGTGGAAAGCCGCCAGCAGATGTTTGATATTGCCGGTGAACTTAAAGAGATGGGAGTTAAATTTATTCGTGCAGGCGCTTATAAGCCGCGCACAAGCCCTTATTCGTTCCAGGGATTAAAAGAAAAAGGACTTGAAATTCTTGCCGAAGTTAAAAAAGAATACGGACTAAAAATTGTTACTGAAGCAAAGGATAATAATAATCTTGATTTAATCTCTTCCGTTGCCGATATAATCCAGATTGGCGCACGTAATATGCAGAATTTTTCTCTGCTTGAAGAAGTTGGGCAGCTTACTACTCCAATTTTATTAAAGCGCGGTCTTGCTGCAACAATTGAAGACGTTCTTATGAGCGCTGAATATATCTTATCCCAGGGAAATTACAATGTAATTCTTTGTGAAAGAGGCATCAGAACATTTGAAACACAAACACGCAATACATTAGATTTAAATTCTATCCCGGTAATAAAACAGCTTTCACATTTACCTGTAATGGCTGATCCTTCACATGGTATTGGGATTTGGGATAAAGTTACCCCTATGGCAATGGCTTCTATTGCGTGCGGAGCAGATGGATTGATTATTGAAGTTCATAATCATCCCGATAAAGCTTTATCTGATGGTTATCAGTCACTGACACCAAAAAATTTCAAATTGCTCCTTAATAAAATTGAACAGCTTGCCCCGGTTGTAGAAAGAAAGTTAAGCAGTTATGCAAGTGTATAATTATCCCGATATAAAAGGAAGGTTCGGCAGGTACGGTGGAAAATATGTTCCCGAAACCCTGATAACACCCCTTGAAGAACTGGAAGAAATATACCTGCAGTTAAAGGATGATGAAAATTTTAAGATTGAATTGAATCATCTTCACAAAGAATATACGGGAAGGCCTACTCCACTTACCTTTGCTGAGGGATTAACTGATCACTATGGCAAAGCTAAAATTTATCTTAAGCGGGAAGATCTGTGCCATACCGGTGCGCATAAAATAAATAATGCACTCGGTCAAATACTGCTTGCAAAAAAGCTTGGTAAAACCAGAATAATTGCTGAAACCGGCGCAGGGCAGCATGGTGTGGCAACTGCTACTGCATGTGCAAAGTTTGGATTGAAATGCATCGTATATATGGGCGAAGTTGATATGGAACGCCAGAGCCTTAATGTTTTCAGAATGAAACTTCTCGGTGCAGAAGTAGTCCCGGTTAAATCAGGGAGCAGAACTTTAAAGGATGCTACTAATGAAGCAATACGCGACTGGGTGACTAATGTTGAAGATACTCATTACATAATTGGTTCTGTTGTCGGTCCTCATCCATATCCTATGCTTGTGAGAGATTTTCAGTCTGTAATTGGTATTGAAGCGAAAGAACAAATAAAATCAGTTGAGGGAAGAATACCCGATTATATTGTTGCCTGTGTGGGGGGCGGAAGCAATGCAATAGGAATCTTCTTCCCATTTATTAATACTTCTGCTAAACTGATTGGTGTTGAAGCAGCAGGACATGGACTTAATACCAATGAACATAGCGCTACTTTAACCAAAGGCCGCGAAGGAATATTCCATGGAATGAAGACTTACCTGATACAGGATCAGGACGGACAAGTTGCCCCGGTGCATTCCATCTCTGCCGGCCTTGATTATCCCGGCGTTGGACCAGAACATAGTTTCCTTAAAGATGAAGTAAAAGCAGAATATGCTTCTGTAACTGATGAGGAGGCACTTAACGCAACAAAAATATTTTCCAGAAAAGAAGGAATAATACCTGCCCTTGAGACTGCTCATGCAATTGCTTACCTGGAATACTTAATGCCGAAAACCAGGAAAGAAGAAATTGTAATTGTTAACATAAGCGGCAGAGGAGATAAAGATTTAAATACTATAAGAGAAAACCTGGATATTTAATTAAAGGTAAGATAAAGGAGTTATCAGTTGTCATTCATTTCAGATTATATAGATAGAAACAACAGCAAAGGAGAAAAGATCCTTTCTGTTTTTTTAACAAGCGGTTTCCCGGATAAAAACACATTTGTAAAATTAGCATCAGATGTTTTAAACGCCGGCGCAGATATGCTTGAGATAGGATTCCCATTCAGTGATCCCCTGGCTGACGGACCCATTATACAGGCTTCATCTCAAGCAGCACTTGAAAATAATATTAACCTTGAAAAAACTTTTGAATACGTAAAAGCAATAAGGAAACATATAGCGGAAAAACCACTAATCTTAATGGGCTATGCTAATCCTGTACTTAATTATGGAATAGATAAGTTTGCAAATGATTTAAGAGAATCAGGAGCCAACGGGGTTATAATTCCCGATGTACCTATAGAAGAATATGATAATTTTTTTGGTAACTCGTTTAATGGTATTGATGTTATTATGTTGATTACCCCTACAACATCAGATGAGCGTATTAAGCAGATAGACCAAAAAAGCAGCGGTTTTATTTACTGCGTCAGCATAAGCGGAACAACAGGAAATTTTAACAGGAAGGCATCTGATAATCTTAGTTTTATAAAAAATACTTATTCACTGGTAAAGAAAAATAAAATGCTTGTGGGCTTCGGTGTTTCTAATGCGGAGGATGCAAAACAGTACTCTCAGCATTGTGATGGAGTGATAGTCGGCAGTGCCGTAATAAAATCTCTTATGAATAAGAACGGCTCTTACAATAATACCTTAGAACTTGTTAAGCAATTAAAAGAACCGTTAAAGGAGTTTTAAGCCACCCTATAAATATTACATCCACCTCTGGGATTTGATCCTAAACCCCGTTAGGTGGATGAAATGTTTTTAGCTGTTTATTTTATTAATACCATCTTTTTTGTTAATACTTTTTCTCCTGCTGATAGTGTATAATAGTAAATGCCGCTTGATAAACCTGCAGCATTAAAATGTATTTTGTATAAACCCGCAGGTTTCTCTTCATTTACTAATGTTGCTGCTTCTTTCCCCAAAACATCATAAATTTTTACGGTTATAGTACCCGTCTCTGCCGTCTGAAATTCAATATATGTCTCAGGGTTAAATGGATTAGGATAATTCTGATGCAGATAAAATCCATCCGGTTTATAACTATCCTCATTAACTGATACAACATTTTCCACGTATTTTAATATCCCGCCCCCATCTGTTCCAATAAAAATATTATACTTATTGTCTATAATAATACCAGCCATCGTGTTTATCCCCGGCACAATACAAAAACAATCCCATTCCGGATCAATAATTTCCCAGGTTTCTCCGTTATTATTAGTCTTGTAAAGAACAAAAACTTCGTCACTTCTTTTCCCGCCGGCAAAAATATTAGCCCCGTCTTCAGGATTTATAATTATGCTTGTAAAAACTACACCCGAATCTTCAAGTGTTTTTTCCCATGTATATCCACCATCTGAAGATTTAATAACTCCATCACTTAAACCTGCATATACAACTGCAGTATCACCGGGGTATGCGGCAATTGAAAAACAACCCGACCCGGCTGAAGGATAAAATTTCTGCCATGTTGTACCATAATTTGTTGATTTCATAATTAAACTTGAAGCAACGTAATCCCCCGCTGTTCCGCCTGCCCATAAAACCGGATCTGATGTGTGCAGAACATGAAAAGTACTTGCCAATGAATGCGGATATATTTTTGTCCACTGATTTAAATCAAGCTTATTTATGCCGCCCGCTTCATCTATACAAAAGGCTGACCTGGCAGGTTCATTCCCTGTATAATCAAAAGCAGCAAATGAAGTAATTTTATTAGCCCGGTTTTTATCTATGCCGGAGTCTCTCTGCACAATAGCTGATTGTATGGGTGCATCATTTGTATAAATTAGTGTACTGTCCGCAGAAGAGGTCATACCCATTCCAAAAAATATCCTCGAAAGACTTCCCTGCCCGTGCCCTACCTTCTGAACAAACAATGTTGAAACACTCCTGTTATTGAACCAGCCATGATGCCATTCAGAATCGGGATTGCTGATAATATGCGAATAAAAACCATTCGATTCGGTTCCTGCAAATATTTGAGTCTGATTATCATAATTGATAAATGCGAGAGATGTAATCTTTTCACCGGGAAGAGCTATTTGTTCCACCTGTGCAAAAAGGTTTATTGGGGCAAATAAGAGGAGAAGAAAAAGTATGTAAATATTTTTCATTTCTCACCTCCAAAGTTTTAATACTTAAATGAACGTATATTTAAAAATTAAAACTATCAATATCAAAAATCTGACTATCATTTGACTATAAACAATTATTTCATGTTGTTTATAATCAAAGATGTCATCACAATATTTGAAATTGTAAATAAAAGAGTGGTATTGTCCTAGAAGAATTATTTCATCAAAGTTGCTTTAAAAAGGAAACCATTGTCATTAAGCATTTCAAAGCTGCCATCTAATTGCTTTACAGACTGGCCAATAAGTTTTATCCCCAATGAGTCCAGATCCTTTATGTTGAAGTTTTCAGGTAACCCTATACCATTATCTCTGTATAAAAAAGTTATTTCTCCGCTGGCTTCTTTCTTTAACTCAAGAATAATTTCAGGGTTATTATTTCCTTTAAAGGCATATTTAAGAGAATTTGTTATTAGCTCGTTTAAAATTAATCCAATAGTTACAGAAGTCCGGTGGCTGACCCCAATGGACTCACTTGAACACATAAAATTAACTTTAGTTTCGCTGAATGTAGTAATAATATAATTGCCTAACTCGGTTAAATACTTACCTAAGAGCAGTCCTTCCATGTTAACACAATTATAAAGCTTATCGTGAATCAGCGATATGGATTTTATACGGGTTTGTATTTCCGTCAAAACCGTATCCATATTTTTACCTTTATTCTTTGATTCCAGATATATGGTGCTTATCAGCAAATTGAATTGATTTTTTATACAATGATGTACTTCCCTTAACTCTGTTTCTTTTCTTGCAACATCATTTTTTGCCTGTTCATACAGAAGGATACTATTTAAATCAGTCTGCAGTATTTCTACAAAAGCTTTAAGAAGATCATTAAATATATCCGAGTAATGATTCTCTTTATTATCCAAAACACAAAAAGTACCAAATACTTCCCCGTCGGGCCACAAGATAGGCAAACCCATATAAGAGATTATATTATGAGGTATACTTGGGTTGTTTTTCCATCCTTCAAGCTTTAGTGCATTTGGTATTAACTGTCCGCTCCTGGTGCCGGCAACGGATTCACAATACCAGCCTAACCCCAGCTCGAGCTTTGATTTACTCTGGAAAGGGTTACCGGGGGTTTTACTTGAAAGAAAAACCTCAAGCTCACCTTCATGTAACCTATTAATAAGGCCGGACGGTACACCAATTAGCCTTGTTACCAGGTCAGCAATTTTTTGCCACTTAAGTTGAATTTCCTCCGCAATTTCTGGTTTATCCAGAGAAGTGATGATAACTGGGATAGTTTCGGAAGAAGATTCGGTTTTTACATTAGCTATTCGCATAAATACACACCTTCTGCCATGGTATTATAAATCAGGAAAATCAGGCAGAATATAATTCTCCATTATTATAATCGTATATTTTAGCAAATAGTTTAATGCGTTTAGTATTATGCTTTTATTTTTACAATCATTTCAACTTCAACAGCAGCATTCCTTGGCAGACCGTTTACTCCTACCGCGCTTCTTGCATGTGCCCCTTTATCCCCAAATATTTTTCCTATTAATTCAGATGCACCATTTGCCACCTGCGGCTGATTACCGAATCCATCTGCACTATTTACAAATACAGTCAGTTTAACAACCTGTTCAATTTTATCTAAACTGCCGATGACACCTTTAACTGCACCAAGACAATTTAAAGCACATATCTCCGCTGCTTTACTGCCTTCTTCTTCATTGAAGTCCCTACCTGCAGCCCCGGTATACTTTATCTCTCCTTTTACTAAAGGAACCTGTCCGGCAGTGTAAACAAATCCGTCAATTAATACAGCAGGTACATACGCAGCAAGCGGCTTCGGTGCCTCAGGTATCTCTATACCAAGCTCTTTAATTTTTGCTTCAAACATTTGATGCTCCTATCTTTGTATAGTATTGTAGCACAGGCTTTAGCCTGTGATTTTTATTCTTATTGCTAACCACAGACTTTAGCCTGTGAAAATATAATCGAGGTTATATGAACGAAAACAAATTTAGTGATTTTGTAGATATTGTGAAAAGATTAAGGATAGAATGTCCCTGGGACAGGGAGCAGACAAACGACTCAATAAAGGCAAACACAATAGAGGAAGCTTACGAGGTTGTTGAAGCCATAGATAATAAAGACTATGATGAGTTAAAAAAAGAACTTGGCGATCTTCTGCTGCATGTAGTATTCCATGCTGAAATTGCAGAAGGCGAAAATAAATTTACACTTGAAGAGGTAATTGATTCAATACAGGCAAAGCTTATAAGAAGGCACCCTCATGTGTTTGGAGAGACTGAGGTTTCAGGGTCAGAGCAGGTTAAGAAAAACTGGGAAACAATTAAACTGTCTGAAGGAAGAGAATCTGTCCTGGAAGGTGTGCCAAAAATGATGCCTTCATTACAACGTGCATGCCGCCTGCAGGAAAAAGCTTCCAAAGTAGGGTTTGACTGGGAAAAGAAAGAAGATGTCTGGAAAAAGGTAATTGAAGAAATAGAAGAGATGCATGAAGCTGAAACAATTAAAAATGATAAATTGAAAATTAAAAATCTAAATGAAACTGATCCGGAGATTGTTGAACTGCAGCAAAAGCTTGAAGACGAATTCGGCGATGTATTTTTTGCACTGGTAAATTATGCCCGTTTCTTAAATATAAATCCTGAGAATGCCCTGAGAAAGACTAATCAAAAATTTATTAACAGGTTTTCATACGTAGAAAAAAAAATCGCAGAACAGGGTAAAAAAATTCATGAATCAACATTAGCCGAGATGGACAGGTATTGGGAAGAAAGTAAAAAGATGGAATAATGGGTTTCAGCAACCCCATTACTCCATCAGCATTTATTCTCTTGAACTATTCTTCTCATAAGCATCAATAATATCTTTAACAAGCCTGTGCCTTACCACATCGGATTTTTCGAAATAGGCAAAACCAACACCTTCTATATCCTTTAATATTTCTTTTGCCTGTATAAGTCCGCTTGGGGTTTTTGAGGGAAGATCAACCTGGGTAATATCTCCCGTTACAATAGCTTTTGAATTAGCGCCGAGCCTGGTTAAGAACATCTTCATTTGTGTTTCGGTAGCATTCTGTGCTTCATCAAGAATAACAAAAGCATTATTTAAAGTTCTGCCGCGCATATATGCCAGCGGTACTATTTCTACAACTCTTTTTTCAATATATCCCTTTAATTTGTCTGAAGGCATCATATCATCAAGTGCATCATACAAAGGGCGTAAATAAGGGTCAATTTTTTCCCGGAAATCCCCCGGAAGGAACCCGAGGCTTTCGCCTGCCTCAACTGCCGGGCGGGCAAGCACTATCTTATTTACTATTCCCTTCTTTAATGCAGATACCGCCAATGCAACTGCAAGGTATGTTTTACCTGTGCCTGCCGGACCAATAGAAAAAGTTATATCGTTTTTAGAGGCAATATCAAGATATTTCTGCTGGCCTGATGTTTTTGCTTTAATAACATCATTCTTAGTATAAAGCACAATCGAGTCAAATTCTTTCTCATTAATTATTTCTTTCCCCTGTATAGTAAGATCAAGTATTGTCTCAACATCAGAAGTCTTCAGACTGCCGTTGGTATTTAAGACATAGATCATCTCTTTAAAAGCTTTTTCGATAGCTTCTATTTCCTCCACTACACCTTTTATTACAACTACATTACCCCGGACAGTAACGGCTGCATTAAACCTGTCCTCAATCATCTTAAGGTTGGTATCATTCCATCCAAGAAGTGATTGCATATCAACACCATCAAGTGTAAGCCGTTTCTCAATTGCTGTCATATATCTCCTTTAAAATTATAAAACCCTCTTCCCGGGCAGGCCCGGGACAAGGGTTTTAATAAAATAAGACGGAATAGTTCCCATCTACAAATAAATTATTGAACTGGAGCCGGTTTGTAATTAGATCTTAATTTATCGTATTTAGCTTTTTCTTCTTGAGTCAATGGAGGAATCTTAAAGGTCTGATTTGGATAAATTAAATCAGGATCTTTAATCTGGTCACGGTTAGCCTGGTAAATATTAGGCCATGCAAAGCTGTTGCCGTAATGCTGAGCTTTACCTGCAATACCCCAGAGGTGATCACCTCTAACAACTGTATAAGAAATAACTGTTGGTTCTTCAACCCATGAATCTAAAGAACCCTGCATTTCGGTATGTACCTTATCAAAAAATTCAGGAAGAGCAGAAATTCTGTTGGTCTTTAAAGCATCAAGATCTTTTTGCCTGTCAGCTTTTGGACCTTCTTTTCTCCTAATTTTTCCATCAAGTTCAGAAACTGCATTCCTAAAATTATCAACGTCGGCTTTTGTAGCGCCAACTAAGCTGTAAAGTTCATCCATGCATTCTTCATAACTCTTCATTTCTGTTTTTGATAAATTGTCCACGTCTGTCTTTAAAGTACTTAATTCACTATTTAAACTTTCTCTCTGAGCTCTTAAGCGGGTCATTTCGGCTTCCCACTCTTCTTCTGTCATCTCTGTTTCCTGAGCAGTAAGGTTTACTGAAAAGAGCAGCATCAGAGATAAAATACCAACTAAAAATTTGGTTAATTTCATAAAATTTATTCCTCCAAAATCATATTAAAAATTTTCTTAAAATTATTTAGGTAATTTTTCAAGATTAGCTTGTGTTTGTTCTTTATCTCTTTCGCACTGCTGAAGTTTAGCTGTCCTGTCAGCAATGTCTTTTTCAAGACGAGACCTTTCATCCCTTAATGTATTAGCTTCTGCCTGAAGAGAGTTAACCTCTGCTCTCAGGGTTCTTAGTTCTTCCATCTGAGCCTCGCTAACACCGCCGCAGCCGCTTAATAAAGCTGTGGCAGCAGCAAATGCAGCTATAAAGGCTGTGTTTCTAACTACTTTTAAAAGTTTCATATTAGAACCTCCAAATTGATTAAGATACTGTTTATTTTTTAGGATACTGAACTTCTTAGACTTACGTCTATAAATGTATTACTTATAATATTTTATAGGAATAAGGGTACAAATAATTGCCCTCATATATAACAATTTCGCAATTTAATATCAAGTTAAGTTGATATTAAACAATAATTTATGTGCTAAATAACATAAACCCTTTACATCAATCTTCGCTCTACAAAACTTGTAAATGTGTTGCCCGCTATAATAAGATGGTCAAAAACGGGTATATCCAGCAGTTTGCCGGCTTCTACTATTTTTTTTGTAATTTGTATATCCTCATTGCTCGGCTCAGGGTTACCACTTGGATGATTGTGCAGTAAAATAATACTGGCAGAATTATTTTCAATTGCCGATTTAAATATTTCCCGCGGGTGAATTACACTGGAATTTAAATTCCCTACCGAGATCACTTCATGTTTAATTATTTTATTTGCGGAATTTAAACATATCAGGATAAACTTTTCCTTTAATTCATCACGCAAAAGAGGTATAAATATTCCGGCTATTTCCCCCGGGGAGGTAATTTTTTTATCCGAAAACCATTTTGACTGCGAAAGTATTCTTCTGCTTAATTCAAATGCAGCTAAAAGTGTAATTGCTTTATCTTTACCAATTCCATCCGTTTCTGTTAATACTGATACTGATTTAGAGGCCAGTACTGCCAGGTTTGTATGTCTATTTACAAGCTCCTGTGCTACAGTAATTACAGACTTCCCCTTTGTTCCTGTTCTTAACAGTATTGCAACTAGTTCCGCATCTGTTAAACTTTGTGCTCCCCTCATCGAAAGCTTTTCGCGGGGACGGTCATCCAGCGGAAGATCTTTTACGGTTAGAATAATTACTCCCGGATTAATTTATGTTTTATTAAACGAAAAACAACGGGCTATTTATATAATTCCTGATTCCAAACTTCAAAATACAAATTCTAATTGGGCTTTAGTTTATTTGATATTTGGTATTTGATTTTTATTTGGTATTTGTTTTTTGGTTTTTGGGATTCTAATTATTTACCTTAAACTCATCTACAAGCTGAAATATTCCATCACTGTATCTAATAATATTCAGGAATCTGTTAATCCTGTTTTCATCAAAGGATATGTTGTTATGAAAACCATTTGTTGTTAACCCTGATTCTATTTTCTGTTTTACAGCATCTTTACCGCCGGAAAAATTCCTTAAAACCGTCAGCAGGTATTTGGCGGTATCATAACCGTAAAGAACATTCCTGTTTACATCCATATTGGTTTTTCTTAGAAAATCTTTGCTGAACTGCTGGAAATCCGGATCATTATAATCGATAAAATAATCTGATGTAAAGGTTATTTTGTTACTTAGAGATGGAGATGTTTCAAATCCCTTTGCATTTAACCAGTCCTGATCACCATAAATAGAAACATCAATACCGCTTTGTACTAACTGCGAAAGTATTGCCGGTGCATCAAGTTTATTTGCCAGCGGAATATAAATTCCCTCTATTAATGCAGCCTGCCCCTGTATTTTTGCAACCGGCGAGGTGAGGTTATAACTGCCGCTTTTATAAGTCTCTTTTACCACAACTTGACCGCCAAGTCTTTCAAATTCGCCGATAAATGATGAAGCAAGTAAAGGACTATACCCATCAAGCGCATTCAATACTGCTATACTTCTTTTATTTTCCACAAAATAAATATACTGCGCCATTAACCTGCCCCTTGTAGAAAAATTAGGGTTGGCCTGGAAAAAATTTTCATACATTAATGTAAGGTCATCTTCGGTTGCTGTCGGAGAAATGATTGGGATTTTTTCCCCCTTAAATTCTTTCAGTGCACTTCTTACTTCACTGCTGAATACCGGGCCAAGAACAGCTTTTATTTCACTGATTTCATTTATTTCTTTTTTTATTACAGATATCTTTTCATTATTTAGTTCGCTGTCTTTTATTACAAGCCCAATTTTATCATCTCTCTGGCTATTAAATTCAGAAACTGCAAATTTTATTCCTTCAAGTATTTCCTCTGCGGCTGCTGAGTTGGAATTTTTTGTAAGCGGAAGAATTACCCCAATTAAAGAATTAGCAGAGCCTGCACCAACATCATTACCGGGTTCCAGCGTTTTTTTATAAAGCTGATCAGCCTCAGCTTTTTCAGCGGACGCCGGATACTGCTGTAATATTCCTATAAAAGTTTGTTTAGCTTCTTCTCTCTTATTTTCTTTTAATAAAACTTTCCCCAGCAGAAGCTGAATAAACGGCTTTTGGTTTTCTAAAGATGTATGAGCAAGTATATCTGTTAACTGTTCCGATGATAAGTTATTTACAGCAATGTTTCCCGCCACTGTTTTTGAGTGCTCAGGATAAAACCTTGTTTTTCCTTTATCAGCTAAAAATAATAATTCATAAAAAGCATTAGAATAATTCTTCTGATCAAAATAGGCTTTTGCCAGCGTAAGCCTTGCTTCGTCTGAATAATTACTTTCGGGATAAAGTTCTAAAAATTTTTCCAGGTTATTTTCTGCTTCAACCGGCTTTCCTAAATGGAGCAGGGTTTTTCCATAAAACACATACGACGCTGTTGTTCTTGAGTGAAACTCCTGTTTTACCAGGTTTTCAAATTTAGGCAGTGCTTCGGCATACTGAAGGTTTTCGTATAGCCTTAGTGCCAACTGAAATTCGGTATCCTCATCAGCCTTAAGTTGCGGTGAAATGAACACGAAAAGAAACAAAAAAAACAGTTGAAACATGCTTTGCGTTTTCTTTGCGTCACGGCGTCTCTGCGGTTGTCCTTTCGGTATTACCGCAAAGACGGAATGGCGCAAAGAACCGCTAATTGCTTTTACATCAATCATATTTTATCCATCATTAACTATTCCATTAATTATATTTGAAGCATTTTGTTTCCCCTGCATAGCCGTCTTGTTTTGCGGATCCAGCTTTAGGGCAACATCAAAATATGCAAGGGCGTCTTTAGGTTTTTTTATTTTCAGACAAACTTCTGCAAGCCTTGCATATATATCTGAGGTTGCGTCTTCTATCAGTTCAATATATTTTAAGAATTTTTCTTCAGCTTTGGTATATTCTCCCAGTTTGGAATAAACCTTCCCTGCCCATTCATATGGAGAAGGTTCCTGCGGACTTAATTTAACTGCTTTTTCTGCAGGTACAACAGCATGGGCATACATTCCAAGGTTATAATATGTAATTGCAAAGATTAAATTCAATTCCCAGAAATTTGAATAAATAACATTTGCTTTCTGTGCAAATGATAAAGCAGATTCAAAGTTTTTTAACTGAATCTCAATTTTGGCAAGATAAATATGTGCTTCATGAAGAAGCTCGGTTTGTTTTTCTACAGCAATAAAATTAATAAAGCTGATCTTGGCTCGTTCATAATCTTTAAGCATAAAATAAGAAAAACCAAGAAAAAATGCCGCCATGGGTTCCTCTTCCGGAAGAAAGTATTCCAGGAATTCTATGGCCTGTTCCCATCTTGAGTTCCGGAGCAGGAATTGTCCTAAAAATAATCTAACCTCTTTATTCTCAGGATTTTCAGCAAGAAAAGATTTTAATAAAGATATTGAAGATTCTATCTTATTGAGTGCCTCATATAATTCTGCCAGGCAGCAATAAGTATCGGCATGTTCCGGGAACTCTTCAATTAAAGAAGTATATATTTGAAGAGCATGAAGAGGTTTTCCCTGTGCTTCAAAGAGACGTGCTGATTTTAATTTATGCTCTATCCTGAGAGAAGAGTCCACTTTATTCCCATTCAATTGTAGAGGGAGGTTTTGAACTTATATCGTATACCACCCTATTTATCCCCCTCACCTTATTAATTATTTTGTTGGAGACGTTTGCCAGAAATTCATGATCAAAACGGAACCAGTCTGCAGTCATTCCGTCAACGGAAGTTACAGCACGCAATGCAAGAACGTTTTCGTATGTACGTGCATCCCCCATTACTCCAACTGATTGTACGGAAAGCAATACTGAAAATGCCTGCCAGATTTCCGTATATAATCCGGCTTTTCTAATCTCTTCTATAAAAATATCGTCAGCTTCACGTAAAATGTCAAGCCTTTCTTTTGTTATATCACTTGTTATCCGAACAGCCAGACCAGGACCGGGAAAAGGATGCCGTTCTATAAAATCCTCGGGAATATTTAATTCTCTCCCGACCTTCCTCACCTCATCTTTAAACAGCTCTCTGAACGGCTCAATTAATTTCAAATGCATTTTTTCAGGCAGCCCGCCTACATTATGATGCGTTTTAATAGTAGCAGAAGCACCTTTAACAGATATGCTTTCTATTACATCCGGGTAAAGTGTTCCCTGAACCAGGAATTCCGCCCCTTTTATTTTTTTTGCTTCCTCCTCAAAAACCTCAATAAAGGTACCACCTATTATCTTTCTCTTTTTTTCGGGATCAGAAACCCCCGCAAGATTTTTTAAGAATCTTTCTGAAGCATCAATATGAATATGATTAAGCTGCAGTTGTGCTTCAAAAACTTCGGCAATTTTTTTGCTTTCGTTTTTCCGCATTAGCCCTGTATCTATATGGATACAAACAAGATTATCACCTATTGCATGTTTAAGAAGCACTGCTGCCACAGTTGAATCAACTCCGCCGCTTAAAGCACAAATAGCTTTAGCGCTGCCAACCCGGTCTTTTATTTTCATTACAGATTCTTCAATAAAATTCAGCGGAGTCCAGTCACCTTTACATTTACATATCTCAAAAAGAAAATTCTGTAAGATTTTAGTCCCTTCTTCAGTATGAGCCACCTCGGGATGAAACTGAACACCGTATATTTTTTTCTCTTCATTTGAAACAGCACATAAAGGTGAATGATCAGAAGTTCCGGTAATTTTATAACCCTGCGGAAGTGCCGTAAGATAATCACCGTGGCTCATCCAAACTACCGATCTCTTTTTAATATCTTTGAATAAAGGAGTATTTTCAGTTACATTTAATTCGGCTTTACCATATTCTCTATCCTTTGCAGGATCAACTTTTCCGCCAAGCTTGTAACTTAAAAGCTGAAGCCCGTAACATATAGCAAGAACCGGAACACCGGTTTCAAGAATGGCTTTTTCAATATCGGGCGCACCTTCATCATATACACTCATAGGCCCGCCGGAAAGAATTATCCCTACCGGGCTGATCTCTTTTACCATCTCCAGTGAAATTGTATGCGGATAAATTTCAGAGTATACATTGGCTTCCCTTATCCTTCGGGTAATAAGCTGTGTAAACTGAGATCCAAAATCTATAATTAAAATTGTTTCGCGGTTCTGCATATTATAATATTTCCGGATGGGATTGAATTTTGTCGTATTGCACGGTGCAGCCCACTCCCCCGCCCTTTGGGATTATAAGTCCACTACTGCGGGAATAACGGGTAGAAACCTTTATTTAATCTATCTTATTTTAAAAGAAGAAGATGACATCTTAAAAAGATGCCATCTTTAAACGTTAATAAAAAATACTATTTCCCGATCAACTTCTTGTATGCTTCACTATCCAGCAAATCACCAAGTTCATTCAGATCTGCTATTTCAATTTTTATCATCCAGCCCTGACCATAAGGATCGGAATTTATGAGTTCAGGACTTGTCTGAAGCTGACTGTTAACTTCCACAATTTTTCCGGTGCAGGGGGCATAAAGTTCGCTTACAGTTTTTACAGCTTCAATAGTTCCCATTGAATCTCCTTTTTTTACCGCACCAATATTAGGATCAATATCAAGATAAACTATATCACCTAATTCACTCTGGGCATATTCTGTAATTCCAATAAGCCCGTTAGTGCCTTCAATGGAGATCCATTCATGTTCTTTTGTGTACTTTAAGTTTGATGGGAAATTCATTTATAAACCTCTTGTATTTAATGCAGCACAGGCTTTAGCCTGTGTATTTATAAGTCACAGGCCAAAGCCTGTACTGTAAATTTTTAATTATTACCTTAAAAATCATGAAATTAATGCATGGTGTCAATAAAACTGGTATCAAAATTACCGCTTAAAAATCTTTTATCTTCCAGAACCTGCAGATGGAAAGGGACGGTAGTTTTTATACCTTCAACAATAAACTCCTCAAGGGCTCTTTTCCCGCGGGCAACAGCATGCTGCCTGTTTTTCCCCCACACAATTAACTTAGCAATTAAAGAATCATAATGTGGAGGAATTGTATACCCCTGGTAAATATGTGAATCAACTCTAACACCAAATCCGCCGGGAAAATGGAGTGATTGAATTTTTCCCGGTGAAGGCCTGAAACCTGCAGCGGGGTCCTCAGCATTTATCCTGAATTCAATACTATGTCCAACCGGTTTTTTAGGCAGTGATTCAATATGTTCGCCTGCCGCAACAAGTATCTGCTGCCTTATAAGATCAACTCCATAAACAAATTCAGTAACCGGATGTTCAACCTGAATTCTTGTATTCATTTCCATAAAATAAAAATTTTTGTTTTTGTCAACAAGAAATTCAATTGTACCTGCGCCTTCATAGTTAACCGCTTTGGCACCAAGTATTGCAGTATCCCCCATTTGGTTTCTCATTTCAGCATCAATAAAAGGAGAGGGAGATTCTTCAATCAGCTTTTGATGGCGTCTTTGTACAGAACAGTCTCTTTCACCATAATGATAAACATTACCAAACATATCACCCATTATTTGAATTTCCACATGGCGCGGATTTTCAACATACTTTTCAATATAAACATCAGAATTATTAAAAGATGCTTCTGCTTCTACTTTTGCCGACTGATAAGCTTTCTCAAAGTCCTTTTCCTCAAAAACAATCCTCATACCCTTGCCGCCGCCGCCTGCAGATGCTTTTATAATAACAGGAAACCCGATTTCCAAAGCAATACTTTTCCCGTCATTTACATCTTTCACTACACCATCACTTCCGGGTATAACCGGGACACCGTTTTTTTTCATTGTATCTTTTGCAAATGATTTATCACCCATTGCATTAATCATTTGTGGAGAAGGACCGATAAACTTAATACCTGTTTCAGCACATATCTCTGAAAAATGGGCGTTTTCAGCAAGGAAACCGTAACCGGGATGAATAGCATCTGCTCCTGTAATATGAGCAGCAGAAATTATAAGTGGTATTTTTAAATAACTGTCTCTGCTTGGTGCAGGACCAATACAAACTGCTTCATCTGCAAAGGTAACATGCAGGGATTCCCTGTCGGCCTCAGAATAGATTGCAACAGTTTTAATCCCTAGTTCCTTACAAGTGCGTATAATACGCAGAGCTATTTCACCCCTGTTTGCAATTAAAATTTTTTCAAACACTTAATCCTCAATTTATTTGAACTTAGCGAAGCCGGCCTGCTGTCAGCAGGTGTTGCAGCGGATCGGAATGCAATAAGTTGTACTTGCGCAAAAGCCTCATCAGGCAAGCTGAACCAGGAACAGAGGCTGATTATATTCCACCGGTTTACCATTCTCAACAAGAATTTTCATCACTTTGCCGCTAACATCTGATTCTATTTCATTCATTAACTTCATCGCTTCAACAATACAAAGAACAGTACCTGGTGCAACTACATCACCAACCTGGATATAAGAATCAGCATCCGGTGCAGGAGCCCTGTAGAAAGTGCCAACAATAGGAGAACGTATTTCGTAAAGATTAGACTGGCTTTCTTCTTTTGGCGGCGCTTTTTCAGTTTCTGTTTTTTCTGCAGATGCATGATGTTCAACAGGAGTTGTTATAAACTGAGGATGTGATACTGATTGAATTCCCCTTATCTTTTTTGCTATTTTTACTCTAAATCCGCTTTCCTCAATTTCAAGATCAGTTATATCACTGGAATCAACTAACTTTATCAGTTTTTTAACGAGGTTTAAATCCATTTGTTTTCCTTATTAAGATTTTACTCTTTCAACATAGCCGCCGGTACGTGTATCAACTTTTAGAACATCCCCCTCATTAATAAATAAAGGAACGTTTACTGATGCACCTGTTTCAAGTTTAGCAGGTTTATTCGCTCCGGTGGCTGTATCTCCTCTAAAACCAGGTTCGGTTTCTACAACTTTTAAAAAAACAAAAACCGGAATTTCAACATTTATTATTTCGGTACCGTTAAATAGAATCTCAACTTCTTCACTTTCTTTTAGATAATCTATTCCGTCTCCAAACAAATCAGCAGGTACATTTATCTGATCATAAGTTCCATTATCCATACAAACAAGAAATTCCCCCTCACGGTATAAATACTGGTACTTTCTTCTTTCAACTCTTACTACTTCTACAGATTCACCGGAACGAAAAGTATTATCGAGTACTTTACCTGTCCTAAGATTTTTTAAAGTACTTCTTACAAAAGCCCCCCCTTTTCCCGGCTTTACATGCTGAAATTCTACAATTGTGTATAAATCATTCTTATATTTAATTATTAGGCCGTTTCTGAAGTCTGAAGTGTCTGCCATAAAAGGATTGTCAATTTTTGTTATTAAATAGGGTTCAAAAAATAGAGATATAAGGCCTGAAAGTCAAGAAATGAAATTTCCAGATTCTGAACGATTTTAGACAATTTCTGTCCATTTTTTGTAAAAAATCATTAAAAAAACCGCAATTTTTTAAAAATGCGGTTCTAAAAATTTGGAGTAAAATCACTCCTGGTGTGAGATTGCTTCGTTATTCTGCAGATACCAGACAGAGAATTACTCTAACTGCGCCAGGTGTTTGTCAACTTCCCTGAAGGCTGCTGATGTATTATAATTATCCCTTATATCTTCAAGCAATTCTTTTGCCTTTTCTTTATTACCGGCATTTATGTAGTTAATTCCTGCTTTAAGCATGTATTCAGGATTTAACACATTCTCCTCTGAAACTCTTGATGCTTTTAAATATAAACCAGCGGCTTTCTCATATTCATTTTTGGAAGCGTAATAACCAGCTTCGCCGGATAATGCAGCGGCTTCAAACAATTTGTTCCCTCCGCTGTAATCTTCGTAATATTTTAATGCGTCATCAAGCCTGCCAAGCATTACATATGAATTAGCAAGATATACTTTGGCTATTTCACCACTTTCAGTACTGCCGTATTCATCTACTATTTTTTTCAAGCCCATAATAGGGGTGCCGGCACGGCCTTCAATAGCTTCAAGATATGAGCCGTTATCATATAAAACCATTACTCTTGCTAACTGAGCACCGGCCTCATCATTCTGGCTATTTTTGTTGTTTATATAGAAGTATACGGCTGCAGCAACAATAACAATTGCAGCTACATATATACCAATCCTTGATTTATTCTCCTCAAAATAGCCATACGCCTTATAATACGTTTCTACAAACTTATCTTCTTTTATCTCTTTACGGGAGAGCCTTTTCTTTTTGGTTAACATCTAAGTTCCTTTTTAAACAATTTTTATACAGACTTTAAATTTAAGGGCAAAAGTCAAAAAATACAATTAAGAAATTAGCGAATTTGCGAATTACCGGATTTGCGAATTCAATACAAAAGCAGGGTAATTCGAGAATCCGGCAAATTATGAACCCGGCAACTCGCGAATCCGGCAACTCGCGAATCCGGTAATTCGTGAATCCGGTAATTCGTGAATCCGCGAATTCTAGTACGCCCGGAAGGACTTGAACCTTCAACCTTTGGAACCGGAATCCAACGTTCTATCCATTTGAACTACGGGCGCAGGAAAGTCAATTAAAATTATAAATGCATAATTAAAAATTGAAAGATAATTTGAATTTTTAATTATAATTGAGCGTGTTAAAATAAGAATAATTTTGGTGAAAAATGCTGTCACGATACAGGTAAAATTCTATCTTTTCTTCAGCAGTTTTCTTACTGCCCGCTACTCTACCATTCCCTTTATCTCCTGTTTAGCTTCTTCTGATGCATTCTTTTTCGCTCCTCTAATATTTATAAAAGCTAAAAATACCTGTACTATTATTAAAGCCCACGCATCATCATATATTCCCCATGCCATCCACAAAGCATTACCGCCAAGAAACGACCAAAAGCCAATCATTCTTTTTGATTGTTTTTGAGAACCCGCCATCCATGCTCCAATTATTGTAAATAACATAGCCGGCCACTGCAGAAGATCTACCCATTCCATAGTTATTACCATTTTATTTTTAAATGGATAAGATAAAAGATTTGAGATTTAGGAATTATGATTTAGGAGGTAGCGAGTCTGGATAAATAGATTCGTTGCAACCCCATTTTTAGTTATAAAAGATTGATATGAACTGATAGAATTATTTAATGATGAGAATTACAATATCACCTCCATGTAAAGGAGGATTGGAGTGAGTTCACGACTACCGATAGATTGGTTTAAAAACTAATATCTTTATAGTTATAGAATCGTGTGCAGATTACTAATCTGACTTCAGAAAATCTTATATTAGTCAATTCGAGAATTCGGCAATTCGAGAATTCGGCAATTCGGGAATTCGGCAATTCGGGAATTCGCCAATTCTCTATTCTATCCTTATATGATTTGAATATACCCATGCTTTACCGTTCAGGTACGCTTCAATACGGTATATCCCCTTTTTGTTAACTATAAATTCTGCTTCATTGTTATTAAGTACTTCCGCACATTTGCCGTTATGGATCAGCCTGATCTCAGCACTTAAGACGGGAGCCATAACTCTCAGGTTAATATTCCTTGTTGCCGGCACTGTTTCACCCATCCGGTATATCTTACCGTTGCTCTCGGCAAAAAACCTGAAGCCGCGGGAATCGGCATGATAATCATTTGCTACAAAACAGCTTCCTGTTTCAAGTGCATTGTAAATTATTTTTTTTACTTCGTTAAAAGGCATATCAGGTTTTATCTCTTTATCAGGCAGTATATGAGTCCTGATTGATTTAAATAATACCTTATAAGGAAATATTTCAACTTCAAGAAAGCCGAGAAGATTATATTTATGCGCATGAGCATCAACACCGCCAATACCTACTACACGGCGTTTCAAATTAAGCTCATCCCATTTCCGCAGTGTTACATCGGGAGGAGCAACAATTGTTTTTAACGGATGAAGGAATGACTGGTATTTATTCTGTTCAGTAAGATTTTCCATCCATTCCGACATGTGATTCCATATTTCGATCCCTGTAAAATCATTAACATCCCATTCAGTCCATGGATAAGGGGGATGTTCCTTCATATGTGTTCTTTTTTCATGAGGGTGGGCAAGAAAGCCTATTCCGCCAGCTTCCTTTACTTTTTTAACATACTCTTTTGCCGACATCCTCGTAGAGTAAGCCTCATCAATTCTTAAAGCCAGGTAGTGGTTTTTATTTTCTTTATCATTTATTTCACATCCTACAAGCAGAACTGTATTACCATACCAGCCTTCATACCCCTCCTTCAAGGCTCTCAGTGTATTGTGATCGGTAAGAATAATATAGTCCAGGCCGGATTCACCGGCAAAGCCGGCAATATCTTTTACTTCTCCGGAGCCATCCGAAAAAACGGAATGCATATGTAATGCGCCAACGTACTCGTACATATTTCAATAAATTAGAATGTTAAGTATTTGCCAACAACATTTATTTTATATTCAGCAGTATGATTATGAATGGATGTTAAAAAATAACATACAAGAATATCTGTTCTGCAAGTATAAAGATAGAAAGAAAATGAATTTCAAAAAAGGCATAACGCAGAGAGCTGTAAAAATTGTTGTAAATATTTACAGAAGAATTTAAAGATGTTTGTAACTATTTTAGCATCTTGTTTGAAGGAAGCTTACAAAAATTATAAATAAAAAAGCGGCATAAGCCGCTTTTATTAAACTTCTGTTAACTCATAAAGAGTAGTATACTTTGTGGAATTTTCAGTAGTTAAGTCATTAAGTTTGTTTATCAGAATATTTAATCTTTCATTCTGATCATCATCAAAATTTTCAAATGCTTCAGGTGAAGAAAAGGTATATATTTCTTCAAAAGAATTATTTTTACCTTTGATTTCATAAACAGCATAACTTTCAAGCCCATCGGCTTTAAGCAGGTTTTTTAATTCCTTTACAACACTTAAATACTCATTTCTTTTTTCTGATAGAATTTCATACTGAATTGAGAATAATACCTTTCTCATTTTTTCTCCGGATAATTATAAAAACTTGTTTAGTAAGAACTCACCGGTATAGACAACTTTTACCGGGCCTGTTAAGGACAGATTCTTAATTTCTTTTTCTTCTTTTTGATAATCTACAATTAACTCATCACCGCCGAATGTAATTAGTGAAATTGGCGGCTGCAGATTAAAGTTCATATTACCAATTAATGCCGAGGCAGTAGCACCTGTTCCGCAGGCCAAAGTTTCGTCTTCTACTCCTCTTTCGTATGTTCTGATATATATTTTTTTACCAGACACCTGAATAAAATTTACATTTGTTCCGCCGGGAGCAAATTCTTTCAGATAACGAATTTCCCTGCCAAGTTCAAAAACCGGCAGCTCATTTATATTTTTATACTTTTCAGCCCCAGCAGCTCTGTTCAGATCATCTAAACTTATAACTACATGAGGAGAGCCGGTATTTGTAAATGATGCATTTATAGCAGCACCCCCTGCTTTCAATTCAAAATTAAGCCTGGTATCATAAGGGGGATTGAGATAAAACCTAACCTTCTCCTCACCTAAAATCTCACCCGAGTACTTAATATTATTTGAAGCAAAAACAGTTTTACCGTTTTTAACCCGTCCTGTAAGTCCTGCAAAATAAACAGCACACCTTGCACCGTTGCCGCACAAGCTGCCGTGCGAACCATCAGCATTATAGTATCCCATTAAAAAATCGTATTCAGGACTGTTTTCAATTGTTATTAAGCCGTCTGAGCCGATACCATTCCGCCTGCTGCAAAGTTTTTGTACAGCAGAATCGGAAAGGACAAAATGAGAATTGGAGTTTTTATCTATTACGATAAAATCATTTCCCGCTCCGCTCATTTTGGTAAAAGTAACTTTTTCCATTTTAGTGTTCTAAAATAGGTGAATAACAACTCGTTTTCAATAAAAATATTGTTATTATTTGATATATTTTTGGAATTTCCAAGGGGATCTGTGACAGGAATACAGGATTGGACTGCTAATTCTATGCTTAAGTTAGTTTTTTGAATTCGACATGAACATGTGTATCATAAAATTTACCATACTTCTCTGCCGCCAATATGATTTTATCTTTGTCTGACCTGGAAAGAGAAACAAACTTATTAATCCGTATAATAATAGTATCATTTTTTATTTCCCTTTTCCATGTACCTGCCACCCTGCCATTTAGAATAATAACAGGGTTCAGCATTCCACCCCCCGCATTTACCATTTTAGTAAATGAAGGATCAAGAACAGCCGAACGGTCTTTATAAGCAACAAGATATTCGTCCCACCAGGGAAGCAAGTAAACACCGGATATATTATGCATTGTATCCTGCAAATCATTTGGCTGCCAGTAAATACTACCATTAATATCCAGGCTTATTAGTGCCGGCTTCACAATTTCGAGCCCTGTTTTTGCATCCCCTGCCGTTATGCCCGCCCACCATGCAAAATCCTTAAGCTGTGCCGGCCCATGACTTTTAAAATACGTCCTGGTTAATTCTGCAAGTGCCTCTTCCCTGCTTATCATTTTTGTTTTGGGGACCCAATCATCAAGTAATGTATAAGTAAATTGTTTTCCCCTCTTTACACCAAAACAAACAAGTTGATCTCTTCCCGCCTTATACAGAAGGTGTGAAAGAATGACACCATTTGCTTTTATTCCCGCCATATTCAATTCAGTAATTAATTCTTCGCGCGTAAGCTCTTTCTTCCCTGCCATACATCTTTCAAAAACGTTTTTACTTTTGCTTTGAAGCTTTTCATCTATTCCCAATTGTTTATCACGGATTGAAGAAGCTTTATTCATTTGTGGAGCCGTAAGTTCCAGTACCCGTCTTATATCATCAGCAGCAATAAAATGAAGTGTGCCCCGTAAAGGCCATGCACGGATTATCTTTCTCTCTGCTATTGACTTTTCAATATTGGAATCAATAACATTTTTAAGGCGAAGACCGATAGCCCATTTAGCACCGGAATAATCCTGAGCCTGCATAGCACCAAAATGTTTTACAAGCTCTGCGGGAGATTTAAATTTCTGCCGGCTTAGCTGATGGTTCCGCAGCCGGAAGTTAATAAGATCTGTTGTTGTATAATGTACAGGTTTATAAATGACGATGTTTTTTACCATTTTAATAATCTAAGCTTTTTTAACAAAAAAACATAAATTTTAATTCAATCCAATCAAATCTGTCCGGACGGCTCTAAAACAAGGAAAAAAAATCTTTTGCCGTCAAAAGCAGCAGCATATCTGAAATAGAATTACAATGTGCTGCTTTTTATAGGCTCTTCTTTTCTTTATTTTTATGCAGTAATTTTTTGAAACCTTCACCAATCACTAAAAGGGGTTCCTGTGCAGCATAATACCGGGTTTGACAACAAAAAGTATCTGAAAGAACAGAGCGAAGAAATATTAAAGAGAGTAGTACGGTTTAACAATAAGCTTTATCTTGAGTTCGGCGGGAAGCTTCTGTTTGACTACCATGCTGCAAGAGTACTCCCCGGTTTTGATCCTAATGTTAAAATGCGGCTGCTGCAGAAACTTAAAGATAAAACAGAAGTTATTCTTTGCATTTATGCCGGGGATATTGAAAGGAAAAAAATCCGTGCAGATTTTGGCATTACCTATGATGTGGATGCGCTTAAAACCATTGATGATTTTTCTGAGTGGGGAATTGAAATTACATCAATTGTTATTACGCGGTATGAGGGACAGCCTTCTGCAATGGCTTTTAAAAACAAATTGGAACGCCGCGGGATTAAAGTTTATACCCATAAATTCACCAAAGGATATCCCACAGATGTTGATTTAATTGTAAGCGATGAAGGTTACGGCGCTAATGATTATATAAAAACCACAAAACCTATTGTGGTTGTTACCGGCCCCGGGCCCGGAAGCGGAAAGCTGGCAACCTGCCTAAGCCAGTTATACCATGAATATAAACGGGGAATGAAAGCAGGTTATGCTAAGTTTGAAACATTTCCTATCTGGAATCTTCCGCTCAATCATAAAGTTAATGCAGCATACGAAGCCGCTACTGTTGATCTTAAAGATGTTAACATGATTGACCACCATCATCTTGCAGCATATAACCAGACAACTGTAAACTATAACCGCGATATTGAAGCTTTCCCATTACTAAAAAGAATTATTGAAAAAATTACCGGGGAAGAATCTTTTTATAAATCGCCCACAGATATGGGAGTTAACCGTATTGGATTCGGAATAATTAATGATGATTCTGTCTCTCAGGCATCTCACCAGGAGATTATAAGGCGTTACTTCAGATGCTCTGCAGAGTATGCCATGGGGCTAACGGATGTGGAAACAGTGCAGCGCGCTGAAATGATTATGGATAATATTGGTGCAAAAATTGAAGACCGCTCTACTGTAATGCCCGCAAGGGAAGCAGCCATGGAAGGTGAAAGGAAAAATAAAGGGAATGAAGGAATATTTGTTGGTGCTGCAATCGAATTAAAAGATGGAACAATTATTACAGGAAAAAATTCTCCCATCATGCATGCGGCAGGAAGTTTAATACTTAATGCCACAAAGCACCTTGCACAATTGCCTGATAACCTTAAACTGCTTCCAAAAAATATTATGGATTCTTTAAAGTACTTAAAAAAAGAAGTTCTGCGGGGTAAGGGCGTTAGTCTTGATCTTGAGGAGGTTTTAATTGCACTAAGTATCAGTTCCATTTCTAATCCTGCTGCACAAATGGCACTTGAAAAGTTAAAAGAACTTGAAGGATGTGAAGTTCATATTACACACATACCTACTCCCGGTGATGAAGCAGGACTGAGAAAAATAGGTGTGCATCTTACCAGCGATCCTGATTTTTCTTCCAAGAGTTTGTTTATATCTTAGCAGAACAGACTAGCTTGCCTGTTCTACTGATCATTAATTTTAATATCAAAATAATCCGCAGGAATGTCTTATGAAAATAATATTTTTATACTTATTTGCTTTACCCTGTTTTATATATACAACTATCAGCGCCCAACCTATTTCCCTTCTCGATTCTCTGAAAACTGAATGGATAAAAATCTATAACAATGACCACACTTTAATAACAGACCATTACCATGATGGTGCGGCAATCCTGTTTAACAATAAAATGCTCCAGGGAAAAGATGGCATTGTTCAAATCCTGTCTGAGTTAAATATCCTTACATTACCCATCACAAACTTTCAAACTGCAGGCTATTTTGAAAATGATCCGGGTAACTACCTGGAGATGGGAACATATATAACAGGTACAGATATTCTCAGTTATATTATTGCATGGAAAAACAAATCAGGAAAATGGAAACGCGAGCTTGAGATTATTTATCCCCGGGCATTTATTACTACCTCTGTGCCTGAATCAGAGTTTTTTGATGAATTGAAAAAGAAGTGGATAGAAGTGGCTAATACAAATAAACCTGATGATCTTACAAAACAGCTTTATTCCGAAAACGGATACTATTTTAACAGCTTTAATTTATCCAAAGGGGAGAAGGAGATTGGAGAAAGATATGGTTTCATGTTGAATCCGGGCTGGAAAATGAAGAGTCTGGATACAAAAATAATTAACGCTGTAAAAGAGGATATTGTATTTGAAATAGGTAAATGGCAAATGGAAAATTTTGCAGGTTTATATACTCTGGTATGGAAAAAGACTGATGATAAATGGAAAATTTTACTGGATTTTAATTTTTAATATCTTAAAATGGAGATATCTTTAATCATTTAAAAAAATGTTGTGCCGCTTTTTTCACCTGAAAATAATGAATTGTAGTCTGAATCATTTACAGAGAAATTTATGAAAAATGCAGATTGTGGATAAACAAGATTTTCACTAAGTTCTGTTAGAACACTACAAACGGGGATTCCATTGGAAGAAGAAAATCAACTTATTACCAGCTTTATGCCTTCTTTTCCCGGTCATGAAGAATCATTAAACCATTACCGTGCTGTTTTTGATTCATTAGACCAGGGGTTCTGCATAATCGAGGTACTCTTCGATGAAAAAAATAATCCCTATAATTACCGTTTCGTTGATACTAACCCTGCTTTCGAGCGGCATACCGGCATACATAATGCAACAGGAAAAACAATAAAAGAATTTGTACCTGATCTTGAAGAGTACTGGTTTGAATTATATGGTAATGTTGCTTTAACAGGTAAACCGGCAAAGTTTGAAAATGCTGCAAAACAATTAGACAGATATTATACTGTACAAGCCTGCCGTTTTGGTAAACCCGGAGACAAACTGGTTGCGGTTATTTTTAATAATATTACCGAACAGCGTAAGGCCGAACAACAGGTTCTGACAAACGAAAAAGTTTACAGAACTACACTTGATAACCTGCTTGAGGGCTGCGCTATTATTGGGTTTAACTGGGACTATATTTATGTAAATGATGCCAATGCCCGCCATGCACACTGTAAAAAAGAAGAAATGATTGGCAAGAATATGTTAAAGCTGTTACCCGGTGTGGAAAAGAGTGTTTTTTTTGCTTCGTATAAAAGGTGTATGGAAGAGCGAACTAATCAGCATGTGGAAGATCATTTCGTTTTTGAAGATGGCACCAAACAATGGTTTGAATCTTTTGTCCACCCTGTACCTGAAGGAATATTTATCCTTGTACTGGATATAACTGAAAGAAAAACTACAGAGTTAAAACTCCAGAAAACACTGAATGAACTGACTGAAACCAGTTTGAAATTGCAGCAGGCACGAAAAATTGCTAAGATAGGATTTCTTGAATGGGATTTGATTCAGGGAAAAATATTATGGTCAAATGAATTATATGATATTTTTGAAAGGGACAGGAGTCTGGGCCCTCCCACAGTAGATGAAGCCATAGGGTCTATCCATCCCGATGACAGAAAGATTATAAAAACCATGCTTGAAAAGGCTGCTGAAAATGGTTTACAGTTAGAATTCAGAGTGCTGCTGCCCGGAGGTAAAATTAAATATATGGTATATTATGTAAAGCCGGTTTTTGATGAGAATGGGAAACAGATCAGAAGGGTTGGCTCCATGCAGGACATCACAGAGAGGAAGCTGGCCGCATTGCAGCTTCAGGAAACACTTACAAAACTGCAGGAGAAAGTAGCAGAAAGAGAAGTACTGCTGCGTGAACTTTACCACCGGACTAAAAACAATATGCAGGTGATATCATCACTGCTTAACATTAGAGGCTCAAAAATAACTGATGAAACCCACCGTAATAGTTTTCTTGAAATGAGGAACCGTATTCAGGCTATGTCACTTGTTCATGAGAGGCTCTACCGTACCGGGAACCTTTCGAAACTTGATCTCGGCCAATATTTAAAAGACCTGGTTGAGCTTTTAATTAAAAGCCATATTGATTGTCAAAAAAGTATTTATGTTTCATACGAGATTACAAGTTATGAAGTACCTATTAATGTAGCTATTCCGTGCGGACTTATTATTACTGAACTTGTACTTAATGTAATTAAATATGCTTTCCCTAATACCGATAAAGGAAATTTGCAGATTTCTCTTTCTAAAACTGGCAGCGGACTATGAAACATAGTGGCCGACAACCAAGAAACCATTATCTGAGGTTTGAATGTA
>JAWOJF010000058.1:0-3985 GCA_046481785.1 Ignavibacteriaceae bacterium | reverse complement strand
CGGGGAACGGCGAGGTAGCTAAAGAATGCCCCCAAAGGAGAAAAGAAACATGTCTGATGCAAAGCCTAACGATAACGAACAGTATATTTACTGTAAGTACATCGTAGTCAAGGGAGTTGTACGGTATCCTAAGAATGCTTCGGTGTTCAAGATACCTGTTAGCAAGCCCAAGAAAAAACCGGAAGGTAAATAAGAGCTGACTTCCTTTCCCTCACTGGTTTTCTATCTTTATATATTTCAATACGTCAAACAGAATGTCAAAAAACAAAGATTTTACTGAAACTGAAATTATTGAACAAATAAACTTAATTCATAATCTTTTTGTCGAATCACGAGCCGCATTTCCTTATTACTCCCTTGATGGACAACCACCTCTGATAAGTGGAAGTAGAACAAGTATTTTTATTCATCCCCCCACACCAATGACCAATAATGATAAGATATACCGGAACAATATTGCTCACTTTCAAAATCAAAATTTTCTTGTCCGATTATTTGCTGTCTTACAATATCACGGCGTCTATAATAATTTCGATAAATCTCTGCCTGGAGCTACCGGGCTTGATATTCTGAAAAGACTTCGCAATGAATTTGGTCATGGATTAGGGCTATATAACCCAAAAAATCAAAGAGATAGAAAATTAATGAAAGATATAATCGATCATTTCACTTTTGAGAAGAAAGGATATTTAGATTACCCCTTAAACAAGGATATACTTATTAAGGGTATAATATCCGAATCCAAAATTTATATCAAGGAATTATCTAAGAAACCTAAACCAAAAATCTCTTTTTTTACAAAATATGTTTATCTCCCTCTCAAGTCTTTTCTTGTCTTCTTCAGAACTGGCTATACTCATTTTAAGTAAGTAATTACATAGTATTCCCTCATGCCTTTTTATTAAGCCTTCAAGAATCTTTGCTAACCCTTTACTTGCATGTTTTTCTATTTATGCTCTGACATGTATACTCTAAAAAGAGGGGATATATCACATCCGAAGGATTGAATCAGGGGATATAATACCGCTTACACAGTAGCGGATCTACGCCGGTTTCATAAAAAATGTACAATGCACTACTTAGATTTACCTCCAATCCGGCACAACACACACCCTCTTGATAGAGGGGATTATGTCCTTAGAAAGGAAGATGGACTTGTTGGTGGTAAATCTTTTTAATGCCAGGTTAACCAATAAATCCATTTAACTGCGTCTGCTATCTTCTTCCTTTATAAGGCGGCCTGCGTCTTTGCGGTTTATCATTTTGGTATTGCGGTTTGGGCTTTGGTGCTTCCCATACTGCTTCTCTAACCGGCGGCGGCGGCGGCTTTAGTAAATCTTCTTCGGCCTCAGTATACTCAAGTTTATGCCCCAGGTATTTTTCTATGGCGGGTATCTGGAATGAATCATCTTCGCAGGCAAAACTTATTGATATGCCGTCAGCACCTGCTCTGCCAGTTCTGCCGATTCGGTGAACGTAATCTTCAGGATCTTCCGGAAGATTAAAATTAATAACATGACTAATGCCTTCAATATGTATTCCTCTCCCGGCAACATCTGTAGCTACAAGAATATTTATTTTCCCTTCCTTAAAATCAGTAAGGGTTTTCATTCTTTTCCGCTGGTCAACATCACCGGATAAAACTGCGGTGTTTATCCCCTGTGTATAAAGAAGATCCATAAGTTTTTTGGCTTCATCCCTGCGGTTGGTAAAAACAATTACACGGTCAAGTTTCTTTTGAACTATTGTATTATATAAGAGAAAATATTTTTGTTCTGAAGTAACAATATAAATTATCTGCTCAACATTTTTGCCTGCTATCTGGTCAGGTTCAATATCAACAACTTCGGAGTCTTTAGTCCAGCTTGAAGCAAGCCGTAAAACTTCCGGCGGAAGAGTTGCACTGAACAGCAGAGTTTGTCTTTTATCTTTATGAGGAGTGGCCCTGATTATTTTTCTCATATCAGGAATAAATCCCATATCCATCATTCGGTCAGCTTCATCAATAACAAGAATCTGGATATTGCTCAGATCAAGATCTTTTTTACTGTAAAAATCCAGGAGCCTTCCGGGTGTAGCAACAACAACATCAAAAATCTGGTTAGTAAGTGAGCTCTTTTGTTTGCGGTAGTCTATTCCCCCCATAACAGCAAGGGTTTTAATGTTAGTATACTTTGCAAGTCCGCGGGCATCACTGGCTATCTGCATTACAAGTTCCCTTGTTGGCGCCATAATTAATGCGCGGGGAGTTCCGGGTTTATTCCGCTGTGATGGATTCTTTAAAAAATTAGAGAAGATAGTAATTAGAAATGCAGCCGTTTTACCTGTACCTGTTTGAGCCTTACCCGAAGCATCTTTGCCGGCAAGGGTTTTGGATAATATCTCTGCCTGTATGGGTGTGCAGTATTTAAATCCAAGATCTGCAATTGCATGCATTATTTCTTTGGGAAGGTCAAAATCCTGAAACCTCTTTTTCCCTTCAAACGGTTCAACATTAAACTGAGAAACATCCCAGTTATCTTCGGGCGCAGCTTGTATCTGTTCCGGTTTGTTTCTCTGCTGTTCCGGTCTTTCCCTCTGCTGTTCCGGGTTTTCGCTCTTCTTTTCAGGCCTTTCTTTCTGCCTGTCAAATCTTTCCTTTTGTTTTTCCGGCCTCTCTTTTTGTTTATCGGCGGATCTGCTTTTGTACCTGTCTGTTTTTACAGACCGGTCTTTTGACGCCGGAACGGGTGAATCTTTTTTAGCCTGTCCTTTTGATGCCGTGGTTTCTCTTTTTTTAGGAGGGGCAGATTTTCTTTTTCCTTCAGTTCTAACGTTGGCAAGAAGCTCTTTTTTTCTTTCTTCCCACGATTTTTCTTTTACATTCTTTTTACCCTTCTTTGAAGAAGGAATACCAAGTTTTTCTTTTATTTTGTTTATTAATCTCCGCACAATTTATCCTGTATTTTCCTCATTTAATTCTTTTTTTGTATTGAATTGAGTTACCATCAATACTTTATCTTTAACAAATATACAAAAACACAGGGAAATAAATCAGACATATTTATCAGGTGTATGTTAGAATACTGTTTATCTGATACACCCTCATTTGGGCGGTAAAAGATTTATTGATCATATTTCTACGCAACTAAAACGACAATTTTAAATTTATGGCAGTTGTTGGCTGGCGAAACAGAAATTAACCGGAGAGAAATAAAAATTACCTTCTGAGTAAGATAAAATGATACTGTGGTATTTTATTTTTTGAAACCTCTTTCTTAAATTTGCTCCTCATTTCTGACCACAACTTAACAGGCGTATATGAATGCAAAAATGCTTTTGCTTTTTTTTGTTTTTATAAGTACATCTTTCAGTCAATGGAACATGGTAGATCAGATACCCCCGGGGGAAACCGGAACGGTCTATGTTGATGGTGATACTATTTATGCAGGCCGCCAGAACAATATTTATTCAAGCACTGACGGGGGAAATACCTGGATTGCCTCATCTCCTTTTACCGATGATGAAACCAGCTTTACATCATCTATTGCTAAATATGGCAGCAGAATTTTTGTTGCAACTTACAACGGAATTTTTGAGAGCACCGATAACGGCACCACATGGATTGAAAGGAATAACGGCTTAACAGGAACCGGCGCTATGATGATAAATGATATTGAACTGCGGGGAGACAGCCTCTATGCAGCAACTGAAGGCTCTGCCATTTTTGTGTTTAATTTATCCGGGGGTGATACATGGCTTCCGTTTAGAAATGGATTGGGATCCGGAATAGCATGGAATACAAGTACAATTTATAATATGAACGGAACACTTCTTGCCGGAGCCGGTGGAAGCGCATATATGTATATTAACAGCTCCGGCAGTGACCTGTGGGTTGATCACGCTTATGATACACCTAATGGAACGCAGAATTATATGCTTGATTTTATTGAAAAAGATAGCGTTATAATCGGGGCTTCCACGCTGGCGGACTACCGTAGTACTG
>JAWOJF010000025.1:0-5239 GCA_046481785.1 Ignavibacteriaceae bacterium | reverse complement strand
GCATTTTCCCAATATATGGGGATCCCCCCTGCGCTCGGCTTCCTTAATATTCTTGCCGAATCCATTGGCGGTTTAATTCTTCTGGCAGGTTTATTTACAAGGATATCTGCTTTTGGTTTGGCCGTAACAATGATTGTAGCAGGCTCTACTCATATTTCTAACGGCTTTTTTATGAACTGGAGCGGGACGGCCGCAGGTGAAGGCTTTGAGTATCACATCCTTTACCTGGCAATAGCAATGGTTCTTTTTATTAAAGGTGGCGGCGCTTATGCGGCAGATTCTGTTCTTTTGAAAAAAGTTGAAAGCTCTGCTGAAAAAAATTATAAACTTCAGCGTTCATAAAATTTTACCTGCGGGATCCGGGCATCATACCTTTGATCCCGCAGACTGATTATTAATTCCCCCCTTGCTCTTACTCCACTACTTCCGGCACCAAAAAATATTTCGGATTTAGGATTAAAAAAAGTCTCTCTTTGCTAAAGAGAGACAGTCCCGCCGCAGGCGGGACAGAGAGATTCCCGCAGGTGGTGCGGCAGATAGCCCCATCGTTAAAATTACTCCTCACTACACTGCAGTTTACGTTACCTGTTATATTAATACTTGCAGCCAGTACGGCGCACCTAATCCCTCTGTCCCCCCGCGGGCCGGACGTTATGTTTATAGACATAAGTAATCTCCACAATTTTCAAGTTCCGTAGGAACGAAACATATTATTATTGGGGACAGACATGATAAACATTTATTGTCTGTTTGAATCCTGTTAAAAGTTAGATTATAATTAATACTTACAGTTGTAACATTTTATAATATTCCTCCGTCATTACAGTAGAAGTATGGTTAAACTAATACGATATAAACTGCTGATAAAGCAGTATAAAAACAGGGTATACAGCTATGGAATGTACATGCTGAGGAACAGGATGGATGCCGATGATATTACCCAGGAGGTTTTTATTAGGCTCTGGCGCAATATTGATAATTTTAATGTGGGCTCGGCTGGTTCTTATATAATGAAAATTACTCATAACCTTTGCCTGGATTATATTAAAAAAAGAAAGTTAAGCTTAAGCCGTGAATACGCAATTGATGATTACTTTGAAGAAACGCACGCTGATAACCATAATGAAAACAATCCTCAATCATCAGCACATTGGGGAATTATGAGCGTAAAAATAAAAGATGCAATATATAAGCTGCCCGACAATCTGAAAAGTGTTTTTGTCCTTTATGAAATTGAAGGATATAAATACACGGAGATAAGCAAAGCCCTTGATATGCCGCTTAATACTGTTAAGGTTTATTTGATGCGGGCAAGACAAAAACTCCAGGAAGAGTTAAAAGAATTTAAAGAGAGAGAAAAAGTTTATGATTGATGAACCAAATAATATTACTTCGATAAGAGATAAAATTATATCTGCTGCATACGGCGATGCAGGATTAAAAGACAGGCTTACTGTCTGGCTTTTGATCAGGAAAAATCCCGAATATAAAAAGTTATATATAGAATACAGAAAAACGGCTTTATCTGTTCATAAAATTCAGATGGAAGAATGTCCCCGTGAAATAGTAGATAACACACTTGATTTGATAAATGATGAACTTGAAAAAGCGGGGGGCAGTACGGTTACTTCACTTTTCGGCAGGCCCGTTTTTTCCGCTGCTGTTGCTGCAATAATACTGGCAGCGGTTATAGTTACTTTTAATCTTATAGACAGGCAGGCAGAGGTGCAGTATTCAAAACAGGAAATTCTTTCTGCTGAAGAACAGGTTAAAAGTTCACTTGCAATTGTAAGTAAACTGCTTAACCAAACATCCCAAAAACTTGAAGAAGAAATCCTTCCCAAAAATGTAGGCAAACCAATTAGACAAGGATTTGAAATTTTAAATCAGTTATTCCCCAAAGGAGTGGAATCAGATGAAAACTCTTAAAATATTAACAGTTATAATTATATTTTTATCCATTACCCTTTATGCACAGGATAATAACATTGAAAAACATCCCGGATATTTTGAATTCGGAGAACTGTCTTCCCTTGACCAGGGAGAAGAAGGCGCTGAGATATTTATTGAAGAACACCTGCTTAAAATGGTCGCCAAATTCTCTAAACATGAAGATGAGGAATTAGCTGCCCTTCTTAACGGCTTAAAATTAGTTAAGGTTAATACATTTGAAGTTAGTGACAGGAATGCTAAAGCATTAAAAGATAAACTTAATTCTATACAAACTACTCTTAAAAATAATAAGTGGGACAGGATAATTCGAATCAGAGAAAATGGGGAGGATATGAACGTTTTCCTTAAGACTGACAGGAATAAAAATATAAACGGTCTTGTAATAGCAGGTGTGGGAAGTGATGAAAAAGCAATTTTTGTAAATATAGTTGGCGATATTGATCTTGAGGCTATCGGTAAACTTGGTGAAAAATTCGATATCCCTTCGCTCGGCAATATAAATGGTAAAAAGAAAAATTAGGCGGTTTTATGAAAAATAAATATCTGCTTCCTGCAGTAATGTTACTATCCGTTTTATTACTTACCGGCTGTTATAATGTTGATGGTGAATTTAAATCGATTAGAAACACAGCTTTGAAAGAATACGGAAAAAACTTTGTAACTGATATGGAGTTTGCCCTCGGCAGTTTTGAACTGTGGCTGGCTGAAGGAATTGTAAGTATTGCCGAACCTGATGAAATTGCCGCCGATATTATAGATTGTGTATCTGAAGTACAGGTGGGCACTTACTTAAGAAAAGGGAACTATGAAATTCCAACTAAAGACCTGCTTAAAAAGATTGACAGGCAGATGGAAAGAAAAGGATGGAAGTTTATGGTAAAGGCTTTTCAAAAAGATGAAATGACTGCCGTGTATATAAATAAAAATGCTGCTAAGATGTTCCGGGATTTGTTTATAGTGCAGATTGATGATGAACAAATGACCATAGTGCAGGTAAAAGGCGACCTCAGGCGGGTAATTGAAACTGCTATCCGCGGGAAAGGTATCTATATGAATAAACACAACAGAAGGGAATTAGCAGGAAGATAACTTCACATCATATTTGATTTTGCAAATCATATAACAACTTGCCGAAAATTTGTTATTTTAGAATAATACATTTTTGGTAAAGGACATATGAAAAACAAACTCTCATTCCTGGTTTTATTAATAATACTGTTTGTATTTAACTCTTTTCCCCAATCCGCTAATAATGTTTACCAGTATTCAATCATAACATCATTAATGGTGGGAAACTATGACGGTGACCTTTCCTTAAATGAACTTAAAGAACATGGCGGCTTCGGCTTAGGTACCTTTAATAATCTGGATGGTGAGCTTGTAATACTTGACGGTAAATTTTACCAGGTTAACAGTGAAGGTAAGGTAAATGAAATGCCGGGTGAAACTTTAACTCCCTTTGCAGTTATTACACACTTTAAAGAAGATGAAAGCAAATATATTGATACTTCCCTTAATTTGTCCGGACTAATAACTGAAACAGATAAGATGCTGGCAAGTGTAAATTATATTTACGCTGTAAAAGTAGAAGGAAAATTTAATTACATTAAAACAAGAAGCGTTCCCCCGCAGCAGAAGCCTTACAAAAAACTTGTTGAGGTAACCAGGACCCAGCCCGTATTTGAATTTGAAAATATTGAGGGGACATTAGTAGGTTTCCGATTTCCTTCATACTCAGACGGGATAAACGTACCGGGTTATCATTTCCATTTTATTTCTGCCGATAAACAATCCGGCGGGCACGTACTTGAAGTAAAAACAAATAAGATTACAATAGATCTGGCAAAACAGAAAAATATTGAATTATCCTTTCCTGCAAATGAAGAGTTTATTGAAGTTGATTTATCAAAAAAAGATCCCGGTGCATTAGAAGAAGCAGAGAAGTAAATTGTGCAATCCTCTTTCGAGGGTGTCTTAAAAGTAAGATAAAGAGAATATTTATTCATTTTGTTCAGATTTCAATTTTCTGTCTTGTCATGATAATATATTCCTCCGGAGATTGGGTGAAAAGTAGAAAGTGGTGAATAAAGGTGTATTAACCCCAGGCTGAAGGGTCTGTTGCATAACTCAGCCTTAACTTCACAAGGAGAAGATATCAATTGCCACGACTTTTAAGTCGTGGGAGAAAACAATTAGCATGGAGGCTTTAGCCACAATTTGCCTTATTTGTGCGTGTCCCGACCCTTCGGGGGCTAAAGCCAAAAATATTTGGAATCCTAAACCACGACATAAATGTCGTGGCAATAAATAAACAGTCTATTTCAAGGAGAAGACATTTAAATTATTAGTTGTGCAACAGACCCTTCAGCCTGGGGGATATGAGCTAATATTATATGGGCTTTAGCCCTGAATTAACTTCAGTTCAGGGCTAAAGCCCGTTATGGTTCTTTAGGCTCCCCCATGTTAAAACTTGGGGTTAATCAATAAAGTTAATATTTATTCCAGTCTTTAATTTTTACACAATCTCTTCGGAGGATATTAAAATCTTTAATGATCATGCTAACTAAAAAATGAAAATATATTAACTCAAATTGACTTTTGAGGCACCCTCTTAGTGTTTTAGCTTAAACAGCTTTAGGATCTATTGTTTTTGTTTCCGGCGGCAGATTATTCCTGTCCCTCCTGTCAAATACTGCCCTGTATATTAATAATGCAATAGCTGCTGTCATTCCTATAGCTGCAAAATAATACCATATATAATGTGCATGATCATAGGCAGTAGCTATTTGTTCCGGGGCTAATATAGCAGGATCAGGTGCGTATGCAGTGAGTAGATAACCCGAAATTCCAAAACCCAATATAGATGAAAGAAAAGAATGGAGGTGGCTGAAACCCAGGTATAAACCTTCTTCTCCTTTAGGCGCCTGGAGGGAAAAATACTCAAGGTACCTTGGTGAGATAAACGATTCTGCAAGGCCCTGAACTACAATGCCCGCAATCATCATTACAGTTACAGGGTGGGCATGGAATACTCCAAAGATTGATACAGACTGGCCTGTAATAGACTCAAGCCATGGACTTGAAGCCCGGGCAGCGTTTGCCCGGAGCAGGCGGGAGGTGACGCGTGTCACTGAGCGGGTTTTTGTTTACCGCAAGGAAGTGACCGGCAATCTCGACGACACCCAGCTGCGCACGCTGGAAGAGCGGCTGGGTTACCTGCGCGAACTGGAGGCACGCCGCGCCGCGGTGATTGCCTCGATCGAGGAGCAGGGCAATCTGACCGACG
>JAWOJF010000306.1:0-12134 GCA_046481785.1 Ignavibacteriaceae bacterium | reverse complement strand
ATAACCGCCTCTTAACATGCAGGATACATTTGTACAAACCTGTATATGATACTTCCCCATCGGCTTCTGGTAATACATTGTATAAAAAGTAACCACACCAAGAACATCCTCTGCAGTCATATCAAGTAGACTTGCAACTTCCCGCATTACCTCAGTTGATATGTAACCATTCTGTTGCTGCGCTATATACAATGCGGGCATAACAGCAGGCCGTTTAACAGGATACTTAGCAATATGCTCCTGCACCTTCTTAAGATTATCTTCCGTGAATTTAAATTCCATTTTTCTCTTTTAAATAATTCGTCATTATAAAAGACATTCGATTGTCATCCAATAGTCATTCAACTCTCATTTATTATTTAAACAATGAATGACTTAATGACCACTGAATGACCTTGTATTTTTTGCTCTTTCTCCTGCCGCGGCAGGCAGGCTTGCTCTTGTTTACTTATCCGCTTCACCCATAACAGGGTCAAGGCTTCCGATAATTGCAACAACATCAGATACCATTTCTCCTTTAATAAGCTGAGGGAGTGACTGCAGGTTCACCATCGAAGGTGAGCGGATTTTACATTTCCAGGGATGTCCTTCACCCTTACTTACCATATAAAATCCCAGTTCTCCTTTTGGATTTTCAACAGCCGAATAAATTTCTCCAACCGGCGGATTTATTCCGAAGTTAACTATCATAAAATCATGAATCAGTTCTTCCATACCGGTATAAATTTCCGCTTTATTGGGAAGAACTTTTTTAGGATGATTCAGCCTTACTTCACCGGGCGGCAGTTTATCAAGTATCTGTTTTACAATTTTAATACTTTCTCTTGTTTCATCTGCTCTTACAAAATATCTTGCAAGCGAGTCACCATCGGGAAAAGTAACAACTTTAAAATCCATTTCATTATAGAAAAGATAGGGAGTTGCCCTGCGAAGATCGTGTTCAATTCCGCTGCCGCGCAGGCTGGGACCGGTTAAGCCGATATCAATTGCATCCTGTCCGCTGATAACACCAACGCCGTCAAGTCTTTCAACAAATATCCTGTTGGTATTAAGAAGCTTTTCACACTCATCAAGATTCTCTTCATACTGTTCAATAAACCATTTTACTTTTGCAAGAGCTTCCGGCTGAATATCATTTGCCACGCCGCCTATTCTTGTATAGCTGTTTGTAAACCTTGCGCCGCAAAGGATATCCCATATATCAAGGATTTTCTCACGTTCTCTTAATGTCCATAAAAAAACAGTTAATGCGCCAACATCCATTGCCAGTGCACCAATAGCAACAAGGTGCGAAGCTATCCTTGTCATTTCTGTTACCATCATTCTGATATACTGGGCCCTTGGTGGAGCCTCAATGCCTGCTAATTTTTCAACAGCAAGAACCCATGCTACGTTATTGGCAAGAGGTGAAAGATAATCAAGACGGTCTGTATGAGGAATAAACTCATAATAACTCATATTCTCAGCCATCTTTTCATAACCGCGGTGCAGATAGCCGAGTTCAGGTACGCATCCCATTACTGATTCGCCGTCTAATCTTAAAAGCAGGCGAAGCACACCATGAGTTGCAGGATGCTGGGGACCCATATTCAGTACCATCTCGTTCTCTAAAGCATCTTCAATGGTAATATCGGTATCAGCTAATAGACTCTCTAAAATTTTCGAAGGAACTTCATCTTTAGTTAATTTTTCCATAGTCGTTATTTCTTGTGCTCCTGAGTTTCAGTACCGGATTTAGGTAACGGTAACGATCCGGGAATACCCATAAGCGGAAAGTCTTTTCTTAAGGGGTGATATTCAAACTCTTCAGGAAGGTACATTCTCCGCATATCAGGATGATTATTGAATTTAATTCCATACATATCATAAGTTTCACGTTCATGCCAGTTTGCTGTTTTCCATACTGAAGAAACAGAATTTATATTGAGATCTGATTCATCAACATCAGCTTTAAGGCGAAGCCTGAATTTGTTTTTTATAGAAAATATATGATAAACTACGGTAAAACGGTTTTTTCTTTTTGCCCAGTCTATAGCAGTAATATCTTCACAAAGATTAAACTCAAGGGCTGAATCATTTCTCAGGAAACTGCACACTTCAACAATATTCTGCTTATCAATTATAAAAGTTAATTCTCCCTTATACTCAACAGTATCAAAGTTTAGCCGGGGGAATTGATTTGTTAATTTTTCTATAATTGTTTCTTTTAAGGTCATAAAATTAATTGTTTTGTAATAAGGGTAATTCCGGCATTTTTCTATTCGGAAAATCACTGGCTCTTGTTCTGCTTATCTTTTCCTGTATCTGTATTAAAGCATTAAGAAGATTATCAGGACGCGGCGGGCAGCCGGCAAGATAAACATCTACCGGAAGGAACTGATCAATTCCCTGAACCACAGGGTAAGACCTGTACATACCACCGGAAGAAGTACATGCACCCATTGCTATTACCCATTTGGGGTCCGGCATCTGATCATAAATTTTTTTTACAACGTGAGACATTTTATAGGTAACTGTCCCTGCCACTATCATCAAATCGCACTGCCGCGGGGTAAATCTCATAACCTCAGAACCAAACCTTGCAATATCATATTTAGGGTCCCCTGCCGCCATCATCTCAATAGCACAGCAGGAAATACCCATTGGCATTGGCCATACAGAACTTTCACGCGACCATGCCACAAGTGCATCAATAGTAGTAGTTAAAAAACCATCATTTTTTAATTTTGCTTCTAATCCCATTTAAATCCGCCTTTCTTGTACACATATAAATATCCTAACTCAAGCACAACCAAAAATATAAGCATCGATACAAATACGGAGATGCCAAATTCGCCAAACATCTTTTTGAACTGTACAGCCCACGGATAAACAAAAATTACCTCGATATCAAATATTATAAAAAACATTGCTACAAGATAATATTTAACCGACATCCTCTCGTTTGTTGTTCCTACCGGCTTCATACCGCTTTCATATGTTGAAAGCTTTTCGGCTGTAGGCCTTTGAGGGCCTATGAGTTCTGAGGAAATAACTACTGCGAGAGCAAAGATTATGGCAAACCCGATCACCAGGAATACGGGGATATATGATTCTATCATTATAAATTGCTTAAAAATTGAGTTCAAAGTTATCCAAAAAATGCTATTTTGTCAATTTAAACGATACTACAGCACAACCCGGTTTATATACAATTAGGGCTTAATTTTCAGAATTTCAAAGAATCTAATTTCTGTCTATTTTTTATATGTATTTTACTTTTTTTTATAACTCATGTTCCCTTTTGAACAGGTAGTTTCATATTTGCTGACTTATTATATTATGGAAAAATGAAACATATTTATATAACATTATTTTTATTATTAGCATTATTAGCGGGATCCTGTGAACGGCCGACGGATTCAGATATAGATAATGACAATATACCACCGGAAGTTCCTGCAGGATTAAGATTTTATCTTGCTACTGACGGCGAAATTATTATTGAATGGAACCGGAACTCCGAGCCTGATATACAGGGTTACAATGTGTACCGCAAAGTAAATAATTCAGGTTTTGAAAATATTAGTTTTACTTCAAACTATTATTACTATGATGATTCATTAAACTACGAGGATGAATACTTCTACATGATTACCGCCGTCGATATATTCGGACAGGAAAGCCGCCCTACCGGCTCAATTAGTACTAAACCTATTAACAGGTACCAACCCTATCCACCCAGGTATATTGAAATTAATGCCAGAAATTGGGAAGGAAATAAATCAATTTATCTTAATTGGGAACCTTCAACAGATACAGATGTGGCAGGTTATAATATTTACCGGAGTGAATCAGAAACTTTTACAGCAGATTCCCTCACTTTAACCGGATTTTCAGAAACCACCAGCTTTAATGATATTTCAGTGCAGGATTTTTATAAAAAATTTTATTATAGAGTAAAAGCGGTTGATAAAGGCGGTTTATTAAGTGATGAAACCAATAGAGTTACAGATGAGATTTATGAAATCCCCGAAGTAATTATTCCTGCCAATAGTTCAACTACTGAATATTTTGGGAACTTTAAAATAATGGCAGCCGATGTGCCGGCAACATATAAAATAGTAGTGCAGACAAATAAATATTTCGGGGAATTCTGGAGCAGAACAATAAATTCATCAGTTGTTAATGACACACTTGAAATAGGTTTTAATCCACGGTACCTTGAAAGCCGGGAGTATTTCTGGCGGGTGATAACTTATTCGGCAAGTTCTGAGCCGAACAGTATTTCGCCGGTTTATAGTTTTACAATTAAGCCCTAAACTTAATGTTCTATTTACTACGCAATTCAAAAATGATATATTAGACAAACACAAAAGATTGCCTGTTTGAAAAAACTTCTGATCATATTTATCCCGCTTGTTTTTATGAGCAGCCTGCTTAAAGCCCAGGTACTGGCTGACAGTCTTGAATACATTACTCTTAGAACACCGGTTAATTTGCTTTCAACAAGGCTGGACAAACAGATAAATACATATAATTTAAATTCAAAGTTTGGCTACTATAATAACTTTGGCAAAATAAGTCTGCGTGTACTTGAAAATTACAACTCAACTTTTATAAGCACGGCTGAAAAAAACATAAGGGATGAACAGTACTTTTTAATATCCTCAGCCTATAAAATAACCAGCCGGCTTGAAGCAGGTTTTTCAGGCAGCAGCAGCATATTATCGGATAACAGGCAGATTGAAATTAACCAGGCATCCGTTAGTAACGCCTCTGTTTATTTTATAGTAAACCCATATGAAAACATGTTTATTGCTCCGTTTGCTGGTTATTCTAATAACAGGCAGATAGGCGAAAATAATTATGGGTTTGTCTATGGTGCAGAGGGAACTATGAATGATTTCACACAGCCCGATCTTAGTTTTTCCTCTGAATTCAGATTTAAGAATGAAGATATTTCTCCAAGAAAAAATAATTTAAGGAATCTTAAGGCATCGGTAATAAATATTTTTAATGAAGATGTCTCAAACAGCATCAGAGCATCCCTGTCGGAGACCAGGAAAGATTTTTATTATGAAGCTGATTCATTAACATCTGCCCAGTTTAATGTAACAAATAATATACAAAGCCGTACTGAAACATCTTATTTCGTTCAGGATGGATTAAGAATAAATAATTTTTTATCAGCCTTTAACCAGGAACTTTTGGGCGGGATAACCTGGAGAAATATAGAACGGGATACCCGGTACAGATCAAAGAGCGCCACATCGGCATCAATCTTTGATACAAGAATAAATGAGCTGAGATTCGAATTTGAGTCAAATACTTATTACAGTTCTAAATCATTCAGTGGTAATTTAAGAATGAATTATGCCGAAAGAGATGAAAAACATATAACCAGGAGGTTTGAAGGTGCCAATGAAATTTTCTATGAGGAACGTTCAAGACTTGAGAGCAGTAAAAATAATAATTCCTCCCGTGTTTCAATTTCACTTTCCGGCAATGTTTATTTTTCTCAATCCGACAGACTTTCGTTCAGTCTCTTTCAAAATAAACTAAGATATGATACCCCAAGCGAATCTAATTTTGATGACCGTGATGAACTCCTTTCAATTGCCCGAATAAGATATTCCAAAATGCTTACTCCATTTCTGGAAGCTTTTGTTAATGCAGAGGGTACTTATAGTCATGTGGTTTATATTTTTGCAGAAAGAAGTTCAAATAATAATGTTAACAGGGTAATAAATTTTTCTTCCGGCGGAAATTACAGGGGAAAAAATTTTACTTCATTAAACAATTTTGGAGTATCTGCCAACTACACTGTATATGATTTTGAAGCCCTTAATCCTGATTATCACAGTTTTTCTTTCAGGCAGTTAAATGCTGCTGATTCAACCATTATTAAAATTAATAACCGGTTGTCTTTTGTTTTTTATGGGTATATTAAATTATCGGAGCAGGGAGATTTTAAATGGACATCCTTTGCGACACGCCCCACAAGATTTATTGAGGAAATTTATACTGAACCAAAACTTGTCTTTAATTTAAACAAATTATTCGTTTCGGCTGGAATGAGGGTGTTTTCGATTAATACTTACAACTATAAGGGAAAAGATAAACAGATTGATACAAAATATTTAAGCACCGGTCCCCTTGCAGAAGTGTTTCTTTCTCTACAGGATTCTCTTTACCTAAGGTTCTACGGATGGTATGAATTTATTACCGTAAGAAATAATCCGGAAAGAGAGCTAATAAATTTTAACTTCCAGATGAACTGGAATTTCTAAGCATACTTGCAGCACAGGCTTTAGCCTGTGATGCCTTACAAACACTAGTGCCTGCTGCACTACTAGAGTGGATAATAGATCAATCAATGTCGTAGACAGGACGGGGGTGGTCAACTGTTATAGGCTCTTCAAACAGACAACCACCCCAATTTTGTCTCCGACAAAATGTCCCCGCCTTCGCAAGGCGGGGATTAATTGTGACTTTTTGAGTTCTGCAAACAGACTCTAAAGCCTGTAATGCTTTACAAACTTTAGCCCGTGTCGCTCTACAAAGTCACAGGCTAAAGCCTGTGCTACAAGATTGGGGATGGGGTAATTTGATATGCGGATTCGCTAATTAACGAATTTTTATTATTTTGCTCATCAAAAACCGGGAAATTTCTTGGCAGAAAATTTTTACCATCTGGAGATTGAAAGCGATCCCAATAATCTCCTTACCGTAGAAGAGTTTGTTAATTATTTTGCAAGAGATATTAACTTAAAGGAAGAAAAAATTCCCGGGCTGCTATTGGCTGTTACTGAAGCTACTACAAATGCCATACTGCATGGTAATAAAGGAGATAACTCAAAAAACGTAACTATTGATGTTAAAGTTGAAAGCAACAGGCTGATAATTTGTATAAAAGATGAAGGTAAGGGTTTTGATCCTTCCGACGTTCCCGATCCTACTCACCCCGATAATCTGTTAAAAGATTCAGGCCGCGGTTTATATCTTATGAGAGTTTATATGGATGACCTGCAGTACAAAAATACTCCTACCGGAACAGAAACAATACTGGTTTTAAATCTTTAATCGACTTCCCTTGTCTTACTCCTGCCTTCGTCAGGCAGGCTTGCTCTTGCTCTGCTCTTTGCCCCCTGCACTTGAACTTGAACTCTAATTGTCCCTATCTTTACAACCAACAAATCATTACTCAACTATTTAACTAAGGGAATAAAATGGGAAGAAAAAAGATCGCATTAATCGGCGGCGGACAAATAGGCGGGGTACTTGCTCAGCTTGCCGCTGAAAGACAATTAGGCGATGTTGTTCTGTTTGACATCGTTGAAGATATGCCGCAGGGGAAGACACTTGATATTGCAGAAGCCGCACGTGTTGAGGGTTTTGATGTTAGTGTAACGGGTACTAATTCCTATAAAGATATTAACGGCGCTGACCTTGTTATTATAACTGCCGGTCTGCCGCGTAAACCCGGAATGAGCAGGGATGATCTGCTTACCACAAATGCAAAAATAATGAGATCTGTTGCTGAAGCGGTTAAAGAAAATGCACCCAATTCAATTGTAATTATTATTTCCAATCCTCTCGATGCAATGGTTACACTTTTTAAGAATGTTTCAGGCTTCCCTGCTAACAAGGTTATGGGACAGGCAGGCGTGCTTGATTCTTCCCGCTTCGCTACGTTTATTGCATGGGAACTTGGTGTTTCCGTTAAAGATGTTAATGCAATGGTACTAGGCGGACACGGGGATACAATGGTTCCCCTTGTAAGATATGCAAATGTAAACGGCATACCTGCTGTGGAACTATTAGAAAGGAAACATAAAGATAAAGCCAAAGCAAAGGAAGTAATGACTGCTATGGTTGAACGGACTAAAATGGCGGGCGGCGAAGTAGTAAAATTATTAAAAACCGGTTCTGCATTCTACTCCCCTGCTTCATCAGCTATTACAATGGCTGAAGCAATATTGTATGATGAGAAACGTGTACTGCCTGTCTGTGCATTTTTAAATGGTGAATTTGGAGTTAACGGATATTATGTAGGTGTACCTGCTGTACTTGGTGCTGATGGTGTTGAAAAAATCCTGGAGTTGTCGTTAAATGAAGAAGAACAGAAACTGATGGATAACTCAGTTAATGCAGTAAAGACTCTTGTTGCTGATATGGAAAGACTTGGGTTATAGATTTTTTCCGGAGAGCATGACTTATAAAACTTGCGCGAATGTTGGTTTAAAAAAATAAACCCTCTCAATGAGAGGGTTATTTTTTGCAAATGTTCCCATTAATTAATGGGAGGATAAACTGAAACGAACTGCCTGTCGCCTCTTTTCATTTCAAACTTTACAACTCCGTCAGCAACAGCAAACAGGGTATCATCACTCCCCTTTTTAACATTTATTCCGGGATGAAATTTTGTTCCTCTTTGCCTTACAATAATGTTTCCGGCAATAACAGCTTCTCCGCCAAATCTTTTAACACCAAGGCGCTGCGCATTACTATCCCTGCCGTTTTTAGTGGATCCCTGACCTTTTTTATGAGCCATTATAAAATCTCCTATATTATCCGATCTTTGTAATTTCTATCCTGGTTAACTGCTGCCTGTGTCCGTTTTTCTTCTGGTAGCCGGTTCTTCTTTTCTTTTTATAAACAATTACTTTATCATCTTTTACATGTTCAATTACTTTTGCGGTAACCTTTACATTGCCTAAGAAAGGATTTCCAACTTTGGTTCCTTTATCATCGCCAAAAATAAGTACGTTATCAAAAGTAATATCCGCATTAGGTTCATCTTTTAACCTGGGAACGTAATATTTTGTTTTTTCGGCAACCTTAAATTGTTGTCCTGAGATATTAACAACAGCGAACATCTTAACCTCTTTTTCAAAATTTTAGACTTCAAAGTTAACAAAATGATGTTTTCAAGTCAAACTGCATTGGTAAAAATTTTCATACGCCTAAAAAGCCAAAATCCACTAAAAGCGGTGTTTTCATTTTTATGTTGCTGCAAATTGCCTTTAAAAGTAATTTAAAGGTACATTTCCCAATAATTAGGGGACAACCTGTCAGATCACCAAATCAGTGGAGTTTTTATGAAAACAATCCTTTTGTCTGTTTTAGCAGTTTTGTTTATTACTTCTGTAATATATCCCCAGGTAGAAAAAGGTAAATTTGCACTGGGTGGAAGTATCAGTTATAACAGGGCAACAGAAGATAACGAAAATACTTTAGGTCAACCTGAAATAACTAGTGAAAGATTTATTATATCTCCTTATTTTGGCTACTTTACTTCAAATAACCTGATGCTTGGAATTGGATTAGGGTATAACAGCTATAATTACGAATATGATCTTCCATTTCTTCAAAACGCTACGCAGTCGGAAAAATTATTTTCAATTGAGCCTTTTGCGAAATATTACTGGCATTTAAGTAAGAGTTTCAGTTTGTTTTCAAAAATAACGGCAACTTTTGGATTTGGAAAAACCGAGCAGGTTTATTCAAGTAATAATGATCCTTTTCCAAGGACTGAAAATAAAACAGAGCAGGATGTTAGTGTTATTGGTGCTGCTTTAACCCCGGGTATATCCTATTCACTGAATGATTGGATTGCCCTGGAAGCATCACTTGGTATTTTAAGTTATACAAAATATAAATATGAACTTGATACTGCAGGGTCAGTAAATGATGAATTAAATGAGGAACGTTTGAATTTTAATTTTACATTAAGTTCAATAAGCCTCGGACTGCAGTTATCTTTATAGGTCTGAGACTTATTCAGTTACTAAAAAATGATTTAAATAATTGAAACCGGCTGAATCATATAAAACCTAATTTATATTTCATCTGCCGGTTTCACATTCTAATACTTAACCTAATAAGTATTAAAGGGTTAATACAATTTGTACTAACTTAATATTAAATATAAACTCTTAAAGCAAAATTTCAAGTGCGGGAAAATAAATATTACCGCTAAAACAAGTGCAAAGGTTATTATAAATGCAGATATAAAATATCTTACCAGGTTCATCAATAACAAAGGGGACTGAAATGAATAAATTTCTGCTGGTTTTAATATTCTCTGGTTCTTCTCTGTGTCAGGGTATTTTGCTCGATAAAGGTATAACAAGTATTTCGGGGGCATATGTTGCTGAAAGCTGGTTAACAAAAAAGTTAGTTATGGCATACAAATGGGAATGATAGTAGATTTAACGAGCAAAAATTCAAAACCGGATATCCCGGAATAATTACTAAATATTTTGTACTTTTTAAGCTGTAAAATTTTTTATTTAAGGAATAAAAATGAAATACCTTTTGAGCCTGTTTTTTTTAGCATTACTTTTTATTGGGTGCGGCGAAGATACAAAAAAAGAGCCCGTTGCTGATGAAAAAAATAAATTTGTTTTTGATTCTACCGATATAAAAACTACAAATGCAGATAATCCTGATGAAGCATTTGAATTAAGATATAATTTTTTTAAAGGGGAAAAATATAATTACCGTTTATCAGTAATTTCCAGGGATAACCAAACGATCAAAACTGATACCACAATGAGCCAGAGTGTAACGCAAAATCTGATATACCTGCTTTCATTAACAGGAAAAGATGTAGATAATGAAGGTATAATGGAACTGGAGTGTAATATTACATCCATAAGACTTGATGCACAAGCCGGGGAAAGAAGTTTTTCTTATGAATCAGGTAAAGCTGATTCTGCAGACAAAAAAACATATTCTGATTATGAAATGCTTGTAAATAATCCTTTCAGTATAAGAATTTCAAAAACTGGTGATATTATTGAGGTTTTCAGGGTAGACAGAATTCTTAATAAGTTCCTGGACCTAAAGGGTTATACTGATTCGGTTACGGCAGAACAAAAGAATGTCCTCAGAAGGGATCTTTCGGAAGGAACTATAAAGCAGCTTATGAGCCTGATATTCAGGGAAGTTCCTGAACACACAGTGGCAAAAGATTCTGTATGGAGTAAGACACAACCTGAGGCTCAACTTCTGATCTTCAAGATGAAGAATACGAATACTTACAAAATTGAAAACCTGGAAATGCTTGAGGATGATAAAATTGCAGTTATTGATGCCGGTATTTCAACAAACCTTACGGGAAATCCCCGGTTCACTGACCAGGGAAGAGAATATGAATTCCAGAAACCTGTTACAAAAGCCGATGGAAAAATCTTTTTTAATATTTCCGACGGACTGGTACAGAAATCGAAGACAACGACAATTGTTAACATTTCATTTGTAGTGGAAGGAAATACTCCGCAGGGAAGACAAAAAATTAACCAGGCACAAACTGTGGAGAATACAAATATTTTGGAAAGATTGTAACGTATTATTATACGGATATTGCTGAACTGACTATCAGCATACTGATTAACCCCATGTTTTAACATGGGGGAGCCTAAAGAACCATAACAGGGGCTTTAGTCCTGAACTGAAGCTAATTCAGGGCTAAAGCCCATTATAATCCTATCTCATATCCCCCAGGCTGAAGAGTCTGTTGCAGAACTCAGCCTTAACTTCACAAGGAGAGGATAGCAATTGCCACGACTTTTAAGTCGTGGGAAAAAACAATAAGCATGAAGGCTTTAGCCACAATTTGCCTTAATTGTGCGTGTCCCGACCCTTCGGGGGCTAAAGCCAAAAATATTTGGAATCCTAACCCACGACATAAATGTCGTGGCAATAAACAATCTCTTTCAAGGAAAAGATATTTTAAATTATTAGTTGTGCAACAGACTCTGAAGCCTGGGGTTAATACACCTTTATTTACCACTTTCTATTGGGACAGCATCTACATCAGGAATTTCTCACAGTTTCAGCGAGGGCGGGGATTACCTGCAACTTTTTGAGTTCAACAATATTCTGTGCGGGCTTACACGTTTTTTATTTCTTTAACAACAACTTTAATTCCTTCAACCCTGAGTACCTTAATCTTTGCCCCTCTTTCATTATAGTACAAATGGCTTCGGCCTCGCCCCACCTTGGTGGGGAGGAAAAATTAAAAAAATCATTCAAGAAATTGGATGATTTTTTGTTTAATCATTTTAAACTGTGTTCATTATAGTAAAAAGTTTCAACTTTTCTTCTATCACCTTCTCCACCGCTTTCACTGGTTCTTTCATATA
>JAWOJF010000164.1:0-4579 GCA_046481785.1 Ignavibacteriaceae bacterium | reverse complement strand
ACCACCAATGGCCCGCTGCTGCCTGCAGGCGGAAGTTCACAATCAACTGCAACCTTAGCAACACTTTTGCAGATGATTTGTGAACCTGCCAATGCTTGCTCTAAATCTGCTATAAATGCTTTTGCATGAAGTTCATCAGTATAAAGATAACGGAAGTCACCCGAACCCTCATTAGTTACTCTCCATCCGGTTAACTGTGAGGCATAATCTGTTGTACCAATATTATTAATTACATTTATATCCTTTGCATAGATGTTTGCATAATCTGAATCATCTCCAAGCCTGAATTGTATTTCTGCATTATTTCTTTTTATACCCGGGTATGAATTTGAAGTACCGCCGAACTGAAGCAGTCCGAAACTGTTTAATGCGTTATTAAGAAGTGTTATTGTTCCATCTGCAGGACTTTTAATAACCGAACTGCCGTTCCATTTAAAAGCAGCAGCAGCATTAGCTATTATATTCCCATCAGAATCAACAGTAAAAATATTCACTTCATCAGAATCACGGCATACTAAAGCATTTGTACTGCCATCATTAGTGGAAGCTTTAATAACAACCCTTCCTGCAGGAGGAGTACCGTCAAAATCAATAGTTCCAAAGCCATAATAAGAACTTCCTAAAAATGCCATATCCCTGATAGTTCCCGTTCCTGCCTGCTCTGCTTCAATAGTAAAAACATTGGACTGGTTCTTAAACCCGAAAGAGACAAGCTCATTATTTGCGCCATCGTAACTGTTATAAATCCTTATCTCCTGCGGAGTAGTTCCATCACGGAAGGCTATTATATCACCTGTATCAGAAGCAAGGTTTTTAACTGATACTGTATTATCATTTAATATTAAGGGGAGTGTAAATGTATAATCTGAATTTACCTGATTTATGACACCGCCGAAAAAGAAACTACTTCCTGAATTAACAGTGAGGGAATTAGCTTCTGAAAGCCCAACTACTACCTGTCTGTAATCATATTGATGGCCGGTTACTTCCACAAGTGTTAGGGAAATAGTTTTCCCGGCTAAATCCATATCTGCACTAGTAAAAAAGTAATCAACAGAATCTATTTCTATGTTATCAACCAGATCCCATTCAATAGTATTATTGTCTAACTTTAATGTTAACTCTCTTGAACTTCTTCTTTTACCGTAAAAGTTTAAATATTCCTGTGCTATTATAACAGCATACCTGTTTAATATTTCTTCCTGGTCGCCGGAAGGGATTAATGGATCTGATAAACTTCCATCTGGTTCAAGAGTAATCCCTGCTGCGGATAAGCTGTTATTATCCACCAGTAATTCTTTACGTAATTGATTTTTAGGCTTTATAAATCCGCTGCCGGGAACCTGGGTAGAAACGGATGCATTACCTGTTATATATTCATTACCGCCATCCAGGAGCCAGCTTTTAGCTGTTACAGAAACACCATCAGCAAGTTTATCCCAGAAGTATTTTTTATGAGATGAAATAATTGGGGTTGTACCTATTGTTCGCGTAGTGCCGTTTGTTGCCAGTGCAGCTTTACTCTGTATAACCAAATCACCATTATGATCACAGTATATATAACATCTCATACTATCAGCAAGAGTTTTAAGCGCATCCAACGGAGTACCGCCAAGAGGATTCTCATCAATGAACCGTACGGCATATTCTGACGGAATGGGAAATTCAAATGTATCTGGTTTAAGAGTTATTGTTTCACCCGGCCATGCCTGATTATATAATGCCTCTATTGCTTTTATTCCATCGAGGGATTTCAGTATGTTTCCATTTAAATTGTTGCAGTCAATACCCCACAGTTCTTTACTCCAATATGGGAAACGGCCATCAACCTCACAATAAGCAGAGAGAGTTCCGAAAATAAAGCCGGGTTCAAACACGGGTTGTATTTCCGCCCTTATTGCCTTATACTGGCTTCCCGGAATGTCTATTAATGCAGCCTGTTTTACAATCACATACTCGTTTTCTCTTTTTATTAGTGAGCCGGGTTCAAGGTATAAAGTAATATCATTAGCGGTTCCGTATTCCGGTATCCATGCCTCAATAGAAGAATCCCACCATTCATGTGTAATATCAACCCACTGGTCTCCCAGGTCAGGTACTACTTTCTGAATGTTTACCTGTCTGCTGGTATTAGTCCCGGGATTTATACCTTCATTTGGACTTGCAGGGCCGCTGTTAACGTAATCATCATAATATTTAGTTCTTGCAGGTTGTGCCGGAATTACTCCTAATGCACTTAGTTTATCAACTATCTCAAAATTTATTATATTCTGATCCCCGGGTTCCTCAATAGTTGAAAAATCCGCCATCCCCTCAAATAGTACTGTATAACTTTTATCTGACTTGGGAGCAGATATTCTAAACACATACCTTATCTTTGCCGAAAGGTCAATGCTAAAAACATCATGTACCGGGTTACCGGCATCATACCTGAATGTTACACTTGCGCTGTCAAACACTATTACACCTGCTTCACCTTCGTTCTCACTTTCAACACGCCTGTTTAATACAGGCGGCTCTGCAAGGTAATCACTCCAGTCCTCTGCATCTTCCCAGTCAACAGGGGCACCGGTATATTCTATGAATTCTATTTTTATAGGGTAGGTCATGATTCAATTAAAAGTTAAAAATGAATAATTAAAAATTATATTTTGCTTCTGCGGTTTGAACGTGATGCTATCCGGTCAATCCTTCTTGCTTCTCTTTCATCATAAACGGCTCTTGCTGTAATACCTTCCTTTAGCTGCCTGCTAAGATCAATAACAGCATTTCTAAGTTCTGTATCGCTTTCTAATGAAGGGTAGCCGCCGCTATAAATTCTGCCCGATCTCATTTCATCTTTTAATGTCATCATAGTCATTGCTATAAGTTTACTTTGTCCTGAAGCGTAATCCTGGAAGGGAGCAATAATTTCGGGGCCGTTCTCTCCTATTACAGCTCCGCCTCTGGCGTAACCGGGCATTTTTTGCATAGCAATAGCCGCTACATTCATCATACCCGCAGCAATAGTAGCAGCGGCAAGTATGGGGCCGAATATCGGGCCTGCACCAAGGGGCGGCGGCGCAAGTGCTGCAGCGGCTCCCTGATAAGTATTTACAGTTGCTGATGCAATACCGGCTGCTTTCTGTAATGCAAACCATGTAGCCATTCTTTCGCGTGCCTTTTTCTGTTTCTCGTTCTCCAGTGCTTCTTCCTTGGCATCAAACTGTTCATTTATTTTTTCTCTTTGTTTGGAAGTTTTTGCATGTGAAAGAGCCGCCTTCTTTTCTTCATCCAGTTTTTTCTTTTCTTTCTTCTCCCATTCATTAACTTCCCTGGTATTGTTTTGCTGAATTTGATTATATAGCTGATTATATGCATTTGCAATAGTTGAGACTATCTGTGCAGTAGTGCTTATCTTGTAAAGAAAGTTTTGCTTGTCGAGTTCCTGAGATTTACCTGAGTAGTGTTCCTCAATCTCATATTTTTTTCTCTCGTATTCTTCCTTTATAATTAATTCAAGCTGAGATATTTCTTCAAGCCCGCCGGAAAAGTTTTTAAATTTTGATTCAAGTTCATTAATCTTAACATAAACCTGGTCAATAGAGGTAACAAATGTTTTATTATCAATAGTGAGCTTTAGAATGATTTGTTTTTCAAGATTAGTCATAGTTTTATTTAGTGATGTTAAAAAATATCCTTTTGATAAACCAGCAAGTATCAGATGTGAATATTTTGCGGAATAAATTCAGCCGGGAAAACTTTACTCTTTAGCCCGGAGGTGATTCATATATGCAATGTGATCAAGTAATTTATTAAGATCCTGAACACGGTTAAGGCAGTAGTAGTTTAAGACGTCCCTCTCTTTTGCTTTTCTTAATCCTTCCAGGGCGGCAGGATTACCATCGCTTAGATAGTAAAGAACAGATTCAATAAACCCGTTACCGTTACGGTCCTGCTCATCTGCGTTTGAAAAAGGCTGGGAATGGGCTTTGAATCTTTTAGAATTGTAATCTTTTAATCTTTTAATTTCTCTTAAGGCTTTTACTGTTGCCTTATCGACTCTGCGAAGATGCTTGCTGTATTGTTCAACTTCGCGAGTCTTTCTATAAAAAAATCCTTAAATACCTCCATCTGTACTGATTCTTTTATTTTGCCTAGATTAAAACCTTCCGGCAGTCCATCCTTATCAATGTGCGCGGGCCTTACACCAATAGATTCAGACTGCACGGCAGCGCCAGCACTTACCGGCTCTAATACAATCTCCAGGAATCTTTTTATCTGGGCACCGGTAAAATTACCGGCAATAGTCACACCGGAATCTGCCTGAGGCGGGCAATACAATCCCCTTAAAAGATTACTTACCTCCTCAGATTCATTCAGAGTAAGATCAGTCTTAAGCATAAATGCTATGTTATCTATAGTATATGTTTTTGGATTCATAAAGGTATTTGTTTAATGGTTTTTGATAATGTGATATTATTGTATCAATACCCACTCTTGGCCATTAAATATGGCGAGCGAGTTTAATCTGTCACTTCTAAATATTTGTAATTCTAATTTACTGAAACCACCTCTACCAATAGGGCTGTGTTCTTTT
>JAWOJF010000148.1:0-2625 GCA_046481785.1 Ignavibacteriaceae bacterium | reverse complement strand
GTTTTTACATTTGATGGAATAGTAACAACATCACTCCTCTTCCATGAAGAAGGATTGGAAACCGTAAAACTATTTATACTATTTTGTGATTGATTTTTATCCCGGGCTAAATCTGTATAGAGCTTTTTGGTGATACTATCGGCTATAAGAGCATAAGATTTTTTAATCTCCCATTGATCCGTAACAAATTTAATCTCGGGCTCCGATATACTATTAAAAGCGCCCCATGTATGTTCAGAAAACAGCAGGACATGCTTCCATGCCTCATCAAATTCTTTACGGGGAAACGGTTTATCCGATAACGTATACATTGTTTCAAGTTGAGTTAAAAGCTCTGCTGTATTTCTGTTAAGTGCAGTCTCTTTTGCAGTTGATGCAGCGCCGTCTTCCCAGTAGGGGGTAAAATCACCTGAGAATGAGGGGAGCTGAGAGCCGTATTTATCTTCAAAATCTTTAAACATCTTATCTGTTGAAGAGATAATTAGTTTAGGAGTTTCATGCTTTTCATTCCAGTTTTTTACATAATCGGAAAGCAGGGAATCGGGATAACCATTATCTCCGCCGATATTATATCGCAGGTGAACCATATCATAAGGATAACCGGAGGCATCAAGTTCTTCAAAGTATTTCAGAAGGGGAGCGGCGTCTCCATCGGTAAGCTTCCATCCATGGAACCAGGCGTAACCTTTTTTTGCTACCCATATAAGAATTTGTTTTTCACCCGACGGAGATTTCCAGTAAAAGGGTTTATCACCCCAAGCTTTTAATGTATTACCAATCCGGTCAAAAGGATTTGGCCCTACAGAGAAATATTTAATGCCGTTATCCGCATATGCCTGTACTAATCCCCATGTATATCCCGGAATATCGGATATCATTGCACTTACAATCGGCACACCTGTTTCTTTTTCCAAATCATTAGAATAGTCAACCATCCTGTATAATTCTTCCGGCTTGCTTAAGGCGGTCATTAAATTTGCATAATTAGCATCTAAGATTATCCATCCTTTTTTAACCGCATCAATAAACTGTGCTCTTTTTTCCGGAAAATTTTCAAGGTAACTTTTTACAGCCCAGAGAGATTCAACATGCCATTTAAACACTGCCTCTTCAGGATAACCGGAAGTTTTTTTTGCAAGATTTATTCCATTATCAAAATTATCCCAGTGTTGTCTTTCGCACTCGGTCTGAATTTCAGTATAACCTATATCCACATGTGCATGGGGTATAATATAAAAAGAAATATTACGGACAGGTGAAAGCGTGATCTCATGTTTTGTTATTGCTCCATCCAGATTTACTTCAATGTTTTTTTCTACAGGAGATTCTGAAGCATTATATTTTGCATAAAAAATATTTGTACCCAGTTCTAAATCAGTTGAAACAATTTCTTTCCCCGCTGAATATATTTTTACTGGTTTGGGTACAGTGTAATGATCTATTTTTATTTTAACACTATGGAACAGATTGCCATTGTTATCCTTTTCAGTCAGTTTCTCCTGGGATAAAGAAATTTTAGGAGTTAGCGGCTGCTGAATTGTCATATACCAGTTTCTGCTGCCGGATCCGTCTCCATTAATTTTAATTTTAAGCGTATTATTTTCCGATAGCGAAGTCCCTGGAACTGTCAGGAGGAAATATCCCCATATATCCCTGTTGCCGTCACCATATTGATTTCTTTTAAAAAATTTAAACTCAAGTTCAGCATTTTCATTTTTTAATTTCCAGTTAGATTCAGTTTTTTCTGAGCCTGTTTCAAATGACAATAAAAACTTATTGTTTACAGAAAGAGTAAAGGGATGCGGTTTGCTTGTATCCCCGGATGAATAACCTCCAAGCCATATAAATGTTACTTCTTCATTTTCATAACCAGGCTTTACCGGATCTGTTTCCCACTCAATATAGTCATCAATATTAGAGCTTCTTATTAGTAAAGCAGTATCAGCCTGCATACGGAAATTATTTTCCACCCACACTGTGCCGGATACTGATTTAGCGAATCCATTAAACCAGGATTCCTGCGCATAAAGGTTTGTTGTAATTGCAGTTAGCAAAAAGAATACAGAGATGACAAAGAATTTTAATGTAGCTGGAAATTCCATAAATAATCCTGCTTTAGCTTGTTAATGGATATAATTAATGGTCTTATTAGAGTAAACAAAAGTAACTGAATAGATTTATTGGAATATATTCATAAAATGATACTTTTACATCAAAATTTCAGTTTTAGATACGATTTTTTGGCTAATTTTAATTTACAATAGCTTGACAAATTTAGATGTTGTGAGTAATTTTACAAACTCAAAAATAATATTAGTTCGATGGCTTGACGGGCTGTTAACTAAAAAAAATCAGCGATAGCTCTCCCGCAAGGCGGGACGGCTGTTAACCGAAAATACTAAATTCCGCGATAGCTCAATGGTGGAGCATTCGGCTGTTAACCGAAGGGTTGCAGGTTCGAGTCCTGCTCGCGGAGCCAAACCCTCAGAGAAATCTGAGGGTTTTTAATTTTAAATATACTGTTAACCGAAGGGTTGGCAGAGCCTGTCCCGACGTTCCTCGTCGGGATTCGAGTCCTGCTCGCGGAGCGAAAAGATCCCGAAGAAATTCGGGATTTTTTGTTTT
>JAWOJF010000110.1:0-32786 GCA_046481785.1 Ignavibacteriaceae bacterium | reverse complement strand
TTCAGAAAGATTTAAAGATAAAATTGTATTCTCTTCAAGCCTTGGTTTTGAGGATCAGGTAATTACTCATATCATTTATTCAAATGATATACCGGTAAAAATATTTACTATTGATACAGGCAGGCTATTTCCCGAGACATATTCTACATTATATAAGACGAATGAGTTTTACGATAGAATAATTCAAATATATTTTCCGCAAAACGCAGGCGTTGAAAATCTTGTAAATGAAAAGGGCCCATTTAGTTTTTATGAATCTGTAGAGAACAGGAAAGAATGCTGCTTTATAAGGAAAGTAGAACCTCTGAACAGGGCGCTTAAAGGAATGGAGTGCTGGGTAACAGGCATACGTGCTGAACAGTCGCAAAACAGGCTGGGAATGGAAATGCTTGAATGGGATGAACAGCACCGGGTAATAAAATTTCATCCTCTGCTTAACTGGTCAGCATCTGATGTTAAGCAGTTTATTAAGAAGCATAATGTCCCTTATAATAATCTGCATGATAAAGGTTTTATTAGCATTGGCTGTGCCCCCTGCACACGCCCTGTAAGTGAAGGAGAAGACTTCCGTGCGGGCAGGTGGTGGTGGGAAGATAATTCTAAAAAAGAATGTGGCTTGCATGTGCATAATCCTTCTTCCATTCCGGGAGAGGATAAAGATGAAGGAGTTGTGAACTTAAAAGTGTAAAGAATAATTTGACTGGGACTGTTGTCTTTTGTCCTCTCCTTGATAGAGATTGTGTGAAAAGTAGAAAGTGGTGGATAAAGGTGCATTAACCCCTGGCTTCAGGGTCTGTTGCATAACTAATAATTTAAATGTCTTCTCCTTGAAAGAGACTGTTTATTTATTGCCACGACATTTATGTCGTGGTTTAGGATTCCAAATATTTTTGGCTTTAGCCCCCGAAGGGTCGGGACACGCACAAATAAGGCAAATTGTGGCTAAAGCCTCCATGCTAATTGTTTTCTCCCACGACTTAAAAGTCGTGGCAATTGATATCTTCTTGTAGTGAAGTTAATGCTGAGTTGTGCAACACTCTCTTTAGAGTGTGTTGCACAACCCGGAATTATCCTAAATGACAGAAGTTGTAGTTCGGCAACACTCACTTTGGCCTGTGATTGATAATAATTTTTGTGCTAAAAAATCACAGGCTAAACCTGTGCTGCGAAAATGGAGTATAAAATGGATATCCCTGATTTTGATACTGATTTATCAAATGAATTTATAGAAAAAACCCTGCGCGATTTTAACAGCAGGAGTGAATCATCTCAGCCAAAAGCATTACAGGATAAAAATCTGGCTGCTAAAATTGACCACACTTTATTAAAACCCGACGCCACCCCGGATGAGATTACTGTTTTATGTGAAGAAGCAAAAAAATATAAGTTTGCTTCGGTATGTATTAACCCCTGTTATGTGGAGTTGTGCAGCGGCCTTCTTAAAGGAACCGAAGTTAAAGTGTGTACTGTAATAGGTTTTCCGCTGGGTGCAACCACTACGGAAGTTAAAATATATGAAGCTGAGCAGGCTATTTCTAACGGTGCCGGCGAAATTGACATGGTAATAAATGTAGGCAAATTAAAAAGCGGCAGCTATGAGTATGTTTTTAATGATATTTACAAGGTAGTTCAGACTGCTCATAAGAATAATGCAATTTGTAAGGTTATACTTGAAACTGCTTTATTAACAGACGAGGAAAAAGTAAAAGCATGTATCATATGTAAAAAAGCGGGTGCTGATTTTGTTAAAACCTCAACCGGTTTCAGCAAAAGCGGTGCAACTACAGGTGATATCGCTTTAATGAAATATGTTGTTGGAAGTGGTATGGGTGTTAAAGCGTCCGGTGGAATACGATCCACGGAGGATGCTGAGGCTATGATTGCAAGCGGTGCCGACAGGATTGGTGCATCTGCAAGTGTTAAAATTGTATTGGGCGGAAAGAGCGAAGTAAATTATTAACTAGAGTAAACATCGCTATAAAAATTTCATCCTTGCTCTTGATCTTGCTCTTGCCTGCGGCAGGCAGGCTTGCTCTTAAATTTGTGTTTAAAAAAGGATATGTTTTGATATTAGATATTATTGTACATAAATCTGATGACGGGTTTACTGCTGAGATACCAACGTTAAGAGGGTGTGAGGTTTGGGCTCATGATGAAGACACGGTACTCGATAAGATAATTGACCTTGCTGCTTATTATCTTAAAATTGATGAAAAGAAAGATAAGTTTAAGATTGATAAAGCAAGAGGAAGTAAAAATAAAACAATATATAAATTAGTATTTAATAAAAGTGTTTAGTGCGGTCATTTAAAACTGATAAAAGAAAAAGTAAAATTATCTCTGTAGTTACTGCAAGACAGCAGTCGTTGCATCTTGTTTTGGAAAATATTCATGATCCGCACAATGTAAGTGCAATTTTCAGAACATGTGATGCTGCAGGTATCCCCAAAGTATCACTTATATATAATATCGAGTCTTTTCCCAAAATCGGAAAGAAGTCCTCTGCATCAGCATTCAAATGGGTAGAGAAAACAAAATATACTGATGTTAAATCCTGTTATGATAACCTGCGCAGGCAAGGATTTAAAATATATGCTTCAGCTATAACAGATGATTCAAAAAATTTTTATGATCTGGATTTTACGCAAAAGATTGCTATTGTATTGGGGAACGAGCATCGTGGTGTTTCAGAGGAAGCTGCCGCACTGGCGGATGGAAAATTTTTAATACCAATGCTCGGTATGGTGCAGAGCCTTAATGTTTCCGTGGCTGCCGCCATTGTTTTATATGAGGCTGTCAGGCAGAGAATAGAGAAAGATATGTATAGTAAAAGTGAACTGAATGATGAGCAGCTGGAAGAAAAAATTAATGAGTGGTGCAGAAAATAAAACTCTTAGGAAAACCACTAAGGACACTTAGATACACTTAGAAAAATAAAGGCATATGATTAAAGAATTCCAAAAAATAAGTAAAATTGAGGGTGAACTTAATTTACCCGGAGATAAATCTATATCTCACCGTTCTGTAATGTTTTCTGCAATGGCCGAAGGGGAGTCAAAGATATTTAATTTATCAAATGGTGAAGATGTAAAATCCAGCCAAAAGTGTTTTCGGCAGCTTGGTGCAGAAATTATACAGGAAAAGGATTATATAATAGTAAAAGGATGCGGCTTTAAAGGATTTAAAAAACCATCCGCCCCACTGGATGCAGGTAACTCCGGAACAACAGCAAGATTAATAAGCGGAATACTTATTGCACAGGATTTTGAAAGTGAATTAATAGGGGATGAATATTTATCCATCCGTCCAATGAAAAGAATAGTTACACCCCTTACAGCTATGGGCGGGAAAATTATGGCTTCCGAAAAATTTACTTTGCCTCTAAAATTTTTTCCTGCGGATGAGATTGTGCCTATAAACTATGAACTCCCTATGGCAAGTGCACAGGTAAAAAGTGCAATACTTCTTGCAGGCCTGTATTCAGAAAAACCAACTACAGTAATTGAAAAGATACCTTCACGAGACCACACAGAAAAAATGCTTGGCTTAAAAACCATAATAAACGAGCAGGGGAAAATAAATTATTCTTCGAAAGAAAATTATCCCGTACCTAAGGAATACTATGTGCCTTCTGATATTTCTACAGCGGCTTTTTTTATTGTCTTAACCCTGCTTTCGAAAGACTCATCATTAAGGATAAAAAATGTTTCATTAAATGAAACACGCACCGGCATAATTGAAGTTCTTAAAAAAATGGGGGGACATATTGAAGTTGATAATTTCCGTGAAGCAGCAGGTGAACCTTTAGGGGACATAATAATTGTAAGCAGTAATTTGAAGAATATAGATATCCCCGTAAAAATTATTCCTAATATTATTGATGAGATCCCGGTGTTAGCCATTGCAGGGATATTGTCGCATGGTGAATTTACCATAAGAAATGCTGAGGAATTACGCGGAAAAGAAACTGACCGTATAAATGCCCTTTGTTATAATTTCAGGCTTCTGGGACTGGCAGTAAATGAATATGACGATGGTTTTGAAGTAAGTGGTAAAATAAAGAACAAAAATGTTGTTTTTGAGAGCTTTAATGACCACAGAATAGCAATGGCTTTTAGTATACTTTCTTTTCTGTTGGATGAGGGGGGAAAAGTTAATAACTTTGATTGTGTAAATATTTCAAATCCTGATTTCTTATTACAGGTTAATAGTATAACGAGGTAAAAATGTCAGAAGTAACACTAAAAAATGTCTCTAAACTTTATGAAGGCGGCAATGTTGCAGTAAGGGAACTTAGCCTTGATGTTAAGGACAAAGAATTTGTTGTTCTTGTTGGTCCGTCGGGCTGTGGTAAATCAACTACTTTAAGAATGGTTGCAGGCCTTGAGGAAATATCCGCAGGCGATTTGTACATTGACGGTAAAAGAGTAAATGATGTATCCCCCAAGGACAGGGATATTGCAATGGTTTTTCAGAATTATGCTCTTTATCCCCATATGACTGTTTATGAAAATATGGCATTCGGCCTAAAGCTTAGGAAATTTGATAAACAGGAAATTAAAAAAAGAGTTAACCATGCTGCTGAAATTCTGGAGCTCGAGGATTACCTTGACCGCAAACCAAAAGCTTTATCGGGCGGACAGAGACAGAGAGTTGCTGTTGGCCGTGCTATTGTAAGAAAACCCAAGGTGTTTTTATTCGATGAACCTTTGAGTAACCTGGACGCAAAACTGCGTGTACAGATGAGAACAGAAATTTCTAAACTGCATAAGAGATTAGAAGCAACAATGATATATGTTACTCATGACCAGACCGAAGCTATGACCATGGGAGATAAAATTGTAATTATGAAAGATGGGGTTGTTCAACAGATAGACGCACCCTTAAATTTATATAATAATCCTATTAATAAATTTGTTGCTGGTTTTATTGGCAGCCCATCTATGAACTTTGCTGAAGGAACTATTGTACAATCCAACGGACTTATGTTTACAAGCACAACCGGTGGGCTACAACTAAAAATAAAAAGTTCTGATGCAGGCAAATTAAAAAATCATATTAATAAGAATTTATGGATTGGTATACGTCCGGAAGATATATATGATGCAGCAACAACAACTGTTAAAGATTCGTTTGACAAATTTGAATCTGTACTTGAAGTTGTAGAGCCAATGGGCAATGAAATATTCCTCTATTTCCCTGCAGGAGGCAGTCAGATGATTGCACGTATACCTGCAAGAGAAAAGCCTGAAGCAGGTTCAAGCAGGTCTTTATACTTTGATACTGAAAAAATTCACTTCTTTGACTCTGAGACAGAAGAAGCCATAAAGTAATTCTTTCATTCCCAACCCTCTCCGGAATGGAGAGGGACCCGGGGAGAACCTACAGATTTATTACCTGGTGTTCAAACTTATTTATTACCAACTCTTCAAATAGCAATTTGGTGAAGTTATTGCCATACTTGTTAGCATAAAAGATGAAATTAAATTCTCTCTCCTGCAAACTTGTATTGGGGAACAGGTGAGTGGTTACTTTATCAACCTGGCGTAGCGTGGTTTCATGTTTTTTCTTCTGTGCCTCAAGCGCTTTACCTTTTAACTCATCAACATAATTAAGTATTTTTTGCCTGTATTTGGCGCTTGCATCACTTATTGTTTTATCAAGCTCAAATAATTTTTCCTTTAGCTGATCGAAGGTTAACTCTATTTGAGTTGATGCCGAGTTAAACACATCATTTATAGCAGTCTCTGCAACTGACTCTACTACTTTATCTCTTACTTTATCCGGGCTTGCAAATATTTCCGGCATATTAAGTCCGTATTTTGTTATAAGCGAACTTATCGATTTCTCAATAAGAGTTATTGAGGAGCGAGGATAAATAATCGGCTGTTCAATATTATAAAAGCTGTACAATTGTAATGCCTGTGCAAAGTAAGATATTTCACCGGGACCGCCTACATAAAAAGCTGTGGGCAGAATATAATCCTGGCATACAGGCCTTAACAAAACATTAGCACTAAACTTTTCGGGTTCGCTGTCAATTAAATTTATAAGTTCATCATAAGTGAATTTTTTTCTCTTCCTTCTAAGCCTGAACTCATTTTCTACAGGTTCAATTAAATACCTTCCTTCGGATGTACTATAAAAAAGATTTACCGGACGAATCTTTACCTGCGCATGGTAAAGTTCTTCAAGAGTGGCACTTGTATTAACAAGTTTTTCAGTATGTTTTCTGAAATCAGTAATTTCTTTTTTAAATACAGGCTTTAATAAATTTTTGATTTTTGTATCCTGCGGGTCAAATATCACCAGTCCGTATTCATCAAAAAGTGAAAACAATAAATCCGAAAATGCTTGTTTAAATGTTTTACCTTCTGAGTAATAACCCTTTAACTGATCAAGTAATGGGTTTGTATATTCAGTAGCTCTTAAATTTTTACCCAGTTCCTCAAAGAATTTGTTAATTGTATTGTTAAACTTCAGCTTGCCTACACTTCCTTTATTTTCATCTTCCGGAACCTCATCTTCATATTTGATCTTCACATATTCGTTATTTTCATTTACTAACCCCAGGTAGCTCACTTCTTCAAAATCATGATCATCCCCTTCAAGCCAGAAAATGGGAACAAACTGAAAATCGTCGTATCTTTCGGATAAATAATTACTCAGTTTAATAGCCGTAATAATTTTATAAAAAGTATAAAGCGGGCCGCCTAAAAGTCCTAATTGCTGTCCCGTTACAACAGCCAGAGTCTTCTTTTCTTTTAATAATGAAATGTTCTTTTGTGTTTTAGGAGAAGGTTTTAACTGTGCGTACTGGCTTTCAAGTATTGAGGAAAGTTCGGCGCTGTTAATATTTTGGGATTCGGAAATATTTTTAAATACTTTTAAATAATCTTCTTTATTCCGGAAATTATGTTTATAAAAATTTTTTACTTTATCAAATTCATACAGAAAGTCCAAAAATAGATTCTGGTGTCCAGGAATGTCACTGAAGTTAATAAACATATCGCTCCTAATTATAAAAGAATTGTATCAGAAAAGTAAGAAAAAGAAATTAGCTTAACAATATTAGGGCCTGTATTTTGTCCTGCAATAAAGTTGAAACATCTTAATGGTATAACAAATATTTGCAATATATGCACTCAAAAGTTTTATCTGTTAAATCTCACTTTGTAGAAAAAAGGAATTTCTATTCCTTACTCGGGAAAGTAATTATAACCGCAGGATTAATTACTTTTATAATAACTAAGATTAACTTCTCCCAGGCAGCGGCAGGAATAAAAGGTGCTGATTCTTTTTATATTGTATTATGCTGCATGTTTATGTTCCTGAATATATATCTCCAATACCTGAAATGGAAACTTGCCTGTATCAAGATCCTGAATATTTATGACCGAAAGAAAATATTTAATTCGCTTTTTTTTGGTTTTGCCGGCGGAGCGTTTACACCTGCAAGACTTGGAGAATACTGGGGCCGGAGTATTGCTTTAAAAGATAAACCTTTTCTACTGGTTAGTGCGGCTACAATTATTGATAAAATATTTCCACTTATTATTATAATTATATCTGGTATAATTTTCAGTATTCCATTTATGATACTTATTACCGGTAATCAGAACCCGGGATATGTATACGCGCTCTCAATTATATTTGCCCTTGTTAGCCTCATTTTATTCGGTGTATTTTTCAAAATTAAACCGGAAAAAATATATTCATTTATTGAGAAGACCCGTTTTGTAAAAAAACACCCTGAACTAATGGGCATTATACGGGCTCCGGATAAAAAGTTCTTTTCAAAAATGCTGCTGATCTCAATGACAGTTTATGGATGTTATATATTTCAGTATGCTCTTTTAACCATCGCTTTTTCAGATAATCAGCACATACTAAAATACATGTGGGCAGGTATCCTTGTGATGTTCACAAAGGCTGTACTGGTTCCATTTTCCCTGACTGAGCTTGGAATAAGAGAGGGAGCCTCTGCATATTTTCTATCACTACTTGGTGAATCAGCCGCGGCAGGTTTTAACGCTGCATTATTCCTGTTCCTTATTAACATAATTGTACCTTCGTTATTTGGTTTATTACTTATGCTTACGAGAAAAAATGGAAAGTAATTTACTCTTACTTTTTTTTATAACTCTGATACTTTGGTATTTTTATTTCCTTCTAAAAATATTAAAGGGGCTAAACCGCTTAAATAGTTCCACTAAAAGAAGTATTAACGAATTTGTTACTGTTATTATTCCATTCAGAAATGAGTCAGGCAATATACTTGCCAGTTTAAAGAGTATAACAAACCTGGATTACCCCAATGAAAAATTTGAAGTTATATATATAAATGATAATTCAAATGATGATTCCCTGGAAAAATTAATGTCTGCCAAAAAGCCGGCCAATGTAAATGTTATTTCTGTACCTGTATCTGATGCGCCCGGTGCGTTTAAGAAAAGAGCTGTAGCTTATGCAATAGAAAAATCACAAGGAGATATAATTGTAACCACTGACGCAGACTGCATTCACCCCCCCGGATGGCTGGGAGCGCTGCTTTTTTTATTTGATGAGCAGACCGCTTTGGTATCCGGTCCTGTTGAATTTTATGAATCCAATAGCTTCTTGAATAAAATTCAGAAACTTGAATTTCAAGGTCTCATACTGGCCGGGGCTGGTTTAATAGGTGCCGGTGATCCTGTAATATGCAGTGCAGCTAATCTTGCATACAGGAAGAAAGTATTTATCGAGGTAAACGGATTTTCAGATCAGCTTCATCTTACATCCGGTGATGATGAGCTTTTAATGCAGAAAATTCACAAAACAGGGAAATACAAAATAAAATATTGTGCTGATCCGGGGGCAATTGTAAAAACAAGTTTTAACAATACCATGGAAGAGTTTTTTTACCAAAGGAAAAGATGGGCAAGTAAAGGATTGTTTTATGCAGATAAAATTTTAATTTTCAGATTAGGGCTTATATTCCTTTATTACCTAAGTATACCTTTTTTAATAATTTTATCATTCTTCTCACAGATATACCTGTTTATTTTATTTTTTTCTCTTTCCATTAAGTTTATAACTGAATATTTAATAATGAAGAAGGGGAATGAACTAATTTTTAGATCACCACTGCTCAAATATTTTCTGCCTGCTGAAATTCTGCAAATACCATATATAATAATAGCAGGTATCAGCGGTGCATTCGGTAATTTTAAATGGAAAGGGAGAGATATAAAAAGGTAATAATTAAGTAACTCAAGTGCTGCGGCATCTTCCTGAGTAGACTGCTTAAAATTAGGGGTGTCTATACTTATCTTATCTTAGTCTACTTTAGTATACACATCATTACAGATTCTGCTTAAATCCATCAAATTACTGTCATTTAATTATGGCACAAACCTTGAATTATATAGTTAAAAGCTCAATGAAAGAGGTGCTATTATGAAAAAAGTATTATTAACAACAGCAGTTATTTTTCTGGCTTTGTTTTATGCAAGTGAAACAAAAGCAGAATACCGGAATAGTGGCGGATACGGGTATTTTTATACTTCCCTGGCTCCTCACGGAAGCTGGATTGAACTCGATCATGGAGTTGTAGTATGGCGTCCTGCAATAATCAGGAGAGGATGGGCTCCATATATGCATGGACAATGGTTGTGGACCTCTGACGGCTGGTATTGGGATTCTTACGAACCTTTTGGACATATAACATATCATTACGGCAGATGGTACCTTGATGATTATTATGGCTGGATATGGGTTCCTGATTATGAATGGGCACCTGCATGGGTAGAATGGCGATATGATAATAATTATATAGGTTGGGCTCCATTGCCGCCATACGCTGTTTTTTCTGTAAATATAGGGCTGCATTTTTCAATAGATTATCATACCCCCTATCATCACTGGCATTTTGTTAAATACAGGTATTTCTGTGATCCTTATGTAAACAAATATTATGTTGCCCCAAAATACAGGCATGGGATTCATTCAAAAACAAAATACCGGACAAACTATGCTTATGAAGGCGGCAGGGTTGTTAACCGCAGCGTTGATGTTAATTATATAAGAGAAAGAACCGGGCAGAATATTAGAACACGTGAATTAGAAAGAGTTTCTGACCCCCGTGAAGTTGGCAGCAGCAGTACCAGGAAAAACAGTGAAAAAGTTAGAACTTTTTCTGCACCAAGAGAAGAAATGATGAAGGATAGAGGTAATGTTGAAGTTAAACGTGCTGAAAGAAAATCTTCACTGCAAACTTCTAAGGTTGAATTGAGCAGCAGATCTGCAAGAGAAACTGAACGAACACCTGCTGTAAGAAATGATAATAATACACGAAATGATGTCCGCAGCAGCACTAATGAAAACAGCAGAACTAATACAGATAGAAATACGGCACCGCGGATAAGAGAAGAGCAGCCGGCAGTTGAAAATCGCGGAGCTGAAAAAAGAACTCCTCAATCAAATGTTGAGCAGAGAAACAGCCAGCCTGCAGAAAGAAAGGCTGAGCCGGGAGTTGTAAGGAAAACAGAAACTCAGAAACCAGCGGCTCCAAAAGTAGAGAAGAGAACTGAGACTCAGAAACCTGCGGCTCCAAGAGTAGAGAAAAGAACTGAGACTCAGAAACCTGCAGCAACCCAGGAGCGGGAAAGAAAAGTTGAACCGAGACAAGAAAAAAGAGAAAGTCCGGCTCGTGTTGAGAGACAGGGGAGCAGTGAGAAAAGAACAGAAAGTAGTGGCAGGGAAAGACGACAAAGATAATTATGCTTAGATACCCACTCCCTAAAGCGGTACCATTGGTGCCGCTTTTTATTTATTTAACTCTCTGGATCTCAACTCTTCTGTTCAATGCCTTGCCTGACGGCTTTTGATTACTTGCACGGGGATACCTGTCTTTTAAATCAACAGCTTCCAATTGCGAAAGTGGTACACCCTTTTTAACAAGATAAAGCATAACTTCCTTAGCTCTCCAGCTTCCAATATTAGGTAAAAGATTACCTCTATCCACATGCCCTTCTATCCGCCACTTATGATCCGGGTTTTGTTTCATTATCTCTGCAATTTTGTCAAGCTGATCATAAGCTTCCGGCTTAATTTCGGATTTATCATTTTTAAATGTCCTATACTCTTCCAGCAAAAAATTATTAACTACAGGTTTGTTTGCAGGCAGCCGGCGTTGGGCCGTGATTTGCGGCACCTGAGCAGGTAAAGAAGGTTGTGGCATTTGTGAGTGTCTTGGGCTTTGTTCATTAATTATTTGTGATTCATCCATTATTGGGGTGGTATCTGGGCACCCATCATAATCTTCAAAATTATTAAATGTTTCGGCATGATTAGGGCATTTGTCATCAACATCAAGAATGCCATCATTGTCGTTATCAAGATCAGGGCATCCGTCCGAGTCTTCAAATCCATCCAGGTCTTCCGGCGAGTTTGGGCACCTGTCCAATTCGTCGGAAATTCCATCGTTATCATTATCAAAGTCGGGGCACCCGTCTTCATCTTCAAAACCATCAAAATCCTCGGGAATGTTTGCGCAATTATCTATTGAATCAATGATTCCATCATTGTCATTATCTGTATCAGGGCATCCATCATGATCCTCAAAGCCATCCGGATCTTCAGCAAGATCGGGACATTGATCCCTTTGATCATATATACCGTCATTATCGTTGTCTACATCCGGACACCCATCTTCATCTTCAAAGCCATCAAAATCCTCCTTTTGATCAGGACATAGATCGATATTATCATATATACCATCATCATCTGAATCGCTATTACCAAATAGGGAAAATGATACACCCCCATTAATTGTTATATATTTATCTTTGCCGCCGTAGGCAATATCTTCCAGGTAATCGCTTTGCAGGAAATTATAGTTCATACTTATATACAATGAAATATCGGAGGCCAATAAAAAACGGGTTCCGGCTTCAAGATTATAAACAAATGAAGTAGTGCTATACAGATCTAAAACATGGTTTGGGGCGGCTGTACCTTCAAGCGTATGTGGAAAAAATTTAACAAATGAAACTCCCCCCATAAGGTAAGGAAATACAACGTCTTCTACCGAAAACAAATAGGATATGCCCGTGCCGATTGAGTAAATATCGGTTTTGTATCCGGGACTTACGACTGTTCTGCTGCCGCCTATAGAAGCAGCATTAAACTGAAGTCTGAATCCGAATATATTCCGGCTATAAGCAGGAATAAAATACTCAATCATCCCAGTCCCTGAGAAGCCCGGTTTACCATCAGCAAGATCAGTATGACCAATACCTATACCTCCGCCGGCTGATAATACCAGGGTTCCTGAATAAGGATGATTCCTTACTTTATCTTCACTTTGCGGATAACAAATCGTGCTTAATAGAAATATCACTATTAATAGTTTCATTTACCGTTTTCTTTGAAGGTTAAAATATTCAAACTTTAATATTTTATTTATTTGGAATATTTTGTGTACCGGCAAGTAAATATGTGAGAAAAATCAAAGGTTAGTTAAAACCAACAACATCACCCACTGCTTTTCTAAGGGCTATCCACACGTACTCAAGGAAAGCATCATCTTCTTTGCGAACATAAACAACAGATGATTTTTTTAGTTCATCATCCACGGGATTATTTTTTCTTATTAAAAAGGTGTTGGCAATAAAAGAATTAAATTGTTCCATAATACCGGTGGAACGGCCTGTTTCATCATCAAGTTCACTTATAGACAGGTTGTTGTAAAACGGAACAGCTTGTGCCATGGCGGAGTCTCCAAATGCATCAACACTAAATTTAACTTGCTCTATACTGCCTGAATTTACTTTTACACGGTCACTTATTACTATAAATTCATTGAGGTCATCCGCACTCATACTGCCGAGTGTACCCGAATAATCAAATTTTAATTTACCGGGTGCCAGGCCGAGATTAAAGCTAAAATCCAAATCGCCGCTTCCTGTAAGTTTTGTTTTAATTTTAAAATTAGCGGTCTCATTACTTCTTATATTTGATATTGTTGAGTATAAGTTACCTAACAATAACACGCCAGGATTATTATCATATGGATACAATTCTTTTACATAAATATTTCCATTCTTCAGTTCTGTTTTATTAATGTTCAGGCTGAAGGGAATTTCATTAACTATCTCATTCGGCATTTTTGGTGGAGACGCTGAGGGGTCTGTAGGTAAACGCATATTTGTTAAAGCGTCAAGCATATATTCATCAATAACGATATTACCAATTGTAATTACCTGGTTATGAATAATATCCCTGAAATCTAATTCATTAAAATCTATTTGATTTATTTCTAAAATAAATCTGTCAACTCTGTATTGTTTCGTTTTAAAAAAATCATCATCGTTTAAATAAGGGCCGAAAAAAATATTACTTAGCGAAAGCTGAGCATTATCAGAATCCATGTTAAGATCCGTAAGGGATAGTTTATACTGCATATCGCCTAAATGGAAGATTGCTTTTTCAGCACTAAGTCTGATTTCTTCAGTAACCTTTAATTTTAACTGTCCGGTATTAGTACTATCAAAAAGAATATCATTTAGTGTTATATTAAAATTAATTACTGAATCAGATAAACCCGTGTGCATGTTTTTATTAACATAAATTCCTTTATTTATCTTTATCATGCCGGATGAAAAGTAGTGGAGGTCCCGTGATAGGGTATCAAGGAAATTAAAGATATTGTTATCCGATATTTTACTTCCGGCAGAAGTTCCGGCAATTGGGGAAGTAAATCTCCGTATTAACGGGTCATTTATATAGATGCCCGAAAATTTATATCCATCACTAAACATCAGATGCATTAAATTTATTTCTGTGCTGACAGAACTAATAGTTATCCGCAAAGAATCTTCACCGCTTTCAGATTCTGCTGAGTGGGTTAAGGAGATATTATTCAAAGTAAAGGAATTGGTAAAGAGGGAATAGGAAATATTCTCAATATCCAGTTGTATCTCTTCAGAAGAGTTGATCTTTGAAAGCTGCTTTGGTTTAATGATACCATCAACAATAAAACTAATAAGCAGGTTAAGAACTAAAAACAATAAAACTGAGGAAATAATAATACCAACAATAACTCTGCCGGTTTTATTTCCCTTTATATATTTGGAAATCATGGAATCAGTATGATAGGTTATCGAATATGTTAAATTCGATAAAATACATGAGAACAGATGTGAGGAAGACTATCTATATATTTTATGTGATTAGGGTTTATATCTTGCAGCATCAATAATTGACCACAAATGTATGATCCACCCAAGTAAAAATATCCATAAGATCCCGGCAAGCACAAAATGAATAGCTGCCATAATAACTCTACCCTGTATAAGCTGCCCCAATCCGGGTATAAAAAAGCTTGCTAAAGCAGCAATAACATTTCCCGTTGATCCTTGTCCTGCCATAGATAATACCTCAATTATTTAGAAAATTTTTTTCGTAAAGCTTCTTTTACTACTTCAGGTACAAAATCACTAACATCACTATTCAGGCTTGCGAGATTCCTCACAATTGATGAATTCAAATAGGTATATTTCTCATGAGGCATCAGAAATATTGTGGCAATATCGCTTGCAAGTTTCCTGTTCATTAAAGCCATTTGAAACTCATATTCGAAATCGCTTACAGCCCGCAGCCCCCTGATTATTCCAATTGCTCCCATATTATGAGCATGGTCTACCACCAAACCATCAAATGAATTTACCTGTATATTTTCAAATTCTTTTAAACTTTCTTTAAGCAGGTATAATCTTTCTTCAACAGTAAAAAGCGGAGCTTTAGATGGATTGATAGCTACGGTTACTATTACTTCATCAAATAATTCCCTTGCCCTTTTTATTATGTCTATATGTCCAAATGTAACCGGGTCAAAAGTTCCGGGATATAAAACTTTCCGCATAAATTTCTCATTTGTTCTATCCGAACTTACAAAGTAAAATTGAAAATGGAAAATAATCAGAAAGCAGGGGACAGGAACCCGGGGAGTGAAGTAAGAAAAAATAGCCTTCAAGCTCACGTAAAACCTTGAAGGCTGAATTTCCATATCACAATTATGATGTTATTTTAAAAGCATCATCTTTTTTATTTCAAGGAATTGACCTGAGCCATTCAGCGCATTTGCTTCTATTTTGTAAAAATATAATCCGGATGATAATAGTTCTGCATTAAACTCTGCCTGGTAGGCTCCCGGATTCTGGATTGAGTTTATTACTTCAGAAATTGTTTCACCCAGCGCATTATATACGGTTAATTTCACATTGCTTTCGTAAGGGATACTATACTTTATAATTGTAACCGGGTTAAACGGATTAGGATAGTTCTGGCTAAGCGAATATGAATTAACGGTCACCGACGGATCTGGTTTTACAGAAGTAACTGCATCAAAAAATACCCCTATCCATAAATCAACATCCATTTCATTTTCACCAGTGCTCCATGTATCTTGTATTGAAGTTAGAGAGTCATCAAACCACTTTTCCCAGGCTCTTTTTGCTCCATTTCCATCTCCCACTTCGTCGGCCGCAAGGCTGAATCTGTCAGCATTACTATCAGCCCACTCTGTTTCCCATTCAAGGCCGACAAAAAAAGAGTTCTCTGCTGATACAGGGGCATCAAATTCAAAAATATCCAGCGAAGTAGTATTAAAATCGGCAGTACTTATTATTTTAGAAGATAAAAGTGTTCCCGGTGAACCGTTAGGGTTAACCGAACGGACAACAAGATTTATATCATCAGGGCTGCCTGCAGGACGTATTTCTATTTCTGAAAAAGCAATATAAGCATGAGTAACTGATACACTGCCTGAGATATCAAAACGCTGATACTTACCTTTATCATCATATTCGTTTGTTCCCGCAACATATCCGCTATCCCCGGTTATATATGTAACACCATCTCCGTTAAAGTAATCAAGTGTATCAACCTGAATTTTATTTATTAACATATTACGGTCTGCAGTTTTTTTCTTAAATGCAACTCTATCCTGTGCGCAAATACTTGCTGATAATAATAGAAAAACAAAAATAATCTTGGAACCTTTTTTCATAATCCTCCCGAAGGTTTTATTGGTAATTAGTTGAAACAAAAAGTCGCTTTTTATATTCCAGGCCGGAATTATTGGGGGGAAGTTACTTGTATTAATATCATTAATCAATAGTAACAAACTGTGAGAGGTTATTAGTATAAATTGTATGCCGGTTCAGGGATGTATTTCATACAGGCATGTGTCTCCCATTATTTTAAATGGGTCAGTCTTAAGATTTATTATATCCCTGGCTTTAGTCTGAATTGATCTTTCAATTACGATAAATCCTTCATCAGTAAGATATTTATTCTTAAGGAGGTTCTCAACAACCGGGTAGATATCATCCTTAAAGAAGGGGGGGTCTGCAACAATAAGGTCATACTTATTGTGTTCACTGAGCTGTGAAAATTTAAGTGCCTCCATTTTAAAAATCCTGCATTTATCCGCAACATCAAGAGACTTAATATTTTCTTCAAGATTTTTATATATAACAAAATTTCTTTCAACAAAATGAACTGAATCTGCACCACGGCTTAAACATTCAAGCCCCAGTGAACCGGATCCGGCATATAGATCCAGCACCTTTAATCCGCTAAAGTCTACTCTGTTATTTAATAAATTAAATAGAGTTTCGCGCACCCGGTCGGTAGTAGGTCTAATCTGGTCAGATTTAGGAACGTTAATTAGTCTTCCCTTAAATTCACCGGAAATAATTCTCATTCTCATATTATACCGATATTAAACATGGATATAATCCGGGTGTGGTTAAGCAAGCCTGTAGGTTATTCCTGCAGCAGAAGCAAAAGAGTTTGCTCTTTCAGAGTAACACTTGTTATTAAAGAGTTTGGGCTCAGGTTTAATTTTCTCAAAAGGATTAAAATATATGAAGTCAATCCCAGCCGAGCTGCGCAATGACTGTACAATTGAAGCGGAAAGATCTTCACCGGTAATAAAAGCTGCATCAATCATAGATTTTGTAATTCCGGAAGAGCCTTCCGCTGAAAGTTCATTGTTCAGCCTTTCGGTAATTTCTCCCGCATCATTTAAAGGTATAACTTTAAGATAAACAGGCTTACCGTTTGAAGAGAATATTAGTGATAAAAATTTAGTACTGAAGTAAACACTTAAAATTAATCCTTTTTCCATAAGGGGGCTGCTTACTGAAAGAGCCCTGTCTGATGCTATATGAATATTATCAGCAAATTTTAATTTTAAATTATTCTGGTTGCAGAAAGTGTGCAGCATAAACAAAAATTTTCTTGGAACAGCTACAACCATTGCACTGTTATGAGCTATTAAATTGTTCCTGTCAACTTCAATATACTGGATAACAAGATCCTTAACAGAGAGGTAAGGATAAAGTATTGAAAGCTCCCATCTGAATTCTTCGATCAGATCCTGTGGAAGGAGAGTGTTATCATAAGGAACCTGCATTGTATAAAACAGATCAAAGGGGAGTGTAAATGAAACAGAAGTACTTTTTAAGGGATGTTTAATCTGCAGCTCATTAAAAGCGCCCTGTAAAAGGGCGCTTATTTTAGTTTCTTTATCATTGTTAAGGTCCACAGGTTCATTAAAGTAAGCTTCATCAACATTTTCAAGTACAAACTGATCTGCTTTGTAAACCACCTCAACTACCTGCAGTTTTGAACCCGTAATGGTAAAACCTGCATGGTTTTCAAATCCTGCCATTCTAAACCGTTATTCCCATGATGATGAATTTTTTAATGCTGCATTATCAATACTGCCCACTGTACCGTAACCATCCGGGTCTTCAATATAATAAAGCTCTCCAACTACAACAGCAGAATCAACACGAAGTATTTTTCCCCTCTGGTTGATAACTGTATCAACCTGGGTGGAAGTATCAATCAAAACTATATAAGGCTGCTGTGATTTAGGAGTTCTTCCCAGGCTGTCCGGAACAAATTCACCTGATGAAAGAGAAACAAATGGATTTGCAGGCCTTCTGGATAATGAATCAAAAGCATTTATTATACTGTCAACCATAGGATCGTTCTTTACAAATAGAATAAGGCTATCAACGTTGTTCGTGAACATTCCATATTTTTTCTGCCATAATATCTCGGCTTCTTTAAGATTTTCCATTCTTAAGCGTGATTCCCTTTTGTAGTATCTTTCTTCTTCAACTATTTCCTTTGGGTCTATAACAGCTACTTTAACTAAAAGGAATATTAAAATTACAATAACAGCATACAATGCAGCGTGGATATACCAGGGGTCTGCTTTAGAATTCATTTTTCCTCCGGAACTTTAAAATTTTATTGATCGATATAAATGTATTTTTTTATTTTGTTTAATTTAGAATTCCCAATTCCTTTAATTTCAAGAAGCACTTCAATTCTATCTATTCTGCCGTTTTTAGTACGGTAGTCTATAATACCTTGTGCAATTTTTTCTCCAATACCCGGTAAACCGGAAAGTTCGTCTATTCCTGCCGTATTAATATTAATACTTTTTTCTTCAGGAATAACTTTACTTTTATTCTCTAAATCACCGTTATTAAAATCCAAAACTTCCTGCTTATAGTCAACATCATAATCCTCAATTCCGCTCCCTTTCTCAGTAGAATTAACAGCTAAATTAAAAAGGCTGTCCTCGGCAGAATAATCAAAATTCTTTGATTTCGGTATTTTTTCAGACTTAAACAGGAATTTATAACCTGCCCCCAGAATAAGTACCAGTGAAAGAAAACCAAAAACCTTTATCTCTGTCCTGGTAAGAGAAAATTTCTCTGAAAGCTTTTTAATAAAATTAAACAATCTTATCTCCGGCAGCCGGGCTGTTAATACTTTTATTACAGACCAAACCGTTTAAAAAATTTCTTATCATCTGAAAGAGGTGATGATTTAAAATTTGGCATTTCAGAAAGCTGTTTAAGAAGATCCCGCTCCTTAACTGTAATTTTTTTAGGAACTTCAACATTTACTCTAACTATTTCATCTCCGCTTCCGTTTGAGTTAAGGTGTTTAATTCCTTTATCTCTCATCTTCAGCAATTTTCCTGAAGGTGTACCGGGATCAATTTTTAGTTTTGCTTTACCGTTAAGAGTAGGAACATCTACATCAGCACCTAATACTGCATCAGGGTAGCTGACAAAAAGGTCATAGATTATATCATCCCCATCCCGGAGGAAATATTCATGCTGCAACTCCTGGAATACCACAATAATGTCTCCGGGCGTTCCGGTTCTTTTACCGGAATTGCCTTCACCTCTCAGGGTCATATAACTTCCTTCATGAACACCTGCAGGCACGTTTATTTTTACGGTAACATCTTCCTGAACTCTGCCGTCACCTTTACATTTTTTACATGGTACATCAATAACAGTTCCCTCACCGTTACAATTATTACACGGCGAAATATTTACAAATTGCCCGAACACTGAGCGGGATACAGTTTTAACCTCACCAGAACCCTGACAAACGGGGCATGTTTTTGTAGAGGTCCCTGATTCAGCACCGCTTCCGGAACAAACGTTACAGACTACAAACTTTCTGATTTTTACTTTTTTAGTTGTGCCGGCTGCAACCTCTTCAAGAGTAAGTTTAAGGTTTATTCTTAAATCCGAACCAGGGGAACCTGCCGATCTTCTTCTTCCGCGTGATCTTTGGCTGCCTCCAAAAAAATCATCAAAAATTGAAGATCCGCTGAAAATATCGGAGAAGTGTGAAAAGATATCATTAACATCTGAAAATCCCTGTGAACCAAAACCGCTTCCTCTTACACCTTCATGTCCATACCTGTCATATCTTGATCTTTTATCCTCATCATTTAAAATTTCATAAGCTTCAGCAGCTTCCTTAAATTTTTCTTCAGCTTCTTTATTATCAGGGTTTCTGTCAGGATGGAACTGCATAGCAAGTTTTCTGTAAGCTTTTTTCAGGTCATCTTTAGATGCACCCCTGTCAACACCTAAGATTTCATAATAATCTCTTTTGGCCATGTGTACTATTGCTCCTCATTTCCGGCAGCGCCGTTTTGCGAATCTGATGTTTCTCCGGTTAGATCTTCGCTAACAATCACTTTAGAATGTCTTAACACCCGGTCTTTATACAGATAGCCTTTCTCCACTTCATTAAGAACGGAATTCGGGGCTGCTCCATCGGCTTTTTGCTGCATAACTGCTTCATGAAAGTGAACATCAAAAGGTTTTCCAACCGCGTCAATTTTAGTTACACCCTGATCTTCAAGTGTTTTCATCAGCTTATTGTAAATCATATGTATGCCTTCTTTTAACGTATTTACATCTTTGGCTGTATCCATATGCAGTAATGATCTTTCAAAATCATCAATAACAGGTAAAAGCTTAACTATAAAACTTTCTGCTGCGTATTTAAAAAGGTTAATCTGGTCATTCTCTGTTCTTCTTTTATAGTTTTCAAATTCAGCAGCTTTCCTTAAAAATTTATCTTTAGAATCATTAACTTCTTTTTCGAGCTGTTCTATCCGCAGATCTTTTTCGTCCGGCTGTTCTATAGATAAATTCTGGTTATTGCTTCCTTCTGAATTGATTTCCTGATTCGTCTCTCCGTTAATTGTCTGATTATTTTTTTTATCTTTATTTTTCATTTATCCTCCGTATTTCACCGCCTCAGGCGGGGTCATTTCGTAATACTTCTGTTAACATTTTTGCCACATAGTCTACTATTGCAACTACTTTTGAATATTCCATTCTTTTTGGGCCGATGATTCCAAGCGTACCGGAAACATCACCCAGTTTATATTCTTTGCTTACGAAACTATATTCATTCAGTTTCTGATCCTGATTTTCACTTCCAATTGAGATAAAAACCTGGTCAGGCCTGTTTTCCACTTTTTTATCAAGGATATGGATTATTATATCTTTGTCTTCAATAAGCTCAATTACACCCTGGAACTTGTCAGGATCTTCAAACTCTGGCTGTTTAATAACATTTTTTGCACCGGTAATGTAAACGTTATCTGTTTGTTTAATGTCTTTAAAAATTTTATCAACCGAATCTACAAATAATCTTAGAACAGGCTGCTTATCATCAGCAATATCCTGGAACCTCTCTCTGAAAGTGGCACGTATTTCTTTAAAGGTAAGTCCGGATAGTCTTTCATTCAGTAAAGTTTGTACAGCGTCAATCTGAGATGATTTAATTTCAACACTAAGTTCAAGCGTAATGGTTTTTACCAATCCCGATTTTATACTTATAACCACAAGAATTCTTGTAGAAGTAAGGCTTACAATCTGTAGCTTTTCTAATATGCCCGTATCCAGTTTTGGATATGTAACGCAGGCAAGCTGGCTTGTAATACTGCTTAAAAGTGCGGATACAAGTTTTAAAAGTTCATCAGTTTCAAGAATGCCTTTATCAATACTTTTGTTAATAATACCTTTTTCTGAACTGCGCAGTTGCTGTATATTCATTAAAGAATCTACATAAAATCTATATCCTTTATCCGTAGGAATTCTGCCTGCCGAAGTATGCGGGTGATTGATAAAACCGGATTCTTCCAGGTCTGCCATAATATTCCTCACCGTAGCAGGGGATACCCCAACATCATATCTTTTCGTAATATTCCGGGAACCTACAGGCAGTGCAGTTAATATGAACTGCTGTATTACATACCTTAGTATGCTTTTTTCCCGGTCATTTAATTCATCATTTATCATAATTAATATAAGAATATAATTTAGCTTACTAATATATTAAAATTAAAAATTTTTTCAGAGTACATTTCTCAAATGCTTTTATTTTGCCAAAATGCTTTTTGTTTCAAAAGAATCGTTTTTAGCCTAATTTTAGCTATACTTCGGTTTTTCCGGGGATTATTAAATAAATTTATAACCTTTCGTCTATCTTATTCTTCCAATTTGATCATTATTTATCCAATTTTAAGGAATATAATAATGAAAGGTTACAGGAAAGGACTGATATTTAAAATCAAAATGATTTAAGGAGACCCGTTAAGAAAACATCATTAGGAGTTCAGATACTAAAGATTGGCTGCAAATTTCAAAATAATTAGAAATAAAATAAAGGCGGCAGAAATTCCTGCAATAAGGGCAATTCTTTTAATAATCTGCATTCTTCTTTTAATCTTCTCATTAACATAGCCATCTGTATCTTTTCTTAAATAATCACCATGTGAAATTGACCAGCCGTTAAAATCATTTGCAGAAGTTTTTTCAGGGGTTTCTTTTGTGTCATTAATCATTTGAATATTAAATTTATTGAAAAAAGCAGTTGGTATCCAAATTATTATCGGTTTTTTTGCAAAATTATTAAGCAGGGGCAGTGCTGTCCAAAACAAAATTTATTTTCTAAAAAATAAAGAAAAATGATTCAGATGGAGAATAATTGAATTTTATTTGTTTTTATTTCAAAATCGGCGTTGAAATTTTATACATGCCCCTGATTGATTGTCTGGATTTTCCGGGATTATTATGAACCAAAAAGTTATAACAGAGCCAACCGCTTATATTTTGGTAACTCAGGCAGATATTTTTTTTATTTTATTAATGTTCTATTCCTTGTAATCCTGCTAAGTGAGGTTTAAATTTAAACACTATTAAAATTTTATATTCCCGGAGCTTAATTGAGCAATACATATAAATCTGCCGGTGTTGATATTGAAGCCGGTGATGAGACTATAAAAAGAATTAAATCTTTTGCCAAATCCACATTTAATAAAAATGTTTTATCAGATATTGGTTTATTTGGTGCCTTTTACGAACTAGATGTAAAAGAATTTCAAAATCCTGTCCTTGTATCAAGCGTTGATGGTGTTGGTACTAAACTAAAAATTGCATTTGCTATGGACAGGCACAATACTGTCGGACAAGATCTTGTGAACCATTGTGTAAACGATATTGCGGTCTGCGGTGCAAGGCCTCTTTATTTTCTTGACTATCTCGCCTTTGGTAAACTTGTCCCGGATAAAGCCGCAAGTATTATAGAAGGTTTTTCAATTGCATGTAAGGAAAACGGCTGTGCCCTTATTGGCGGTGAAACTGCTGAAATGCCGGGGCTTTATTCCGAAGATGAGTATGATATGTCGGGTACAATTGTAGGAGTAGTAGAAAAATCAAAAGTAATTGATGGAAAAAATATTAAAAAGGGGGATGTACTTGTTGGTTATTCATCCAATGGTTTGCATACCAACGGGTATTCGCTTGCACGGAAAATACTTCTTGATAAATACGATCTTAATGATAAACCTGGGGGGATAATTAATTCCTTAGGAGATGAACTTTTAAGAATTCATAAATCCTATTTAAAACTTATTGAGCATCTTAAGTCAAATATGGAAATAAAAGGTTTCTCACATATTACCGGCGGCGGTATTATAGGGAATACAAAAAGAATAGTCCCTGAAGGCTTAGCTTTAAAGATTCACTGGGATAACTGGGAAGTACCTGCCCTTTTTAAACTAATACAGGATGCAGGTAATGTAACTAATGAAGAAATGCGAAATGTCTTTAACTTAGGTATAGGACTTGTAGCAGTTATAGCCAAAGAAAATACAAGTAATATTCTAAAATTATCAGCAGAAATGAATGAACATCCAATTATTATAGGAGATGTAATCTAAATTTAATCTTTGAATCTTTTATTTTTTTGATCTTTTGATCTTTGAATCTTTTGATCTTTGAATCTTTTATTCTTTGAATCTTTCTATCTTTGAATTCTCTATCTTTCTAATCTTTAAATCTTATTAAGTAAATGTTAAAACCATTCTTTTTATTTTTTATTATCCTATTAATAAACGGATGCGATAAAGGAATTGCTCCAATACCTGAAGATGAAAGATCTGGTTTTGGTGGCACAATTAATTTTATTGGCGAATGGCCCGATGGAGTTACAAGAACACATCTTGTTGTATTCCAGAATCCTTTAAACTCTGCTGCTGATTTCAACGCTTTTAATTTAAAATATCTGGGGATGGAAATCCCTTTCGGTACATCTTCAATTAGTTACAGCTCTCTTGATTCTGCATTAGTTTCAATCGGCCCCGGCAGTTACAGCTACGTAGCGGTTGCGCAGTCCAAAACTCCGGTAGTATCTTTAGATAGAAAAGACTGGTTTGTTGTAGGAGTTTATTATTCAGCTGGAAACACTTCTGCACCCGGTACACTGATGATACCTGAAAAATCCTTTGTAAGCGATATTAATATCAATTGTAATTTTAATAATCTTCCGCCTCAGCCTCCCGGAGGAAACTGATGAAGAATTTAATTGTAATTCTCATATCCATTCATTTTACTATTGGGTTAACCTTTGCTCAAACGTATAATATTTCCGGACGGGTTACAGGCGATGGTAATATATCTCTTGCAGGCGTGAATATAATTATACTTGAAACCGGAACAGGAACTGCATCTGAGCATGACGGGACCTACATAATTAATAATCTTCTACCCGGCAGTTACACGGTAAAGTATTCCTTTATAGGTTATAGGGAAGAGTTAAGAAATATTGAAATTATTAATGATAATTTATTACTCAATATTATTTTAAGCAGTGAAGCAGTTGAATCCGAACAGGTTATTGTTTCCGCAGGAAAGTATGAACAAAATATTTCTGAACTTCCTGTTAGTGCTGAAATTATGCCTGCAGAAGAAATTATAAGAAGAAACATTTCCAATGTTGAAGAAGCTATGAGGTATATCCCCGGTATAAATATGACAGATGACCAGGTAAGCATAAGAGGTTCAAGCGGCTACAGCAGGGGGGCAGGTACAAGAGTTTTACTGGCCATTGACGGAATACCTTATTATACTGGCGACACGGGTGAAATAATCTGGCAGATAATTCCTGTGAACCAGATTAAACGCATTGAGGTAATTAAGGGTGCCGCAAGTTCGTTATACGGTTCTTCTGCAATAGGCGGTGTTATCAATATTATTACAAATAGTATAACAAAAGAACCACAGACATATATCAGGGCGTTATTTGGTGTTTACGATAAACCTTCATACTCTGAGTGGGACTGGTCAGGGGAATACAGGAAATTTAACGGCTTTACTCTTTCTCACAGCAACAGTATAGATAAGTTTGATTTTTCAGCCGGCTTAACCCGTCTTGAAGATGAGGGGTACAGGCAAAGCGGTTTTTATCACCGGTATATCGGCTCTTTTAAAGGGGTTTATAATTTCTCTGCAGTTTCTTCATTAAATTTAATTTTTAATTCCATTAACCAGAGGAATGGTAATTATTTATACTGGAAGGATTCTCACAATGTACTTGTTCCGCCTGACGCAGATCAGGGACAAAGAGTTGCTTCCAACAGGTACATGTTTGGGGCGGCATACAAAACCCTTATGAGTGAAACCTTTTTCCTTAATATAAGAGCAAGTTATTATAACACTCACTGGAGAGATCAGACAGTATCTGCTAATAATTCTAAAACAGATCTTATCCGGGGTGAAATTCAAAGTACCTACCTGCTGAATAGTAATATGGTAATAATTTCAGGAGTTGAAGCATCTTATGCCGATGTTAATTCCAATATTTTTGGCGTGCATGATTCAAAAGCTGCAGGGATTTATACCCAGGCTGATATTCATTTTTCAATTCCGCTGTTGTTAAGTATCGGTGCCCGGTTTGATTATACTGAACTTGATACGATTGATTCATTCAGTAACTTTTCACCTAAACTTGGTTTAAATTATAACTTGTCTGATAACTTAATACTGCGCAGCTCTGTAGGAACCGGTTTTCGTTCTCCTACTCTTTCCGAAGCATTCACTTCTACTAATGCAAGCGGTATAGTTATAAAACCTAATCCGGATCTTAAACCGGAAACAAATTTAAGTGTGGAATTCGGATTTAACTACCAGCCGTTAAACTGGCTTAATATTGACGCCGCCGTTTTTCAGAATGAATTTTATGATTTTATTGAGCCGGGTGTTGATCTAAATGACGGGCTCATCTTTTTTGATAATGTTACTCGTGCAAGAATACAGGGATATGAACTAAACACCGGCATTTCTTTATTTAAAAATTTGAAATTATCGGTTAATTATACTTATTTGTGGACAAGAGATATAGAAAAACGGAGAGCATTAAAATACAGGCCGCGGCATATAACTTCTGCTGGTCTGGATTATACCATGGAATCCTTTAGTGCCGGGGCAGATTTCAGATACTGGAGCAGGGTTGAAGAAATAGATAATGAATTAATCGATCTTGGGCTTGTGCCTGACGGGGAATTAAGAGATGATGTATTTGTGCTTGACCTGAGAGCCGGATACAATTTTGCAAATTCTAACTTGCCTCTTAGATTATTTCTGACTGTTAAAAATGCTTTAAATTATAACTATGTTGAACTTATCGGAAATCTCGAACCGCTAAGGAACATATCTATTGGTGCTGAAGTATTATTTTAGATTAATTAAGTAATAAACCGGAAATTTAATGTTCACAGATACGCATGCACATTTGTTTTATAAAAATTTTGAAGGCGAGCTGGATGAGGTAATCCGCAGGGCCAGGGATGCCTCCGTTGATTATATCCTTGTTCCTGCTACTGATATTGAAACTGCAAAGCAGACAATTGCCTTAACAGAAAAATATGATTTCATCTACGGCTCGGCAGGTGTTCATCCGCATGATACTAAAGACTGGGATAAATCATTTATACCGCAGATTGAAGAGCTGGCAAAGCATAAAAAAATTGTGGCAATAGGTGAAATAGGTCTGGATTATTATTATGATTTTTCTCCAAAAGAAAAACAAATTGAAGCATTTAAAGACCAGATTGAACTGGCACTTAAACTTGACTTACCAATAATAGTCCATAACAGGGAAGCCGATGAAGATGTAATGAAGATAATAACTTCTTATGCAGGTACCGGTTTGCGTGCACAGTTCCATTGTTTTAATGGTTCACTTGAAGACGCACGGAATCTGATCAAAATGCATCATTTTATTTCCTTTACAGGTAATATTACTTTTAAGAATGCAGAAAGTTTGCGAAGCATAGCCGCCGGTATTACTCCTGAGCATCTGCTGATTGAAACTGATTCCCCATTTATGACCCCCGTGCCTTTTCGCGGTAAAAGAAACGAGCCCTCTTATGTAAAATATGTGGCGGAACAACTGGCAGAAATTCATAAAATGTCTGTTGAAGATATTGCCCGGATAACTTCATTTAATGCATTCCGTCTTTATGGTATTGGCAGTATGCCTGATACCAGTTATACTTACAGGATAGGCAATTCACTTTATATAAACATTACCAACAGGTGTAATGCTGATTGTGTTTTTTGCAGAAGGAAAGAAGAGCCTGTAATAAAAGGGTATAATCTTAAAATAGATAAAAATGAAGAACCGCCCGCTGAAGTTTATATCAAAGAAATTGGGGACCCCGCCGGGTATAAAGAAATAGTTTTCTGCGGATTCGGTGAACCTACTATCAGATGGAACGTTGTAAAGGAAATTGCAAAGTATGTTAAGCAGAACGGCGGCAGAACAAGGCTGGATACAAACGGTCATGGAAATATTATAAATAAAAGAGATATTGTACCGGAACTGCATGGTGTTATAGATGTTGTTTCGATTAGTCTTAATGCTGCCGATGCAAGAGAATACTCCCGACTTATGCAGGTAGAGCCCAGGATGTATAATGAGATGATTACCTTTGCCAAAGAAGCAAAAACTTACGTGGAAAAAGTAGTTATGTCGGTGGTTTCACTTGATACTGTTGAGATTGAAAAGGCAAGACAGATAGTTGAAGAAAAGATAGGCGTAGAGTTTAGAGTAAGAGAGTATTTTTGATAAACATACTTCCTAACTTGAACATCAACCTATGTGGTCACAGTAATTCCGGCATGTTTGTTCCTGAACACTGAATTTCACAAGAATCATGAAAAAAAAATTTATTCTTCTTCTGTTTATTCTTCTGACAAGTTTTATAACTGCCCAGCAGAATGTGGAAACCCTGCAGGCGAAACTTGATAATTTACTCTCCGGTAATTTTTTTGAATCAACTCTTGCCGCTGTTGATGTTTATGATTTAACACAGCAAAAAATTCTTTATCAAAAAAATAATAAAATGCTGCTGCATCCTGCCTCTAATATGAAAATACTTTCTTCTGCCGCAGGACTTATTTTCCTCGGTGGTGATTACCTGTTTCAGACAAAGCTTTTTTATACCGGCAAAATAATTAACGAAACTTTGTATGGCGATCTGTTTGTCTCAGGCGGGTGCGATCCTGATTTTACCGGTGATGACCTTGATTCACTGGTATTTGCAATTTCTGCTCTGGGGATAAAAGAAATTTTGGGAAATCTTTTTGGAGATGTTTCCATGACGGACAGCCTTTTTTGGGGAAAGGGCTGGATGTGGGATGATGATCCTTCTATAGATGCACCTTATCTCTCCGCCTTAAGTATAAATAAAAATTCTCTTGTTGTTTCGGCAAATGGTACTAACCCGGAATTGCCTGTTACCCTCACTATACAGCCTGAAACAAATTATGTTGATATTGAAAATGACGGTACAACTGTTGCTCTTTCTGATACTAACACATTAACCATCGACAGGGATTGGCTAAACAGAAAAAATACAATTATTGTAAAAGGCAGCTTAAAACAATATGATAGAAAAGTTGTAAAACTCAATATGTATAAACCCGAACTCTATTTTCTAACATTGTTTAAGGAAAAACTGAATAAAGCTGGAATAAGATTAACAGGCAGTATAAGAATATTTGATTCTCCTTCCGATGCAGAGTTTCTGTATTCATTCAACCGTCTATATGATAGTATCCTGGTATCTCTTAATAAAGAAAGTGATAATCTTAGTGCTGAAATGGTACTGCGGGGACTTTCTGAAAAATATTCCGGCAAACCTGCAACTGCTGAGAACGGTATTAAACTTATTGACAGTCTTATTATACTTACAGGATTAAAACCTTCTCAATACCGGATAGTTGACGGTTCAGGAGTTTCTCACTATAATTTAGTGTCTGCAGAATTAATTTTGGCAGTATTAAAATATATGTATTCTCAGCATCCCGAATTATACGGCCGTTTGTATAATTCTTTCCCAATAGCCGGAATAGACGGTACATTAAAAAACAGAATGAAGAATACACCTGCTGAAGGTAATGTTCATGCTAAAACAGGAACATTAAGCGGGGTAAGCTGCCTGTCAGGTTATCTTACTTCAAAAAACGGAAGTATAATTGCCTTTTCTGTTTTAATTCAAAATCATGTTAAAAACACTTCCGCAGTATTGCGGTTCCAGGATCAGATATGTAATATCCTGGTAAATTATAAATGATCAGCATGAAAAAACTTGCTTTAATATATGATGAAAAATGCAGTATGCATAAACCTGCTCTATATCATGCCGAAAATCCGGACAGGTTCACATCAATATTAAATTACCTTAAAGAAAAATCTTTTTTGGAACTGGTTGATATATATGCACCTTCACCTGCAGCCGATGAACAGATTTTGATGGTTCATTCTGCCCGTCATTTTGAGTATGTAAAAAGTGTAATAGCAAACGGCGGCGGAATGCTTGATGAAGATACTTACGCTGATAGTGATTCTCTGCTTCCGGCACTTCTTGCCGCAGGGAGTGTTATTAAAGCGGTTGATCTTATCCTTGAGAATAAAAATAAGTATGCGGTCAGCCTAATGAGACCGCCGGGGCACCATGCAGAAACAGACAGACCAATGGGATTTTGTCTTTTCAACAATGTTGCAATTGGCGCAAAATATGCCCTGGAGAAAAAAGAAATAAACAAAGCTGCAATAGTTGATTTTGATGTACACCATGGTAACGGCACTCAGGAAATATTTTATGGATCACCGGATGTTTTATTTATCAGTCTCCACCAGTTTCCTTTATATCCCGGAACAGGTAAAGAAAATGAAAAGGGGAGAGGTGAAGGTGAGGGGTTTACAATAAACTTTCCGCTCCCCCCCGGTACAGGCGGCGGGGTTTATCATAAAATTTTTAAAGAGCAGATTATACCGGCTTTGGAAAAATTTAATCCCGGGTTATTATTTATTTCAGCCGGGTTTGATGCTCACAAGGATGACCCGCTTGCACAAATGAAGCTTGTTGAAGATGATTTTAGTATTATGACAAGTGAACTGAAAAACTTTGCGGATAAAAACGGCATAGGCATTATTTCAGTTCTTGAAGGGGGTTATAATCTGGAGGCGCTTCCAAAATCTGTTTATGCACATCTGCAGATATTAAATCAATGAATAACTTCATAAAAAATTATTTTCCTTTGGAAGATTTAAATGAAGATGCAAAGCAGTATCTCCGGGTACATACACACAGGTACCAGTTCCTTCTTAATGTAGTGCAGGATATCCGTGTTAAATTACCGGAAGCAAATCTCCGCATACTTGATGTCGGCCCCTCTATCTTTACTAAGATCCTGGAAAAATCATTTCCTGCAGATACAATTATTTCTTTGGGTTTGGAACATGAAAAAAGCCGGGGCGGCCATCTGCCGGCACAGACACAGTTGGAGAAAGACCGTTTTTTCTTTTTTAATTTAAATGATTCACAATTCCCGGAGAAATGGGTGAATATTCCGCATTGTGATATAATTATTTTGGCTGAAGTGCTTGAGCACCTGTATACTGCTCCAACTTTAGTTCTCGGCTTTTTACAAACATGTTTAAAACCGGGAGGCAGCCTTGTTATTCAAACTCCAAATGCAGCGGCATTAAAAAACAGGATATTAATGCTGTTTGGAAAAAATCCTTTTCAAATGATCAGAGAAAATTCTGATAACCCGGGACATTTTAGAGAATATACTTTGAAGGAGCTAATTAGCATAAGCGAAAAATCAGGATTTACAGTGGATTCATTTAAGTATAAAAATTATTTCGGCGCTGCAAATATAGTAGAGAAAATCTATACGGCATTTACAAATTTATTACCCGGCGCATTTAAGAGCGGTATTACTATTGTGTTAAAGAAAAAGTAATTTGTTTCTCCGGAACAAATTCATATTAAAATTATTGTTTTTACAGATGAAATTATGATTCAAAAAATCTTATTATTTATTCTTTTGATAATTCCTTTTTTATTTTATTCATGCGGAAAAACAGATACGGAAACTGCACAGAAACCTCTTTACGAACTGAAGCCTGGTAATTCAGTGCCGTTATTCAACTCTGAAAATGCTTATCAGTATATAGAAAAGCAAGTCTCATTTGGTCCGCGGAATCCGGGTTCTCCGGGGCACCGGCAGGGTTTATTTTATTTAAGGAATGAACTTACAAAATATGCAGGTGAGGTTATCCTTCAGAGTTTTACTTACCCGGGATATAACGAAACTCTGGAACTTACCAATATAATTGCAAAGTTTAATCCTGATGCAAAGAACAGAATAATGTTATCGGCTCACTGGGATACACGCCCCCGTGCTGAAGAGGCTGAAGATACATCCAAACAAAAACTTCCTATCCCGGGAGCAAATGACGGCGGAAGCGGTGTTGGAGTTCTGCTGGAGATTGCACGTTTATTAAAGGAAAATAACCTATCTTATGGAGTTGATATTGTACTCTTTGATGGTGAAGATTACGGGTATAGAAACGACCTCAGTAATTTCTGTATCGGCTCAAAGTACTTTGCTGCTAATCTGAATAACTATAAACCTGTTTTTGGGATCTTACTTGATATGGTTGGTGATAAGGAAGCTTTTTTTCCCCGGGAGGGGCAGTCCCGTAAATATGCCCCCGATATTGTTAACATGATATGGAATTTAGCCTCTCAATCAGGCGCAGATCTTTTTGTTAACAGGGAAGCTGGTGAAATTTATGATGATCATGTGCCTTTAAACCAGGCTGGAATAAGAACCATAGATATTATTGACCTTGAACTGATTGGCGCCGATACATCAAACAAAAGAAGAAACTACTGGCACACAGATAAAGACAATATGGAAAATATAAGTGCAGAAACTCTGCAGCAAGTGGGAAACGTTTTAACTAAATTAATTTATTCACTTCATTTTAATTAACGGGGAAGATGATATCTTTTTATAAAGATGTCACTTTTGCAAAAAAAAACATGAAAAGATATAAAGAATACACAATTACAGCAGAGCCGTTTAACACAGAAATTATAAGCAGTATTTTATGGGAGCTTGAGATTGAAGGTTTGTATGAAGATGTAAACTGCATCCATGTTTATGCAACTGAGAAGAGCACGGTCAGCATTGATCTGGTAAAAGAAGAACTGGAAAAAATAAAAGCTCAGAACCTCCTGCACAATTATAGTGTTGAAGAAAACATACTTACAGATAGAAACTGGAACATGGAATGGGAAGCATCAATTAGTATTATAAAAATATCTGATAGAATAGTAATAAAACCTACATTCAGAGAATATAAACCTAAAAAAAATGAAATAGTAATTACTATTGATCCAAAGATGTCTTTCGGAACAGGTGAACACCAGACCACCAAACTGGTTTTACAGCTTCTTGAAAAATATACTGCAGCCGGGCAGAAGGTTCTTGATATCGGGTCAGGAACAGGTGTACTGGCAATAGCAGCATTAAAACTTGGTGCCGCTTCTGCTGTTGCGGTTGATAACGATGAGTGGTGTCTTAATAATGGTATGGAGAATGCAGCTCTAAATAATGTTGAAGATAAACTTTCTGTAAAGCTTGGTGTGTTAAAAGATATAGCTGAAAAAGACTTTGATCTTATAACTGCTAACATTCAAAGAAATATTTTGCTTGATATTGCTGATGATATTTCACTAAAAGCCC
>JAWOJF010000400.1:0-9940 GCA_046481785.1 Ignavibacteriaceae bacterium | reverse complement strand
CTTTAAATAACAAAATATTTGACTAGTTTATTGCATTCATCTCATAAATTTTGTCTATCTCTGTAAGAATTCTTTCAACTTTTTGCAGTTCTGATTTTGCCTTTGCATCTTCACGTTTCAGCTTAAGGGCCTGCAGATAGAGATCTTTACTCTGTGTAAAGTTTTTATTCGTTAGTGCTTTTTCTGCTTCTTTCATAACTCTTGTGAATGAAAAATCAACTTCAGTTTCAAACTTTCTCATTTTCAGGTATTCGCCGTTTTCATCTACCATATACTTTTTAAATTCTTCAGGGTAACCGACATTAATAGGTTTGATATACTCATCTTTAACAATACCATCCATAAACTTCATCATTAAAAACTCGCCGAATTTTTTCCATGTTGTATATGTATTAAGTGCCATATCATTGGAGTATTTTGTAAGATACTCAACAGCTTTTCCTTTTGATTCCTTATATAAAACCAAAGCAGTGTTCTCAACCATTTCCTGTTTTGAAAGATAAGAACCTTCAAGTTTACTCTGTTCATTCTTTACATCATCTATCATAAGACTGTATTTTGGATATACCATGTTAGATACAAAATTAAATACCCAGAATGCAGAGTCCCATGTAAAGTTACCTAATGAACCAAGTCCCTCTTTAAAATTGTAAGGGACAGAGATTGATGATGAATAAATAGGCGTATAGACAGTCATATATGTATCATCAACGCCGAACCAGAGAACCCCGCCAATTTCATCAGGCAGTGAAGCACGTGATTGAGATACGAAAGAAAATCCTGTCTGCGGTGTAGAGATTGGACGCTCATGAAAATATTCTTCACCGTTATATTTCCATGTTAACGGCCTCCATCTGTAAGGAGAGCAGTATGGGCCGGCTGCTATCCCTTTTGTCATATCAAGCGGGGTTCCTTCATAATGATCGCGCATAAGGTACATTACATCCTGCAGTGAAATCTTTTTATCAGGCTTTACATAAAGGGGCATTCTTTCGGTGCTTTTTGCTTCAATGTAATCAATATATTTTTCCATTGAACCATTAATTTTCCTGAACATAGACCAAACACGGGCATCGCAGAATCTTGCTCCGCCAAAATCAACCGGGGCATAAGCATCGGCAAAACTGAAATCTTTATCTTCACCTGCAAAAAATCCTTTTTCTTTAGCAAAAGAAATTACATCAGGAGAATACATTACATTTTCTGAATCATTTAAATCGAAGGTAGTTATACGTGCCTGGTTTGCATGGCCTGATACATAACCATCAGGTATACGGATTGCAACCCATACTGCGCCTTTATTTCCTTCTCCTTTACCTATAAGCTCCATTATCCATGCTTCATTAGCATCACCAATTGAAAAGGATTCGCCGGTGCTGTAATAACCGTACTCATCAACGAGTGCACCCATTATTTTTATAGCCTCACGCGCTGTTTTAGACCGCTGCAGGGCAATGTAAATTAAACTGCCGTAATCTATTATACCCCCGCCGTTATGCAGCTCGGAACGGCCGTCAAATGTAGTTTCACCAATAACAACCTGGTACTCGTTCATATTACCTACAACATTATATGTCTGCCGTGCCTGCTTTATTTTACCAAGAAATTTTCCTGTATCCCATTCATAAACATCCAGCATAGTGCCTTCGGGGTATATTGCAGCCGGATAATGAACTAATTCGCCGTATGTTTCATAAGAATCAGCCGAATAAGTAATCATTGTAGAACCGTTGCTTGAGGCTCCTTTGGTTACAATAAGATTTGTACATCCAAATGTTACCCCAAACATTAGTAACCAGACAAATAATAGGTTAAAGATTCTTTTCATATGAGAGGTCCCGTTATTTCGTTTAAAATTATTAGTTAACAAAGATAAACAATTAATAAATAATTGTGGGTCAATAATTGAGTTTCAATTCAGGAGTTTTCTGCATCCCGGCAGAAAATTGCTTGTTATGAACAAAAAACTATAAAAAATACCTATAAACGGGGAAAATTTTAACGATAATAAAGTGTATTAAATTTTACATTGTACAGGTTTTATTATGCGTTTTAATCTATCTGTTAACCCCATTAATTATTATTATGCAGCGGTAAAGAACCGGAACCATAATTCTTCAGAAAAATCTTTTTCTGAGAGGATGGCTGAAAGTAACAATTCCGTTTCCTCTGATATTAAATCCGGTCTGCCATTATCAAGCTTAATTATTCCAACTTATGATGATATAAAGGAGTTATCAGTTGATCTCAAACAAAAAATTGGAAAAAAGTTAAGGGAATCAGGTATTAAAACTGATCTGCCTGTTGATATAAAAGTAAATGTGAGAACACTGGAGGTGGAAGTAACAGGGGATAGAGCGGACCTTCAGGAGATAAAAGACATATTGAATAATGATGAGGATATAAAAGAAAAATTATTCAGTCTAAATGCATTTACAGAATTCCTTGCAGCCCTGCCGGATCATTTGGCTTTTCAAGATGAGTACAGAGTAAGCAATAACCCTGAGGCTGTTGTTAACAAGTATGCACACTTATTCAGCAGTATGCCGGTTGAACATAATATTAAATTTACTTTTACAGAGGGTAAGTTTGATATTTATTATGATGATAATCTCTGGGATAATATGATGAAGAGTTAAACAAAATTATTTTGGTCAGCAAGAAAAAACCCGGCATAAACCGGGTTTTTTATTTTTAAATAAACTAAAATTATTAAACCAGGGATTCTTTCAATCTTCTTACAACTGAAATACCAAATCCAAATACCATTATCACAACTCCAGCCCAAACAAGATTTATGAATGGTTTAACAGCAGCAGTAATTGTTAATACTTCTTTTGCCGGAGCAGCAGTTGCTTCAACATGAGTGTCTTTTATAGGAGCTGCTTCAATTATTACGCTGCCTGTTGCTTCAAGACTTATAAGTGTAAGTTTAAGATTTAACTCCTCTAATGACTGGGAAGTTAATTCGCTTGTACCGTTTGTACTTTTCATCTCAAGTTGCACATCATTTCCCTTACCGTCTTTTTCTACATTAAGAAGTACGCCAATGGAAAAATCCTTTCCCTCCTGCATAGCCTGCATTGTAGCAGGGGGGAAGTCAAACTGTGTAAATGTAATTTTAGCTCCTTCATATTCAACAGGGATATCTTTAGTAAGGTTAACCTGCTTTGCATGATTGTGTTCACCGCTGCCTTCTTCATATCCAAGCGGAGAAACATAAATATCCCTGGATGCCAATGATAAAATTGCCGGTTCTCTCATAAGCCCGTTATTGAATTCGCTTATATACATAACAGGGGATACCTTATAATTATTACCCCCCTGCTGCAGGCTGATATTAAAAGCATATTTGGTGTTGTTTTCAATACCATGATAATCGGTAAATGTCATCTTATAACCGAATACCTCTTTAGGTTCATCCTTTATGAGATCAACATCCATTTCATCACTGTATGCAGCCGATCCGATTACCCCGAGTATAAATAGTGCAATACCGATATGGGCAACGTAAGCACCAAGCATTTTCAAATTGCCGCGGATAATTTTTATCGCAATATCGGCGTTAATTACAAGAGCAAAAACAGAAGAGAAGGTTAGCAGCATCATCATTATATCGGAAATATTGCCGAACACGGCAACTAATGCTGTTGCTAATATAGAAATTGCTATTGCGGTTACAGATTTTCTTAATACTTCCTGAGTGGTGTTTTGTTTCCACTTTAATAAAAGGCTTAAGCCGTTTAGCAGGCCTATAATAATAGCAAGCGGCAGGTGCATTTCATTATAAAAGAAAGTATCTACGGATTGCCCGAAAAGGGGAGCCGAAGTACCCAAAAGAACTATAATGGCGGAAGCGCAAAGCGTAACAGCCGCTGTAAAAAGTGCCAGCTCTCTTGATAACAGTCCTTCTTCAGATGCAGTGGTCTCAGTTAAATATTTCCATCTGTAGGCAAGCGAGCCGAATCCCAGTAAAATAAATGTTCCAATAAATATTACAAGGAACAAATAAACCATCATTCCCGGGTCAACAAACGAATGAACGGATGCATCGCCAAGAACACCGCTTCTTGTTAAAAATGTAGAATAAAGAACCAGTATGTAGGTCATCAATGCAAGGATAAGATTGGTTTTAGCAAACTTACCAATACCGCCTTTCGACTGGCTTTTCTTTTGTACCAGCATTGTATGAATAGAAGCCACGCCCACAAGCCATGGTATTAAACTTGAATTTTCCACGGGGTCCCAGGCCCAGTAACCTCCCCATCCCAGCATTTCATAAGCCCAGTAGCCTCCAAGCATAATGCCTAATCCCAGCACTCCGGCAGTTGCTAATACCCATGGGAAGGATTGTTTAATCCAGTCTCTGTAATCATTTTTCATCATAGCAGCCATTGCAAAAACAAAAGGTACTGTTGCCATTGCAAATCCTACAAAAAGAACAGGCGGATGAATCTGCATCCAGAAGTTTAACAATTGAGGATTCAGGCCTTTTCCATCAAGAATAAACTGGTTAACTGAGACACCTGCATTACTTAATAATGCATGAAGCTCAGCATTCATCTTAATAAAATTTTGTCCCGTAGAGTTCTCACTAAACATAAAACTTTGCAGGAACGGCAGATTAAGAAATGATGAACTTATATCTTTTGCAGATATAAACAGCGGCTCTGCCCAGATATAAGCAAACGGATTTTTGAAAAGAGGAGAGACCATTACCAGAAGAAATGTTGTTGCTAAAGCAAACACAGCCATAGTTCTCGGTTCAAGATCACCCCGTTTGGAAGAATATGACTGAAGGATTATTCCCACAACTGCTGTTAAAAGCAGCCACAGCATAAAACTTCCTTCCTGGCCTGCCCAGAATGTAGCCGCCAGTATGCCCCCGGGCAGATCATTACTGCTGTAACTGTAAACGTACTTAAAGCTGTATTGATGTGTTAATATTATATAGAATAAATAAGCAGATGCCATTATTACAAGCATTGCCATGGAGTGATATGCAATTCTTCCGTAGTTAAGGGTATTGTTATATCCTTTATAACTTAGAAAGTACATAACCGTGGCAATAATGCTGCATGCAAGCGCCAATGATAAAATTATACTTCCGACCATTTGTATTCCTTTTTTGTTCTTACGCTCTCTCTATTATGATTGAGAGCATAGAGTTTTAAATTAGCCTTAAAATATTTTTATACTATGCACAGCCACATTATTTCAGCAATCATTTCGCCTCTGTGTGCTATGCCCCTTCTCAGATCCCTGAGGCATTTATTTTTTCTTCTTTGTATTCTTCTTCATACTTGCTTGGACATTTTGTAAGGATATCTTTCGCATGGAAATACCCATCCTTATACTGTCCTGTTACAACTACACTTGTAGCTGTTTCAAAATTATTTGGAATAGTACCGTCAAAAACTACAGGCAGTTCAACACCTTTTGCATCAGCCATTACAAAAGAAAAAGTTCTTTTTTCTTTGTCTATATGGTAATTTTTATTTTTAACCCATGCGCCGGTTGCTTTAAAAGTTTTATCACTGGTTTTTATTTTCGCAAAATCCTCTTCATACTGTATATTGCTCTGTGTAAAAAGATATACCATTAGTCCAAGGAATATGGTAACAATAACAGCACCGAATATATATTTACTTCTCATCTTTTTTATCTCCGTTTATTTCTTTTTCTACACTTTTAATTCTCTTATCAAGGTTGAGCATAAAGAAAAATATTCCTGCCCATACAATAAGAACAATAATCATTACAATGTATATTGAATTGTTTTCAAGGAACTCGTATATGCCTTCCAAGTTATTCCTCCTGTCAGGACCCGGTACTGCCGGGACTGGTTAAAAGTTTATTGAGTTTGTCTTTATAAATTATAGATTTATATCCAATCTTCCACATCCAGAAAAATAGGATTGTAAATCCTGCTAATGACAGGAAGAAAATTAACCTCATATTTACGTTCATTTGAAAATCTATAACCGGGCCGGCATTTGTATCATCTGCTGAGCCCGGATGCAGTCCAGTCATAATTCTTGGCATAATAAATATAAAAAACGGGACTGTTAAAAACGCTATTGATGAATACACTGCTGAAAGAGTTGCTTTTTTTTCTTCCGATTCTATTGAAGAACGGAGTGCAAAATAAGCACCGTAAATTAACAGTATAGCAAAAACGCTTGTCTGCCGGGGGTCCCAGCTCCAGAATGCGCCCCATGCAAACTTAGCCCAAACTGCACCGGTTACTGTTGCAAGAATACAAAAAATAATACCCAACTGGGCAGCAGCATAAGATTTTGCATCATCGTCTAAATCTCTTTTGCGTAAATACTTAATGCCGTAAATAGTTGACATTAAAAACGCTATTACAGTAAGCCATGAAGTAGGTACATGGAAAAAGATAATTTTTGCATTTTCGCCAAGACCCGGTATCATAGGAAACTCATACCAGGCAGATGGTTTCTCTACAATGGGAAATGCTATTCCCGCCACCGATACAAAACTTAACAGCAAAAACAGGAAAATTTTCCAGGCCATTAATTATACCTTTAGTTTTATTAAAATTTGTTAATCTTTCCAGATAAAGTCGAATAACATATATGATGCGGAAATCATCAAAGCATCATAACAGGCAACAATTGCCAATTCAAATATAGATTCTTCAATAGTCGTGCCATCAATTGCAAAAAGTGTTAATCTAACAGATGTTAAAATTAACGGTAATAAAATAGGAAACGATAAAACAGGGTAAAGAGTTCCCTTAGCACCGGCTTTTGCTATAATAGCCGCAATTATTGTACAGGAAACAGCCAGCCCTATATTTCCCAGTATAAATGTTGCCAGAAAAAGAACAAAGTTCCTTATAATAAACTCATTAAACAATGCCGAATAAAGCAATGTTATTACAATATTCATCATAAAGACAAGGATTACATTAAATAATAACTTTCCTGTAAAAACTGTTGCAGGTGATGCAATAAGCTGAAGAGTAAGGGAAGTACCGCGCTCTTCTTCGGAAACAAAGGCCCGGGATAAACCTGACATTGCCGAGAAAAAAATAACCACCCACAAAAGTCCGCCTGTTAATGAGGGTGTTACACGCTCATCTCCTATCGAAAAAAGAATTACACTTATTGCTACAATTATAAACATAACAAGGGCATTTATAGCATAACGCGTTCTCACTTCCGAGCTGAAATCTTTTTTAAATAAAGCGTAAGCTTTTGAGGTCATCTTTTTTTCTTTTACCCTTAATTATATGGTATTAAATGTATTTATGCCCTGATGTTTTAACTTCAGGTTATAACTGCATTCTTTACCGGTTTAATTGGATGTTCAAATGGTCTTTTGGTTACACAAATATAGTTTTTTTATCTGTTTTTATACTCTTCCAGCTTTATTAAATTGGTACAAAGCTGCAAATCACTCTTTTCGTTTGATGCCACAATTACTATGGCCTTTTTACCTTCTTCTTCAATTATTTTATAAACTGAATTTTTACCCTCTTCATCAAGATTTGAAGTAGGTTCATCCAGAATTATAAGCTGAGGGGAATGCATAAGGGCGAAGATAAACTTCAGCCGTTGTTTCATTCCTGATGAATATGTTTTTACGAAATCATTTCTGCGGTTATATAAAAGAAACTGGTCTAATAAACTGTTTATTCTATCCTTATTATACTGAACATCCCTTATATGTGCAAAGTGTTGGAGGTTCTCCTGAGCTGAAAATTCATCATATAGCACCAGGTAGGGGGAAACAAAACCCATATAATTATGCAGTTTTTCCGGAATGATCTCTTTACTGCTGTTACTGTGAATTACTTTTCCGCCTGAAGGAGAAATTAAACCGGCAAGTATTTTTACCAGGGTAGACTTGCCCGAACCGTTAGGCCCGGTTATTCCCGTTATGCCGCTTTCGTTAATATTAAAATTAATACCATTAAATATAAGCCTTCTTCCAAAGGTCTTGTTCAGGTCTTGTACTTCTATGGAATAGTGTTTAGTCATTAAAAATTACAATTTTCCCTGTTGAAGTTTCATCACCTGTTTTTACAGCATACATATATACACCCGAAGGAAGTTTATTTCCGTTGTTGTCTTTTGCATTCCATAGAACTAAGGATTGTCCATATTTTTTTTCAACATTTTTTACAGATGAATAAACCAGGTCCATGCTGGGAGAATAAATATTTAAATCAGTCCCCGCAAAAGGATCTGATTTAGCGGGAATGTATATGGTTGAATTTTTGCTGTAATAAAATGGAGAAGGGAATACATAGTCCACAACTCCCTCAATAAAATGTCCTCCTCTTATAAGCTGGTTATCCAGCATTTCTGCAGTTGACCAGAATTCGGGAAATGCCGACTGGGATTTAAAATAGTATCCCCGTGTAAGTGCTGCAGCTCCCGGCTCATCATAGTTAAATAAAGTATACTCAAAAGGAAAAGTTAAGTCCGGAGTTTCAATTGCTGCCCGGAAATCAGTATTAGTAACAATGGCGGTTAAACTGTCGGGTGTAGTGGTTTCGGCATTTATAAAATTAATATATGTATTTGCTGCCGGCGGAGAATTTAGGTTTGCTGTTGCTGACGGCGGATTAAAATCAACCATGGAAAATCTGACGGCAGGATAACTTTCGGCTTCTTCAAAATACTGACCGGGAACAGTGCGGTAATTTGTAAAGTAACACCATACACCGAACTGGTTCATTATTTCAAAAAAGGAAGATCCTTTTTCTACAAGACTTGTATTTATAGCATCAAGGGCTCTCATTTGCGGAAGCAGTTCCCACTGCCTCCTGATGATATCAATGCCGAAGCTATCTGCTAAAAATATATTCCATATTGCCAAATCGTATCCATCATTGGATTGGGAAAATCTGGAGAAAACACGGGAGGTATTATTAAAATAATTGCGCATATAAGCATAATAATCATTAACATCATCAAATACGAATTCCTCCATTGATGTAGAAGTTAATTCCATAAAAAACTGGTCCCGGTCCTCATATACATAACTGCCTACCTGTATAACATGATGCAATTCGTGAGCTACAGTTGCCCGCATAGCAGCCTCGCCATGAGTACTGTACCCGGTTCCATATTCTTCATCAATAACCATGTATGCTGTCCATCTTCTATTACCAAGATCATTTTCCGGCTGAGTATAACCATAAAGACCCCGCCCCTGGTTCTCAATATATAAATCAATACGGGTATCGCCACCGCTGCCGTCATCTGCCGGCGGCGGAAGATAGCCAAGGTGATTAACTTCGAAACTATATGCTGAATCAAGCGCATCTGCAACTAACTGAGCATTTTCTAATGGTGATAATGAAGGTTCATAAATGGGAGTATTAGTGCCGGTTGTATCGAAATGAACTCTAAAAAGTCCTGATGGAGAAACTATACTTGTATGGCGCTCTACCCTCTGAATAAAAGAGCCTATAGCTGCTTTTTGGATTTCATTAAACTGTTCAAAGTTTGCTCTTACATCGGCATATGTAGAGAATGCACACTTAATTCCCGTTTCCTCTGTTAATGGTGAATTATACTTTACATTGTCCGAACCTCTTAATGATACAATTGCGTTATATAATGAATCCAGGTATTCACTATTTTTTTCCTGTGCACTTAATGTATTAATAATGAACAAAAACAGTAATAAACTTGTAATCGTAATCTTACTCTTAATTCTAATCGGAATAAATCCTATACGAGTAATGCCTTCCGCCTGGGCTGCACCGGACGAGTTACGACTAATAGTAAAGTTATGACTTAAGCTAATATTTATATTCAAAATTTTTGAATCTTTCAATCTTTGAATCTTTGAATCTTTGAATCTTTGAATCTTTGAATCTTTGAATCTTTGAATCTTTGAATCTTTGAATCTTTGAATCTTTGAATCTTTGAATCTTTGAATCTTTGAATCTTTG
>JAWOJF010000380.1:0-9635 GCA_046481785.1 Ignavibacteriaceae bacterium | reverse complement strand
TTCAATATATTCCCAATCGGCAACAACATCTACTCTTTGGCCGTTAAATTCAGCGGTACCAGCAGGACGCAGGGTAGTTAAAGCAACTCCTTCTGCCCCAATTAATTCTTTAACTGAAGGGTAAGAAACATAACCTTTTTCCGCACTCTCCTCTTCAGCAAGTACCAGTTTACTAAAGACGCTGCTTTTAGGAAGATATTTTGCTATAAGAAATATAGCAGCCAGTGATGCTGTTAGCGCAACCGTAAGCTGAATGATTGCTCTTGAAATCAAATCATAATCAATATAAGGCATATCAGTATCAATTAGTGCAAGAAAAAGTGAGGCAAGGATTAATAATATACCGCCAATACCGGCAAATCCGAAGCCGGGTATCACAAAAATTTCCAGAGCCAGCAGTGCCAATCCGATAACAAAAAGAAGTATATCCACTATTGAAGCAAGCTGAAGAATATATGAGGAACCGAAAAATAAAGTTAAAGCTATTAAGCCTGCGGTTCCGGGAAGCCCCCAGCCGGGAGTTTTTACTTCCGCCATTATTCCAAATATACCGGCAAGAATAAGTATAGTTGAAATAATTGGACTATTAAGGAATCTTACTACATCCTCTGCCCAGTTGCTTTCAACTTTTGCTATTTCACCCGATAAACCAAAAGCACCGGCTATTTCATCAACACTGGAAATAATAGTATCTGCTATGCCAAATTTTACGGCCTCTTCTGCTGTTAAAGTAATAAGTTTAGTGCTGTCATCATCAAGATCTTTAACTACTATCCTTTCATCTACCATTCCCTGGGCAATATCTGTGCGCCTGCCGTTTTTTTCAGCAGTAGAGCGCATCTCTGAGCGCATATATGATTGATACTTTTCGCTTACTTTTTCACCGGTTTGATCTACCACAGTAGCAGCACCGATCGAACTGCCGGGAACCATGGTTATCTTTTTACAAGATAATGCAATTAAGGCTCCTGCAGATATAGCCCGGTTATTTATATATGCAATTGTCAATACTTTGCTTGACATGATAGCATCTTTAATTTGTGTTGCCGCGTCAACCCTTCCGCCGAAAGTATTGATCCTGAAAATAACCGCTTCTGCCTTATTCTCTTCGGCTTCAGAAATTACCCTTGAAATATATGGTGCAAGCCCCAGATCAATTTCACCATCAATAGTTGCCTCATAAATTTTCCCTGAAGTCTGCGCAGAAACCGGATTGATAAAGAAAAGAAACAAAATAAGGATGGTTAAAGTTTTCACTTTACAGCTCCCGTAAAAATGGGCTATTAACAATATTAATTCTATATTTAAGCATACTTTCGTAATCAGGTTAAACCGCAAAAGCCGAATCATGAGCATATACTACTGAAGTATTATATGGCCAAGTTTATCCCGTTTGGTTTTCAGATATCTTTCGTTATTTTCATTTGGTACCATTTCAATAGGTACACGCTCAACCACTTCAAGGCCGTAACCTTTTAAGCCTATTATTTTTTTTGGATTATTAGTCAGTAATCTTATTTTTTTTACGCCTAAATCAAGAAGTATCTGTGCACCTATTCCATAATCGCGCAGATCAGGTTTAAAGCCAAGAGCTTCATTTGCTTCAACAGTATCTTTGCCTTCTTCCTGCAGTTTATAAGCAAGAATTTTATTACCAAGCCCAATGCCCCGGCCTTCCTGCCTCATATAAACAAGAACTCCACTGCCCGACTGGTTAATCTTCTCTAATGCAGCATTAAGCTGATCATGACAGTCACACCTTAGTGAATGAAAAACATCCCCGGTTAAACATTCGGAGTGCATCCTTACAAGAACTGGTTCCGTTTCAGAAATTTCTCCTTTAACAAGTGCAACCTGTTCTTTACCGTCCAGTAAATTTTTATAAAGGTTTAAACGGAAGGTTCCATGTTTTGTAGGAAAATGGACATCTGCAATTTTTTCAATAAGTTTTTCTTTACGCAGGCGGTAAGCAATAATATCTTTAACGGTAACCATTTTGATATTAAATTTGGCAGCAAATTCCAGTAAATCGGGAACCCTGGCCATTTCACCGTTTTCTTTAAGAATTTCACAAAGTACGCCTGCAGGCTGCAGATTCCCAAGGCGGCACAGGTCAACGGCAGCTTCGGTATGGCCTGCTCTTCTTAATACTCCCTCTTCAAAAGCACGCAGAGGGAAAATATGTCCCGGCCTGGCAAAATCAGAAGCTTTGGAGCTGTTATCAATAAGCTTTTTAATAGTAAGCGCCCTGTCAGCGGCCGAGATACCTGTTGTGGTACCTTCTATTGCATCTACTGTAACAGTAAACTGGGTTCCATGGAGTGCAGAGTTTGAATCCACCATTAAAGGCAGTTCCAGCTCATCTAATTTTTTGCCAGTAATTGCAGCACAAAGCATTCCCCTGCCATGAGTAACCATAAAATTTACTATATCGGGAGTAACATACTCTGCTGCACAGACGAAATCCCCTTCATTTTCACGGTCTTCATCATCAACTACTATTATAACTTTGCCATTCCTTATTTCATCAATGGCTTCTTCTACGGGTATAAACATTACAATTCTTTACTTCTAATATTTTACTGAAGCATGCAATTCACACAGACATGTTTACAACATGAATGTATGAGAGCATGCCTGATTGATTAAAAATTTCTCACAAACTCTACTGCTAACTACATAGTTTTTTCTTTTGAAACTACCGCAGCAATTGCGCTTCTTTCAAAAGTCATTTTTATATTATCACCTACATTCAAAAGTACTGTCTTTTCATCTATTCCTGCAACAGTACCATGCATACCGCCGCTTGTTACAACCTTATCTCCTTTTTGAACATTAGACAACATTTTTTCTCTTTCCTTAGCACGTTTCTGCTGAGGACGTATAATCATAAAATAAAAGATTACAAAGATAGCACCGAACATTATTATTGTGCTTATCATTCCACCGCCGCCGCTGCCGTCAGCCGGCGGAGCCATTGCTATTAAATATTCCAAGTTATTCCTCCGTTATATTTTTACCGATTGTTACTTTTTTTATTGTTTCGTTTTTCCATTCTCTAAAATTACCTTCAATAATTCTTTCTCTTGCCAGTTTAACAAGATTCAAATAAAAGTGAAGGTTATGAATACTAGCCAGTTCAAGAGCTAAAATTTCTCCTGCAATAAACAGATGCCTTAGATAAGCTCTTGTAAAATTTTTACATGTATAACAGTCACATTCTGCATCAACAGCCGAAAAATCATCTTTATACTTAGCATTCCTCATTGCCAGAACTCCTGCCGATGTAAACAGGTTTGAGTTGCGTGCATTTCTTGTCGGCATAACGCAGTCAAACATATCAATACCGCGTTCTATAGCTTCAAGAATATTTTCAGGCTTCCCGACACCCATTAAATATCTCGGCTGATCATCGGGCATAAAGTCAGTAGTAAAATTAACCATTTCATACATCACTTCTGCAGGTTCGCCTACAGCCAATCCGCCAATGGCATACCCGTCAAAGCCGGTATTAAGTAAATCTTTAGCCGATTTTTCGCGCAGATCCTTATAAACACTCCCCTGTATAATACCAAAAAGGAATTGTTTATGGCCGTACAATGGCAATGATTTTTCAAAAGCTTCTTTATTTAGAACTGCCCAGTCAGACGTAAGTTTAGTAGATTTAACAGCATAATCATACTCACACGGAAAGGGGGTACATTCATCAAGCACCATCATAATATCTGAGCCGATACTTCTCTGGATAGCTATTACCTTTTCGGGACTGAAAAAATGCTTTGAACCATCCAGGTGAGACCTGAATTCCACACCGTCAGCCTTCAATTTACGAAGTTCAGCCAGGCTGAAAACCTGGTACCCGCCGCTGTCAGTAAGAATAGGTTTATCCCAGTTCATAAAACGGTGAAGTCCACCTGCTTTTTCCAATATTTCAGTACCCGGGCGTAAATAAAGATGATAAGTATTTGAAAGAACAATCTGTGCTTTTATATCATTTTTAAGGTAATCCTGGTTTACAGCCTTAACAGTGCCCTGTGTTCCCACAGGCATAAAAATGGGTGTTTCAACTATACCATGGTCTGTTTCATAAAATCCGGCTCTGGCTTTAGAATTCCTGTCTTTTCCTGTTATGTTAAGCTTAATCAAATTTACCTATTATACCTTCGGAAATCAATTTAAGAAATCTTACAAAAATACGGGAAAAACTTAAGACTGACAAAGCGGGAGTGCAAGAGCAGGAGCAAGTTCAAGAGTAAGCCTGCCCGCCGCAGGCAGGCACAAGTTATTTGAAACATTGAAACTTTTTAAACTTATAGTATGCTTTTGATCAGTCGGATTGCTCGCCTGTATCTTCTGAAATTGTTGTTAATCTTACCAGGTCTATTTTTATATTTTTGGCGCGGGCTACAAGGATACTAAAATTGTCAATAGTTATTATCTCCCCCTGAATTGGGATTCTGCCTAATGTGGATGTTATATAACCACCAATGGTTTCATAATCACCGGTTGGAATATTCAGGTTATACTTTTCATTAATAAAATCCACTTCCACTTTTCCGCTTATAAGGTATGTATTAGGAGCTGTTTTTCTGCAGATATCTTCCTCAACATCGTACTCGTCCCTTATTTCACCGAACAATTCTTCCATAATATCTTCCATGGTAACAATTCCGGCAGTCCCGCCAAACTCATCAATTACAACTGCAATTGATACCTGTTTTGACAGGAATTCATTCAGCATTTCGAAGCTCTTTTTTGTTTCAGGAACAAATATTATTTCCCGGATAATATCAGAAAGTTTTTGGGGTGATTTAAAAATATCATATGCAAAAATTACCCCCTTAATATTATCCAGACTTTCTTCATAAACCGGTAATTTTGAATAACCGGAATCAATAAAAACAGAAAGTGCTTCATCAACACTGCCTTCTATTTCCACGCCAACTATTTCGGTCCTGGGGCGCATAGCTTCATAAACCCGCTGATCGCCAAGGGCAAGTACCCTGTTGATAATATCACTTTCTTTTTTATTAACTATTCCCGCATCATGACTTTCCTTAACCAGGGATTCTATATCTTCCTTACTAAAAAGAAAATCTATTTTTTCCTGTGAAGCACTTTTTGATTGGGTAATCATAGATGAAAAAGAAGCTACAGATTTAATAAGCGGATAGAGGGAAAAATAAATCAATCTTAATGGAATAGAGGCCGGGAGAATTGCACGGTCTGCTAATTCCCGGGCAAAGTACTTAGGGATTAATTCACCTAAAATCAACAGGGACAGAGTAGAAATAATAAGAATTGTAAGCTCATTAAATCCAAACCACCCTGCCAGGAACAATGTGCTCATGGACGCAAAGGCTATGTTAACAACGTTATTTCCAATCAGTATAGTAGAGAAGAAATCCTGGGAATTGTTAACAAAAAATTGTGCGTTTTCGGCTGCTAACTTTTTTTTGCGGGCTCTTACTTCAATTTTAATTTTATTTGATACAACAAAAGCCATTTCAGAGCCTGAAAAGAAGGCACTTAATGCAAGCAATGCAATCAATATAAGCAGATCTGAAGCCATGTTATATAACCGAATAGATTATTAAAATTGCAGTAATAATATAAAGAATAACTGTAACAATCATTGGGATATCAGTAATCATTATTTCAGTTGTGTTTTCCCCTTTTTGGTTCATATAAACAAGATACATATACCGGAATATACCGAAAACAACAAAAGGTGTTGTATAAATCAGGTTTTCTGTGCGGAATACAGATATAGTTCTTGATGAAACAGTATAAAGCGCATAACAAATTATTACACCGGCAGAGGCAACAGTAGCCATCTGGTCTGCAAAATTTATGGAATAAAATGCAAGAACCTTCCGGGTTGCGCCCTCTTTAACTGCTTCATCCGGCATAATAAGCATAAGTTCTGAACGCCGTTTCATAACAGCAAGAAAAAGGGAAATGAACATTGTTGTTAAAATAAGCCAGCTTGATATTTCAACATCAATTACAAGAGCCCCGCCAATTATTCTCAGCATAAATCCTGCGGCAATACTAAAAATATCAAGCAGTACTATATGTTTCAATACTAATGAATAGAGCAGGTTAAGAATAAAATATGCCCCTACAGCAATAATAAATCCTGTGTTAAACTGCGATAGAGGAATAGCTGCAGCGGTAAAAAGTATAAAAGCCAGTACAGAAGCATGCTGTTTTGATATTTTACCTGATGGCAGGGGCCTGAATTGTTTGGCAGGATGGGCTCTGTCTGCTTCAATATCAATGATATCATTTATTATATAAATAACGCTTGATATGATGCAGAATATAATAAAAGCCTGCAAAACAGGAATAAGATAAGCTATATGAAACAGGTGTTGGGAAAAAAGCAGCGGTACAAAAACAAAAGAGTTCTTAATCCACTGCGGCACCCGCAGCAATTTAAAATATGTTTTAACCATTAGAAGACGGCTGTTTCCTCGTATATTCCGAAAACTTCTTTAAGTTCGCCAACCATTTCTCCCAAAGTTACATAATTATGTGCTGCTTTTACAAGTACGGGCATAATATTATTGCCGTTTACCGCCGCATCTCTTAGTTCACCAAGACTTTCCTTAACAGCTTCATCACTTCTGTTTTGCCTTAGATCCGCCAGAAGTTGTCTTTGTTTTCTTTCAACTTCCGGTGAAACAGTGAGTATTGGAATATCAACTTTTTCATCTTTTTCAATAAACTCATTAACACCAACAATAAATTTTTCTTTTCTTTCAACTTCTATCTGGTAACGGTATGCCGCATCAGCAATTGCCTTCTGAAAGTAACCGGCTTCAATAGCAGGAATTACTCCGCCCATTGAATCAATCTGTTCAAAAATATCATTTGCTTCTTTTTCCATTTTGTCTGTCAGTGATTCAACAAAATAACTTCCGCCTAGTGGGTCCACTGTGTTTATTACCCCTGTTTCATAAGCAATAAGCTGCTGTGTTCTCAGTGCAATCTTTACAGCTTTTTCACTTGGCAAAGCAAGAGTTTCATCCATTGAATTTGTGTGGAGTGACTGTGTTCCGCCAAGTACTGCAGCAAGTGCCTGAAATGCCGTTCTGATAATATTATTTTCAGGCTGCTGTGCTGTAAGTGTACAGCCGGCAGTTTGTGTATGGAAACGGAGCCACCATGACCGGGGATTTTTTGCTCCATAACGTTCACGCATTCTTTTTGAATAAATTTTCCGGGCAGCCCTGTATTTTGCAATTTCTTCGAAAAAATCAAGATGAGAATTAAAGAAAAAAGATATCCTCGGTGCAAACTCATCCACATCCATTCCCCGTTCCATACATGCTTCTATGTATGCAAAGCCATCGGCCATGGTAAAAGCAAGTTCCTGTGCAGCGGTAGAACCGGCTTCACGTATATGATACCCGCTGACAGAAACAGGATTCCATTGATGTACTTCATTTTTACAGTATTCAATCATATCAACAATAATACGCATTGAAGGGTGCGGAGGATAAATATATTCCTTCTGAGCAATGTATTCTTTCAGGATATCATTTTGAAGTGTGCCGCGCAGTTTTGAAAAGTCGACTCCCTGTTTCTGTGCAACAGCGAGGTAAAAAGCAAATATCATTGCAGCAGGTGAATTGATAGTCATTGATGTTGAAACTTTATCAAGAGGGATCTTATTAAACAGCACTTCCATATCTTTTAAAGAAGATATAGTAACTCCGCAAATTCCTACTTCTCCTTCACTTAAAGGAGCATCAGCATCCCATCCCATAAGAGTAGGAAGATCAAAAGCAACAGATAACCCTGTTTGGCCATGATTAAGCAAATAGTGAAATCTTTTATTAGTATCATCCGGTGAGCCAAAGCCGGCAAACTGGCGCATTGTCCATATTTTACCCCGGTAGCCGTTTGCATGAATCCCCCGTGTATAAGGATATTCACCCGGGAATCCTATTTCGCTTAAATAATTTATGTCTTCAATATCATCGGGACCGTATAAAACGTCGATTGGTTCTCCGCTTACGGTGGTAAACTTCATACCTGTGTTTGGTGAGTTGTTTGCTTTGTCGAGGTATTGCTGCCTGCGTCTTCTATAGTCAGTCATAGAGTTCCTTTGCTTTTAGTTTTTTGAACTAAATTTTACTTATACCCTTTTTGAGGTACAGAATTCATTAAGATTTAAATGCCTGTCAAAATAAGCTTTTTTGTATCGTCTCCCGACGAATTGCGGACAATACATTCCATATGGACAATTCTACAAATTATAATTAAAAATTTAAGATAGGAATAAGCTCGCTAATTTTAGCCTGCTTTTATAACAGATATCACAATATCATAAAAGAATCAGCCTTATAAATGTCTTTAATTATGCATTATGCATTGTACATTATGCATTGTTAATTGTTACGAAGTTCTTCCAAATCTTCTGTCGAATTCATCTAAAGATATCTTAACTACAATTGGCCTGCCGTGTGGACAAACATACGGCATTGATGTAGCAAATAACTGGTCGATAAGCAGGCGCATTTCCTTATCAGACAATTTATCTCCGGCTTTTATTGCAGTTTTACAGGAGTAAGATTTGGCAATGTTATCTCTTTCTTCAAGCTTTTTTTCCCTTTGATTATGAGAATACTCATCAACAAGCTCCATTAGAATTTTTTCTTCAGAGCCGTTTTTTACATCATCAGGAACGCCTTCAATTACTACAGTATTTTTACCAAAAAACTTAACCTCGAAACCCAATTTAAATAATAGAGGATATATCTCCTTAATGATTGCAGCACGTGCAGGGTCAATCTCAACTGTTTTAGGGAAAAGGAGCTGCTGTGAGAATGGAAGGTTAGCTTCCATACGGTTTAATGCTTTTTCATAAAGGATTCTTTCATGAGCAACATGCTGGTCAATTATCATTAACCCGGTTTTAATCTGCGACAGTATATATTTATTGTGCAGTTGTATAAGGAATGGCAGATCTTCTTCCGTTTTCATCTCAGCATGTTTGGAACTGGTATGAAATATCTCCCTGGTTTCAGTTGCGGCGGGCATTTCATTATTCTCAAAAGGATGGCTCAGCGGCCCTTCACTTTTTTCTACTCTGCGTGCAGCATCCATGCGCGATGCGGCCTTCTGTCAATGGGTCGACTCATTTTTGGAGAGCTTGCCGGCCGCGGCCCCGCGGATCATCTTCGAGTTTTCTGAATTCGGGGCGGTCCACAACCTCGAGCAGGTCAAGGCCTTCGGGGCCCTGGTGCAGGGCAGGGGGCATGCCCTCGGCTTGGACCACTACGGCCAGAGTTTTTCCCACCTGGCCTACCTGCAGTCATTGCGTCCCGACCACGTCAAGATCGACGGCGGCTATACGGGCGAACTCAAGGACGAGGAAAACGACAGCCGCTTTTTCATCGCCTCGTTGTGCAGCGTGGCCCACAGCATCGATATCGCCGTGATTGCCGAAGGGGTGGAAACCGAAATTCAACTGGAACGGCTCAAGGCGCTGCACATCGACGCGGTGCAGGGCTGGCTGATCGGCAAACCGCGGCCGATCGCCGAGATTGTCGGGAAAAACGCCTGAAAACGGCCTCCGCCCACAGATGGCGGCGGCAGGAGCTGAAAGGAAGGGTTTCAGA